>JAKANL010000008.1 GCA_021823685.1 bacterium | reverse complement strand
AAGATGGCAAACGGGTGAAAGGGCAGCTTGACGCGCCTTCTACTCAGGCAGTTAAAGATCAGTTAATTCGTCAGGGGCTTTATCCGGTACGTGTTGAAATCGATCAAAAAGAAAAAGTTGGTTTTACGTTATCGCAGCTTTTTGAGCGTCCGGTTACTCCCAAAGAAAAAATCTTTTTTACCAAACAATTAAGCGTGTTGCTTAAATCGAGCGTTCCGCTTCTTCAAGCGCTCGAACTTCTGAGTGAACAATTTGAAGGGCGCATGCGCCGGATTATCGTTGAATTGAAAGATGGGGTTAAGCAAGGCGGTTCGCTGGCGCAAGGGATGAGCAATTATCCGCGCGTATTTGAATCAATATATGTTCAATTAGTTCGTGCTGGTGAGGCAAGTGGCAAACTCGAGGTTATTTTAGATCGTTTAACAGAGTATCTTGAGCGGCAGTTAGATTTGCGCAAGCGTATCAAGTCTGCTATGCGCCAACCGCTTATTCAGCTCGTGGTTATCGGTTTGGTAACCGTCTTTTTATTGGCCTTTGTTGTTCCCCGTTTAACAAGTATGTTTTCAAAATATGGCGGGTCGTTACCATTGCCTACACGTATTTTGCTGGCGATGTCTGATACGGTTAAAAGCTATTATCTAATTATTGGTATCCTGATCGTGCTTATCTACGTAGGCTATCGTTATTGGAAAAGTACGCCGGATGGTAAAAAATATATCGATCAATTTAAATTACGCTTGCCATTGATCGGTTATTTTGCGCGGACCAACGCCATTGTGCAATTTTGCGGAACATTGGGCATGTTGTTGGAGGCTGGCGTAAATTTGGCAGATTCGTTAGATATTGTATGCAGTATTGTTGATAACAAAGTACTTGATATCACGTTGCGCGAGGCGCGCGATAAAATTATCAAGGAGGGCAAAATTGCCCAATATTTAAAACAAACGAAGATTTTTCCGCCCATGGCGATTTATTTAATCAAGACCGGCGAGGAGAGCGGCAGACTCGACTATATGTTGCAGGTTGTCGCGCAAAATTATGAGGCTGATTTACGTGAATTGACCACGACGTTGTCGGCGCAGCTGGAACCGCTTATGTTGTTATTTATGGCCGTTGTTGTAGGATTTATTGTGCTCTCAATTGCGTTGCCGTTGTCCCAAATGACGGAATTGGCAACCAAAGGTATGTAACCAGTGAAAGGAATGGAATGACCCATACACAAAAAGCAGGTTTTACGTTTATCGAACTAGCTATTGCCATAACCGTAATGGCGATCATCATGGTGGTAATCGGTCCCCGATTTATGTCGTGGATTGGCAAATCAAAAGATAGTAAAGCTAAGTTAGAGTTGCATGGTCTCAAATTCGCTATTCAAGAATATTATGCTGATATTAATTCCTATCCAGAAAAATTGGTGGACTTGGTGCAAAAACCAGCCAATGTTTCGGCCGGCAAATGGCGCCGCGCGTATATTGATCCAGAAACGATTACCGTAAAAGAGGGTGCTATTGTAGACCCATGGGAAAATCCATACCATTACCGTGTAACCAAAGGCGGCAAACATCCATACGAACTCAATTCAGAGGGTGATCCAGAAGCGCCATATCGTTTTGATGCCTGGCAGAGTGAAAAAGGTGCGTAAAAGCGGTTTTACGCTTATTGAATTGGTCATCGTTTTAGTCATCATGGGACTGGTGATGGCCATTATTGTGCCCACTTTTTATGGGCGGCGCGAACGTTCGCACATAGGCGCTTTTGTTACGCAGCTTAATAGTCTTGTGCAAGGTGCATGGCGCAATGCGCTAACAACGCACCAGCTCCAACGCATAACGTTCAATTTTGTTGATGATAAAATCGTGCTCATGCAGGCAGCGGGTAAAAATGCAACGGGTGATAAAGATGAATTTAAGCCGGTGCGTGGTTTACTAACGCCAACTGAAGTTGCGGTTCCGGAACATTACTCGTTTGCGAATTTTTATATCGAAGGCCGTGATGAAATGGCGTTGGGTAAGCGTAAAGATGCGTATTTTTTTATCATGCCGGATGGCACCGCCCAACAAGTGGTGATTAATATTAAAGTTCAGGGTGAAGACGTCGAGGCGCGCCGTGTTGGCTTGGTGTTAAATCCCTTTACCGCACAATTTGAGTGGCATGATGAATTTGAAAAACCATAGTGCTTTTTCATTAATTGAGGCGCTCATAGCGGTGGCTGTTATGGGTATTGTGTTAGCGAGTGCTTACGCGTTGCTGAGCGTTGTTTTTCGTAGTGACGTTACTAACGCTGCACATGTCTACCGTACGTTGTTGCTTAAAAATACATTAAGTAACCCGGAACTTTTCAAACAAACCGAAGAAAAACGCACCGCTATTAAAAAACAGATTGCAGAGCCGCCGACGACTATTGAGGTAACATTTGGGCGGCCGAGCGAGGGGCGGCTGAGCAAATATGCCACCCTTGAGCAGGCGTCTGCTGCGGCGACCTGGCAATCATTTTTGGGGCACGAAAAGGCTACATTGCTCAAACTGTGGTTTGTGCCACCTCCTGATCAGGGGGGGAAGGAGAAGCCATGAACCAGAAATTATTTAAAGCGGCCTTTTCTTTTATTGAATTGATTGTAGCGCTTTTTATTGCTTCGATGATGTCGCTGGTGTTATTTCAGGCACTTAATCGGGCTACAAGCTCACTGCAATCGACCGATTCGTTATCGGCGGCGACTATGAATATTGTTGGTTTTTACGATCGTATGGAGCGCGATATTTCTGGTGCTTTTATTCCCGAAATGGGGGATCCTGAGTTGGTAGCGCGTGCTATTCAAAGGGTAAAGCAAAAGCAGCAAGAAAAAAGTTTTATCCAACAAGCAACGCAGGGTGTACGGCAGCAGCCGCAGGCTGGGCGGCAAGAGCAAAAGGAAGAGCCTAAGGATACGGCACTTACGCTTAAAAATCTTCAAGTTAAGAAGGTCTTTGTGTATGCCAGCAAGGGCGACGCATTTGAAACATTTACGTTGGTTACTTGTAATCCTATGCAGCGTTATCACAAGAGTGTGCCCCGTATTGCGCGTGTTATTTATAGCATGAAAGAAGATCCGCGCCGTCGCGGGACCTATGTACTTTCGCGTCAAGAATCGCAGAAATTAGGACTTGATGCTGATAAAAATGCGCGTAGTTACGTATTACTGCGCAATATCAAAAAGTTACGGATGGAGTTTTTGGCGCCGGTTCCTGAAATGGAGGCAAAAGAACCTGTAGACCGGAAAATAAAGCCGGAAGTTCCAACAGAACCCGAGCTGAAATGGTACCAATCGTGGCCGGCGCGTATGGAGCAGCAAGAGAAAGCTAAAAAAATCAAAGACCTTCCGCGCGCGGTGAAGATATCACTTGATTACTTAGATCCATATATCAATATGGTGCGCCGCTATGAATTTTTGATTGCGCTTTATAACTACGAGGCACCTGCCGAGCTGCTCAATATTCAGATTATGCAAAATTTAGGCGAGCTTGAGCCAGAACAAGAAACAGAAGCGGCCTCTCAGGGCGGTAGATCTGGCGCTCCGCAGGCGCCGGGTGCGGCAGGCAGGGCAATTCCCGGGCCGGTGGCCCAATCGGCGCAGCGGCGGGCCCAGTAACTTCATGAAGAAAGGTGTGCATGCGTAGCAATAATCAGCAGGGCTATATTTTGGTACTAACGCTTACAATCGTTAGCATTGTTGTGCTTATCGCTTCACAGATTTTTTATACGGGGAGTGGTTTTTCTGCGTTCTGCCATACGGCTACGGCGCGTGAGCAGGCAAAAACGCTTGCCATGAGCGGGATTCCCATTGTTTGTGCCCAACTGCATATTCCGGCATCGAAAAAACAAAAACCAGCCCCAGCTCGACAGCGTGATCTTGTTGATGCGCCGCGGTCGGCGGAGCCTGCCGGTGACGTTGGCGTTAAACTTTTGCGTAAAACGTTAACGCTTATTAATCGTTGGCAACAGATACGTATAACTTTGCCTGATGGTACGCAGGGGACGGTTCAGCTCTATGTTGCATGCGAGGATGGCAAGTTGTTACTTAATGGTTTACTAACGTCATTGGGTAATGAGCGGGTTGATAAAACGGTTAAGCAGTGCATTCGCCAATTATTGGGTACGCTTGCCCGTTCAGTTGGGTCGCGGCAGGATCTGGCGGCTAATCTCTATGGTTTTTTTAAACATCGAAAAGGCGTTTGGTTTAACGACGTTACCGAATTAATCACGGTGCCTGGTTTTCACATATTTGATGATCGAACCTATGTTGCTTTGCCTAACGAACAAAAAAATAAAATACAAACTGTTTATTTGACCGATATTTTTACGTCTCGCGCAGGATTTGGTACACTTAATCCGTGGGTTTTATCAGCATCGCTCCGAACGATGTTGGGGTTGAGGCCGGCGGGTCAGCACATAACAGGCGAAGAACTGGAAACGATGCTGAAAGAATTTAAGCCGTCGTTCAACTGGGAAGCAGATTGGGATAAAACGTTGAAGTCGTTTTATGGCAAGGATCTTAAGGCGCTTCCCAAGGGCATAGACAAAATGTTTTCTACGCGCTGCGAGCCGTATTTTTTTTCAGTGTTGGCTTGCGCGACCGTTGCTGGTATTACCCAAAGAGTATACGCGATTTTAGTCCGCGAAGAACGGCGCGACGAGAGTGTTGTGTTTACTCCGATGAAAGTCTATTTAGTCTGATAAATAGAGGATTTGGGCTTGCAGCTAAAAACTGAAACAAAAGTTGGCGTATTCGTTATTGTCGCCATCGGTATCTTTATCTACATGATCTTTCATTTACGCGTTTTTCGTTTTCATTTGAAAAACTACTGTCACTATGAGGTTTGTTTTGATAACGTTTCAGGCCTTTCTGAAAAATCAGATGTCAAAATTGCTGGGGTCAAAGTTGGTTGGGTTGATAAAGTAAGCTTGTTCAGTGCTGATCGCCGTGCCAAGGTCCGGCTTATGGTGCAATCGCATTATCAGTTACATCAAGATGCGTATGCCATGATCCGTCAAGAAGGGCTTCTTGGCCCGCGATATGTTGAGCTTATTTCGGGCGATCCGAGCCAACCGATTATCGCTGCCGGTTCTTCACTGTGTCGTGATGGGACCTGTGGGGTTTCAATGGACGCCTTGCTTGGGCAAGTAAAAAAATTGGCCGAAAATGTGACGCAAGTCTCTGCGTCGCTTAACCATGCCCTTGGCGGCGATGGGCAGGCTGATAAGTTGCATACCATGGTTGATAATTTGGTGCGCGCATCGGAAAAAATTGCTGCCATTTCTGATTCGCTCGATCGTGTGGTAGGGCGCAATGAAAAAGATATTACGCAGGCGATTAAAGACCTGAGTTCTTTTGCTCATGAAGTCAAAGAGACCTTGCCGCAATTGCGTGCCGATATTAATAAGGTTGCCGGGCGTCTTGATAGCGAAGTATTACCCGCATTCAAAGACAGTGCCCAAAAAATCGCACAGGTTATCGATCGCGACTTTAACCGCGTGGCCAATAAACTTGAACAGGCGGCAACGTCAGTCGAATCTGCGGTCGATCAAACGCGTTGTGGTAAGGGATTATTGTGCAAGCTGATCAATGATGAAGACATGTGCAATGACGTCAAGGCTGCTGCGCGTGGTATTAAAGAAAACTTAGCCGTGTTGAATAATTTGGGTGTTGTAGTTGATGTCCGTGCTGAATCGATGCTCAAGCCAGTTGATTGTTACCCTTACTGCAATAATTTGGGCTATTTCGACTTGAAGTTTAATACGAGTCCTTCATGGTTCTATCTTTTACAAATGGTGCGCTCAGAAAAGGGTTGGCCAAATCGCTGGTATGAACACTCAGATTATTTCAAGCAAAATTGTGCTCCTATGAACCCAAATAAACCAGTTATCGATGATGGTGATGTGATGGTTGCGCCTAACGTTGAACACAAATCGATACGCCGTAACGATATGCGCTTTGATATTCAGGCGGGTAAAGTTTTCAATGACCTAACGGTACGCATTGGTACGATAGAGCGGAGCTTTGGTTTTGGGCTTGATTATACGTTGCCGATAGATATTCCATACTTTAAATGGATAACGGGTATTGAACTTTATGATTTCCATGGCCAAAACCGTTGGATTTGTGAGCGATGCCCACATCTTAAGTGGTTTAACCGTATGTATCTAGGCAATCTCTACCTTACCTTTGGTGGCGATGATTTGATCAGCAACTCACAACGTAAAGGTTTTGTTGGCGGCGGATTGCGCTTTAGTGATGACGACTTAAAACACGTGGCCTCAAAGTTCGGTATGCTAGGTATGGGGAGTTAACCAGCGAAAGTTGGTGTATGACATTATCGGGCTCTAACGTTTGAGCAATAATCGCGCGGATAAAAATAAGCCGCTTAATACGATTGTTGATTTGTTTGAGCGTGAATGGCGTAATGAAAAAGATGCGTGCAAGGTAACAGCTGTCTACGGTATTGGCAAAGCGATCAAAACTCCTTAAAGTATCCAGTTCGGCTCCGGTATCATTTAAAAATCTTGTTAAATTAACCAAAATATGAATATCCGGGCTTTTGTACGTGGACTCAATATCTTTTTTGAGCATTTCGTAGAGCGTCGCCGTGGGTGTTTTAGATAATTCATCAAGCGGTCTTGCCGCTTGCCAGTTACACCATGCATGACTGTTTACTATAAGTCTCCGGGCTTTAAGCGTGTATGCCAGCGGTATTGCATAAGCCAATGCAGCGCCGGATAAAAGAATTGTTTTTCGCCACTTAAGCCACTGTGCGTATGTTTTGGCTGCGCTTTCGATCACGATGTTGGTGCATGTTTGTTTGATTGTCAAAAGAGTTGTGAGCGATTGATTGCTCATCTGGCTTGTTGTTTGTGTGAGGTTTGCCGTGAGTTGGTTATCGGCAATGGTTATCTTGTTATCAACGTAGATATTGTTGGTAAATGGCTGGATACCCGCAACACTCGGTGGATTTTGGTTGGTAATCGGGGGCGTGTTTGCTTTGATTGATAGGCTGACAACGGTTAAGCATATAAGTATGTGGTACTTCATAGACACGATCTCCTTTAAAATCGTGTTTTAGTATATATGCACTTATGACTATCAGGCAAGAAGCTTGGCTAATCGTTTTTCTTCGGCATGCATGGCGGCATATTGTGCCGATGTGTCGTGATCATAGCCAATAAGATGGCATATACCGTGTATTAAAAGCATACGCAGATGGTCTGCCAACGGCTGTTTGAGTTCACGGACTTCACGTTGTATATAAGCAGCTGATAACAAAAGGTCTCCCAGATTTTTGTCTTCCGGGCACGTCGGGGTAATACGATCGCCTGGCTTGATATTTGCATGATACGGGAAAGACAAAATATTGGTAGTCCGGTCTTTATGCCGATACCGCTTGTTATACGAACGCATGGTTTGGTCGGTTGTAATCCAAATGCCGATATCAAAGTCGCTGTATCCCAAAGCATCGAGCAATTTTTGTGCGTCTGCTGCCAGCTGCTTAGTGTTGATTGTCACCGTGCGTTGGGTATTTTTAATCGTGATCATGCTTTTTCAGGTTCTTCAATGACGACATGCATGATTAATTGGTCATCTTGTTGTATGATCAGATCTTTTTGCGGTTGGTCATTAACGACAATGGCCACGGCATGCGTTATGCCGCGCACAATGGAAACATGTTTATTGATGGCATCACGAATACTGGTGTTTTTTGTGTGAACAACGAGTTGCGCAATTTCAGCCTTGAGTGATAACTGATTGAGCGTTTTTGTCTTGCGAACTTGTCCAATAACGCGCAGGAGCACTTCCATATCCTGTGCGCTTGTTTGGAACGCATACTGCTGTTGGGTTGCCTGGTGCGTGGTGCGATGTAAAGAAGGGATGCCCATGTGTGGACGGTATATTTCTTGGTAAAGTTTTTCAGTAACGTACGGCAGGTACGGCGCATACCACTGCAAAATACGTAATCCAACCCAGTAGAGCGTCCAACGTGTCGCATTAAGTTGTTCTTGATCAGCGCTGTCCGGATTAAATAATTGATGTTTAATGAGTTCCAAATAATTATCGCAAAATTGGTTCCAGAAAAATGTTTCAGCATGCGCGAGAGCTGCATGAAATTCGTTATTATTAAGCTCTTTTTCGTACGCAGTAAACGTTTGCGTTGCTGCATCAAGGATCCACTCATTAACGGTGCCAAAAGAGGCTGGTTTTTTTGTTGGATCGATAGTCTTGGTGTGTTGTTCAATGAAGCTGCAGGCATTCCACAACTTAGTGACCAATTTTTGGGCGATTTTAAGCTGATTTTCTGCAAAGGGGACATCGGCTCCGAGTGCCGCGGAAGCTGTCCAATACCTGATCGCATCAGCCGACCATTGTTCCATCAACGGCCGGGGGTCTTTTGGGGCATTACCGCGCGATTTTGAAATTTTTTCTGCTTGTGCGCTCAGCGCGTGGCCTGAAATAACTAATGATTTCCAGGCAAGCGTTTTATTATGCATCCACGTTTTAACCAAGGTATAAAATGCCCAGGTGCGAATAATATCGTGCCCCTGTGGACGCATCGACATTGGCAGGAACCACTGCGTGACTTCTTTATCAAACGGATAAACATCGGGGTTCAATAAGTGATAACAAATGTACGGCGTAATAGACGACGTGTTCCAGGTGTCCATAACGTCAGTATCCGGCGTGATGTCTTCTTTGCCGCATTTTGGACAAGGTTTGCCGTACGGCGTTTCTTGTGGATCAACCGGAAGCTGGTCTGGCGTGGCCAGCAGTACGGTGTTACATGATTGGCAATGCCAAGCGGGAAATGGAATACCAAAGAAGCGTTGGCGAGAAAGACACCAATCCCATCCCAGATTTTCAACCCAGTTGGTATAGCGTGCTTTCATGTGGGACGGGTGCCAATTAACCTGGTTGCCCACGGCCAAAAATTCTTTTTTATGTTCTAAAATTTTCAGGAACCACTGCTGAATAATGAGATATTCGATTTCGTGCTTGCAACGTTCGTGGACATTAACACTGTGCGTTATTTGGCGCTGATTGCTGATGAAACCAGCGGCGCTCAATTCTTCGATTATTTTTTTGCGGGCATCAGCTACTTTAAGGCCTTCTAAAGAGCCGGCCAATGATGTCCATTTGCCGTTTCGGCCAATCGATTGGCGGTATGGCAGTTTGTGCTTGAGATACCAGGCAATATCTTGCTTATCGCCGAATGTGCAGCACATAACCAACCCGGTTCCCTTATCGGGAACTACGGCTTCATCGGCAATAATGGGTACTTCGTAATTATAAATTGGAACAATGGCCTTGCCATTTTTGAGCGCCTTATAGCGCTTATCCTGCGGGTTATAGAGTAGCGCAACACATGAAGCAAGCAACTCAGGCCGCGTCGTGCTAATCGTTAAACGTTGGCCTTTGTTATCGATGAAAGCGAGATCATAAAAGTTGCTTTGCACCTCTTTATCATCAAGTTCTGCTTGGGCTACCGATGTGCTGCATGTGGTGCAATAGAGCGCTGGTTCGTTTTTACGGTAAATAAATTCTTTTTGATAGAGCTCGATAAAAGATTGCTGCGAGATCTTGCGTACCGGCTTTGATATCGTTGAGTACCAGAGATTCCAATCAACGGAGAGGCCGACGGTTTGCCACACTTTTTTGAATTCTTGCTGTGCTATGGCTGTTTCTTCAAGGCATACATTAATAAATGCGCTGCGCCCCAGGCTATAGGGGCTTACCTCGCGCTTCTTTTCAACGAAACGTTCGGTTGCCAGACCGTTATCGTCAAAGCCGAAAGGGTAAAAAACTTCAAAACCCTGTAACCGCTTAAAACGGGCGATGATATCTGCCTGCGTATATGAAAAAATGCTGCCAATATGGAGAACGCCAGAAACGGTTGGCGGCGGGGTGTCTATACTAAAAATTTTTTTAGGATCACCGGGTTTAAAGGTAAAAACCTTTTCGCGTTCCCAGAGCTGGCGAATTTCTTGTTCATTGGTAAGAAAATTATATGTTTTTTCCATGGCACCATGCATTGTTTTGAGATCTCATTAACAGTATATCGTATATGCTTTTTCCTGCCAACGAGCCCGCACCCCCACTCGTCCTGCCTGCGCGCCATAGCCTTGGCGACGGCGGGAGTTTATCGAAGGACGGCCCCCGCACCCGTTCTCTTGATCTTGCTGGGACATCCTTCGACACGCTCAGGATGCACGGAGTACGAGGTCAGGACGCACGGGGTATATCCTCACAAACTCGCTTACCCTAAATTCACCACATGCCTGCTCACCATAAAAGTACCAACATCCCCACTCGCCCTAAATCCATCTATCTCCGCTCACCCTGAGTTTATCGAAGGGTGTTTTCCCATTTACGAACAGACTGCTTTTTGGTGAGCCATGCCCGGATATTGTAATTTGTGGGCTTCAAGCTCTTTGATGATTGCCAGCGCTTGTGGTTTTTGGTGACAATCAATATACGCTTGCGTCAAGTTGGAACATACGCGCAGTTCGTAGGGCTCTTTTTGCCGAAGCTGGCAATAAAGCGTGATGGCATCCTGATATTTTTTATTTAATGCATAGGCATTGGCCAATCCAAACAACGCTGCTTGGTTATCGGGCATGAGGTTAAGCAGCATCTGAAAGCCCTTGATCGCATCATCAAATTTCTGGACGTACATACTCGTTTGCGCGTATGAGGCAACGCCTTCCGGATCCATATCATAATCAGCTTTGGTGCAGGCATCTTTGAAACATTGCCAGGCTTTGCGCAGCTCGTTGCGTTTAAGATACAGCCGCCCGAGGTTGAAATGTGCTTTGCCATAATGGGGCGCAAGCGAGATGGCTTGTTGGAACGATTTTTCAGCAAAGTCGTTTTCGTTTTTTTTCATTAAGAATATGCCCAAGTTGTTAAACGCCTTCGGCTGATAAGGGTTAATTTTCAGGCTTGCGCGCAATGCAAAAACAGCCAGATCCGTCTTTTCCTGAAGAGCATACGCAGCAGCTAAATTATTGTAGGGATCTGGATACGTGAACGGTTCGAGTTGGATGGCTTTTTTAAAACACCAGGTTGCCTGTTTGATGTCATTCTGCGCAAGCAAATTCGCGCCCAAGTTATTATATCCACGCGCTTTAGCCGGCGATTTATAAACGACGTCTTGCCAGAATTCCAGGCCGGAACGCCATACTTTGTTGCGGTGCCAGGTGAGCGCGCTTAACGTGCCTAGGCATAGAGCGATCAGAAGTGCGTTACTCCATGGTTGTTTAAAAAGTGACCAGCGGTTACGCAGCCATTCGTAGAGATGACTTAGCCCAATAGCGAGCACAAACAACCAGCCAATCGAGGCCAGATAGGTTTTATAATCCGCCATTAATTCTGTCGATGGCATAATAGTCGAGCGTGGTGCCAAGCAGATAAAAAACCAGAGCAGCCCGCAAGCAACCGTGCTGACGCGATTTTTATAGAGCAGGTAGCCAATGGTTGCAAAAATGGCGATTAATCCCAGGAGCGGCAAAAGACAGCTGAGATCCTCGATGCCGTTGCACAGTTTCCAATCATAATCGACGCTCATATTAAACGGCCAAATAAACATAAAAAGATAATGCAAAGCAACTTTGAATTGTGAAATAAAAAATGGCCACGGGGTAATTTTTTGATCACCCATGTGCGTGATCATGTTGCCGATAGTGTTTTGGTGTTCAACACGTAGCGCAAGTACGTTTATGATAAAATTTTTGCCCAGAAGCCAGGTGTAGCATCCCCAGATCGTGATGGCGATAATAGCGTGCATCCACCAATGTTTTTTGAGTTCGCTTATTTTACCCTGCGCAATGAAAAACCAGTCGATAAGCAGCGTAAGAAAGGGAAGCACAATGGTGATTTCTTTAGTTCCGCAGGCGATAATGCCGAGCGCTATCATGCCGGCTGTATATAAAAATTTAATCCAGTGTTGCTTGGCCTGCGTGGCAAAAACAAAACAGATCACAATTGCCAAACAAAAAAGGGTTGATAACCCTTCAAGTTGGCCCTGAATAACGTAAGAAACCGTTTGCGTTTGCACGGGGTGTAAGAGAAACAGCGCACAGGTTATGCCAGCGATAACTCGTGACCAACGATGAGCCCATGAGTTTTTTGGGCGCAAGGTCAGAAGCGATAATATAAGCCAATAGACAAGAATGCCGCTGATGCAGTGAAAGATGAGATTGCTGCGGCGATATACAAACGGTTGGAATTGATCAAGTTTATAGTGGATGGTATTGAGCCAGTAGCTTACCCAACGGCTGGTGGTAAAAAACAAGTCGCAAAAGCCCTTGTTACGGATGTCATAAAATCGCAAAATGCTTGGCTCGTCGTCAAACTGAAATGCGTACCATAGTGATGGTAGATAGGCGATGACCGTGGTTAGGGCTAATCCGAGCGGGATTAACCAATTTTTGTAGGTGAGAATTTTAGGGAATTTTTCTTTAATCATGACACTTGTTTTATCAATCCTGGCCAGAAATGTCAAAAACATGCAGGTGTGTAGATGTGCTTGTGGTGGGCTGAAGGGCTGTTTTTTATGTTGACTTTGTCTGAGATTAGATCACAATGTCTTTTGAATGTTTTTACCGAAGTTTAATTTTTTACAAGGGGATATCCCATGAAGAATTCGATGCGTAGTGTTTTGTGTGTAGTTTGCCTGTGCCCGAGTGTGCCGTTGTTCGGCATGGAGCGGCTCAAAATGTGGGTTGGTATTCAGCCTGCTGAATCTGTCAAGAAACTAACGATTGAAGATAAAATTAATCAGATTGCCGATGAATTTGACGAAAAATCGCTGCAGGCGAGGATGGCTTTCGGAGGGCGTTTTTATCCAAATAATGTGGCGGTATTATCCGGAATTGTTGGTGGACCGATTGTGGCCGTTGGTGCGTACAAACTGTTGGATAAAAACATCTTTGCCGAAGATGGTTCTGCTGAATTGAAAAAAGCGGGCGCTGTCGTGTCTTTGTGTTCGATTGGTACGGTTCTTAGTTGGTATGTAGCTCGTGAAGCGGCTATTCGGTATAACGCTCGAAAAGAGGGTTTGCAGGCTCTCAGATTTGCCGAGATCGACGCAGAGTTTTTGAAGGTTGTTCCAGAAATTCTCAGCGTGCAAGTCGATAAGTCAAAGTTAACTAATCACGCTAGGTGGTTCTTAGAAGATTTCATAAAGCGCGCTGAGGCCAGAAAAGTTAAAAATTAATGTGTTTTTACCGAAGTTTAATTTTTACAAAGTGGATATGCCATGAATAATTCTATGCGAAGCTTTTTAAGCATAATATTTTGTGTTTGTTTAGCTGCACCATTACTTGGTATGGAGTCAGGTGAGAAACGGAGTCTTGAAGATTCTCTCAATCGGGCTGCAGCTGCCTATCTACAAAAAGGTGGAAGGATTGGCTATGGCTCTGGTGCTCAGTTAAGGGTTCCGGTGTCCGTAATGGCCGGCGTGACAAGCGCGCTTGTTTTTTTTGCTCTGACTGAACTGACTGAGGCGTTTCCCAGTAGCGAGTGGTTGTCTGATTCGTCACTTCGTTGTTCGTTGTTCCTCGGGTTTTTTACAGGTGCGGCTACATACGGTTTAGAGTTCATGACGCTCAGGCGTTCTTCAGTCGATAAAGAGTATGCAGAAAGATTGTTAAAACAGATTATTTGCTGTGCACAAATCGACGAATCGAAATTAACGCCCGAAGCCAAAGCGCTGCTAGCTGAACTTAGAAAGCGTGTCGAGGCCAAGAAAGCTTAGAAATAATTATTGTTTGGTTAACAAGAAAAGCCCTGGTTAAAGCTGGGGCTTTTTTGCTTTTATTCATCTCATGCCGGCTCAGTGACAAATGGACGTATTTTTTTTAGACTGATACCACAGAATTGGTCGTGTGCAGAAAGGATATCTTGGTAACGTTAGAAGTAATAGAGCTCGCCCGACAGACTATTGCCATCGTGCTTGCGTATATCATTATTGCTACGACGGCGGGGGCGTTTCAGGCGTGGATTGCTGCAAAAATGGGCGACGATACCGCGTATCACATGGGTTTTACCTCGTTCCATCCGTTTGTTCATGTTGATCCTATCAGTTTGATTATTGTGCCTATCGGTTACGCAATTTTTGGGGTGGTTATTGGCCTTGGTCGGCCCGTTCCTATTGTATGGCATCGGTTATCGGGTTGGTGGCGCTGGCTCAAATTTACCGTAGTTGCTCTGGCGCAACCTATTGCCATAATGGCTACATTACTCTTTTTGCTTATGTTGCGGCTTGGTGTTTTGGTCGCTCTTTTACACTACGTTTCGTTGGCATGGTTACCGGTCTTGGGCAAGGTTATTTTACATATTATTAATGCTGTTGCTCTGTTTGCGGCGTGGTTTATTCCCTATGAAGTGCTTATGTCTTTGACGCAAATTTTTATTTATGAACAAGAGCGCCATGGCAAGACGGTTAACGCAGCATTTCTTTTGCTCCTTATCCCTTTTCTTGGTGCAGTTTTATTAATCGACGTTTCGAGCAGTGTGGTGTTTTACAGTCTGGATAAAATGGAAATAGGCTTGATAGCCGTCCTTAAAAGTTTGGTAGGTGCATGATGTCGGTAAAAAACGATTTTGAATTATTAGTAAATGGAGCGGCTAACGTTATTCCCGAGGAAGATTTTAAGAAAAAATTAGCTACGGGCAAACCGCTGACGATTAAATTTGGCATCGATCCAACATCTTCCGATTTGCATCTGGGGCATACGGTCGTTCTTTTTAAATTGCGGCAATTTCAAGAACTGGGCCACCAGGTTATTTTCCTGATTGGCGATTTTACGGCGCGTATTGGCGATCCTACGGGGCGCTCAAAAACGCGTCCGCCATTAACTAAAGAACAAATTGCTCAACACACTAAAACGTATCTGGATCAGGTGGGCAAAGTGTTGGATATTTCGAATATCACGATTCGCTACAATTCTGAGTGGCTTGAAAAATTTACCGCCGACGATTTTATTCGTTTGTGCAGCCGCATGACCGTTGCGCGTATTTTGGAACGTGATGATTTTAAAAAACGCTTAGAAGAGCGTACCCCGATTAGCATGCATGAACTGCTTTACCCGCTTTTACAGGGCTATGACTCAGTTGCATTAAAAGCTGATGTAGAATTGGGCGGGACTGACCAAACGTTTAATTTAATGTGTGGCCGTTGGCTGCAAGAACAATATGGGCAAGAGCCGCAGGTGATTTTGACGATGCCGTTGCTGGAGGGCCTGGATGGCGTTAATAAAATGTCGAAGTCTTTGGGCAATACCGTTGGCATTTTTGACGAGCCGTCCGACGCTTTTGGTAAATTGATGTCGATTTCTGATGTGCTCATGATCAAGTATTATGTTTTGCTTTTGGGCAAGAAAGCTTCAGAAATTGAGCAGGCGATTAAAGATGGCGCGCATCCTAAAGAACTCAAAAAGCAGATGGCGTACGCTATTATCGAGCGTCTCTGGTCAAAAAAAGATGCCGACTATGCGCAGCAGCAGTTCGAGGCTCTTTTTGAAAAGCGCGATTATAGCCAGGCAACCCCGGTTAAGCTTGCTTCTGCCGAGCCAATTTGGATTGTCGATCTGCTTAAATTATTAGAAGCGGTTGAGAGTTCATCGCAAGCCAAACGGCTTATTGAGTCGGGAGCGGTGCATATTGATGGCGTGGCGATTACTGATTTTCAGGCGCGCATCACGCCGGTTGAGGGCATGCAGGTGCGCGTTGGCAAGCATCGTATTTTTCAGCTGACTTTTTGATATTCATGTTTTCTCCCCGCTCGCCCTGCCTGTCCGCCATAGTCTCGACGACGGCGGAAGCGTGTCGAAGGGTGTTTACCCTAGGTCCACCACATGGTTTGTGCGAATTTCATTCGGTGTATTACACGCATGGCTTTGCCTGTTTTTCGTCAAGCCCCATATTGTGCACAATAAATGGCGCAATATCTTTGAGCCCTGTTAAGGGTAACGGGGTGTCAGTATCTTTTACCGACTGGTTTACAAAAAAGAATTCTACCGGATTATTTGTGTGTGACGTGTGTGGTTGGTGGTGTTCTTCGTCATACATAAGTTCAGCATTGCCGTGATCGCCGGTGATATACAGCGTGCCACCCAATTCCTCCACGATTGTTTTATAAAGCCGGCCGAGCTGTTTGTCTACGCACTCAATAGCTTCAACGGTTGCGGTAAAATCGCCCGAGTGGCCAACCATGTCCGGATTGGCGTAATTGATAACATAAAAATCTTTGGCCTTGTTGTGCAGCGATGCTAATACTTGATCGGTTATTTCTGGCGCGCGCATGCACGGCGTATCTTTATAATTTTGTGCGCTGATGGATGGCACGATGACGCGCGTTTCATTGCGATACACTTTTTCGCGCCCAAGATTGAAAAAATACGTAACATGCGCATATTTTTCCGTTTCTGCAATGGCAAACGTGGTGTACCCATGGTGGCACAAGGTGTCCATTAGTGCATTGTCATCCGATTCTTGCTGCAAGAGCGCTTGTGTAGGGAGTGTTGCATCGTAGATGGTTGGCGTTATAAAAAAAGTGAGTTTGAGTTGGGGGCGCGAAAATGCATCGAAAGCCGGATCAATAAAAGCACGCGTGAGTTGGCGTGCGCGATCAGGCCTAAAGTTAAAAAATATGATACCATCACCATCTTTTATTGGGCCATCGGATAGGGGTGTTGGCGGTATAAATTCGTCGGTTATATTTTGTTGATAAAAATGATCAATTGCATGCTGCCACGATTCAAAACTTGGTGATTGCTGCGTGGTAAGCATGGTGTAGGTTGCCTGCGTTCGTGCCCATTCGTTATTGCGGTCCATGGCATAAAAACGTCCCGTGATACTGGCGATAACGGCGTTGGGTACCGATCGGATTTTTTCCTGAAGCAATTGCAGGTATTGCTGCGCTGATTGTGGGGGGGTATCGCGGCCATCTAAAAAACAGTGGATGGCGATATGTGCTATGCCATATTTTTTGGCGCATTCAATAAGAGCAAACAAATGTTCGATGTGGCTATGCGCCCCGGCATCGGAGAGTAATCCCATGAGATGTAAGGTTTTACCGGTTTTAGCCAGTACCTCAAAATTATTTTTAATCAGCGGGTGCGCACATAATTTTTTCTGAGCAATAAGATGGTGTATGCGGGTAATCGATTGTTCTATGATGCGCCCGGATCCGATGGTGAGGTGCCCGACTTCAGAATTGCCCGGAACCCCTTCCGGCAGACCAACGGCAGGGCCCGACGCCTGTAGCAGCGTGTGTGGATAATGGTCGCGCAGATATGCCAATATTGGCGTGTGTGCGCTGGCAATGGCGTTATATTTTTTTTCTGCGCGATAGCCAAATCCGTCAAGAATAACGAGCGTCGTGGGTTTACTCATCGGTTTTTCCTTATCTATTCGCAGTATACTAATATTTTGGTATGTTTTAGGCCGTGATGTAAACGAAAATACAAAAATAGGAGCGTCTTATGATGAAACGCATGTTTATTATCCTGCTCGCGGGTGGTGCACTCTACGCTGCTGAAGGGCCGGCGACGGCTGCGGTTGGTAATGTTCAGGAACAGCAAGACAAGGGGATGTTTCAAGATGAAGCCTTTTGGAGTCAATTTGATAATTTGCCTGAAGCGCAATTGCCGACGAATCGCGGGCTTCCCCGCTACTTAAAGTGGATTGAAAAACCGGCGGCCCTACTCTTAATTCACGCATGCAATACGTGGGATCTTCTTTGGGTTCAGTATCATTTCCTTGCACAAATGATGGCTGTTGCCCTTGTTCGCGCACGATTGAGTGTTGCCAAGAGCATGCACTATGTTGTCAATAAATGCACCGCTTTTAAACGCAAACAAGTTAAGCCGGCATGAACGAACAGAAACACACTTTTGCACTCTATTATCCCGCTTCGTTTGATCGTGTTGGGCAACTGATTGTTACTGATGCGCCTGTCGTCCATCGCATCAGCCGCGTGCTCCGTTTGCGCGTAGGTGAATCTTTACAGTTATTTAATGATGTGTGTCAGGTAACGGCTATCGTCGAAGAGGTTGACGAGCGGCGCGTACGCTTACGCCTGGGTGAAGCCACTCAGCTTGTCGCGCTGAGCCCTGCTATTACCGTATTGCTTGCCGTGCTCAAGCATGGAGCGCTCGAGGATGCCATCAGTTCATTAACGCAATGCGGTGTACAATACATCAGGTTATACACGAGTGATCGGGTGCAGCGGGCGTGGGGCGGCGTCAAAGAGCATGAACGAATGATGCGGGTGATGATAGCGGCAGCTGAACAATCTAAACAATTAATATTACCCATTTTACATGATCCACAATTTTTACTCGATGTGTTAGATCAGCCTGGTGCACGGTTATGGTGCGAATTTGGAGAGACATCGTTTATAGATGTGGCGCATCAGGCAATCAAAAAAGGTGAACCAATAACCCTGCTGGTTGGGCCCGAGGCAGATTTCTCGATTCGTGAGAAAGAGCTGGTAAAAACTAAGGGATTTGTTGCTGGACGTCTCACGCAGAGTATTTTGCGTGCCGAACAGGCAGCATTTTTGGCGGCAGGTATTATCCGTTCGATTACATAACAATTGAGCGATGAGCGATGCTTGGCTTGAGATAAAGAGGAACTAATTGTTGTGTCGTGAACTTATTGTGCCACTGCGTAAGCCCGTGCTGTGCGATCGTTTCGAGTGTTGTGAAATCATTGTTTGTATCTAAGACGAACGAACGCCCGGCGAAAGCCTTTTTGAGGTGTTCTTCAAAGAGTATTGCGCCGTTACCCACAAAACGAAGCGGGACTTCGAGTGGTTCTTTTTGGAGTATTTGAATAAGTTCCGCGATCGGTTGACAGCCAACGCTATTGCGATACACAAAGTACACATCGTTATGATATGCATTGAGCAAAACAATGGTTAATGCGTGAGGTTGCGTATCAGATTGATGCGCAAACGCATGTAATCCATTAACGCCCACCAGCGGTATTTTTGTGGCAAAATGTACGGCATTGAGCGACGCAATGAGTGTGCGTAGCGTAGTGAAGGGAGCTGGGCCTTGGCTTGCCGCGATAAAAGAACAGTCGGCCAACGTGAGATTGTTATGGGCAAGCAAATCTTGAAAAACAGGTATAAACATCTTGCTCGCGGTTCGCTTAGCTATCGAGCTTCTGGCGATGCATACAAGATCAGAAAAAACCCCAACCTCGATTGAATGGTAGGTTGCTTGTGCTGCGATATATACGATCATAGCCTATTACTTAGCTGGACTTTTCTTGCACTTTTGTTGTTGATAAAAAATACTGAACGCATCGAATTCGATGGTCTTTTCTTTGCGTGTAATAATCTTACCACAGTTCAGGCACTTCCACCCTTCAAAATTAAAAAAGTTGTCGAAAAACGATTGCTTCACCATAAGCCCCGAGCACTTGCGACACTTCATTGAAGCCTCCCTTTTTTTAGGACCGTCCATTCCAACGTTTCAAGGGACCGCGATCCTGCTTCCTTTTTTAATTTTTACTGCTCCATTTCATCGCAAAGTGCATATTCAATCTAAAAAAATAAACTATGCTCTGTCAATAAATTTTTCGTTTTTCAGACGCAAATAGTCCAGATACGATTGCAAAATGAAGGCTGCCGCGACAGCATGTCCGCGCTCTCTATCGCTTTTTGTTTTTCGTGAAACAAGCTGTGCAGCCTGCTTACTCGTAAGCCGTTCGTCCCAGAGGATCCATTCAATTGCTGGGAATTGAGTTTTGAGTTCTTCATAGAGCGCAAGAACCTTATTCGTTTGTTGACTATGGGTATTGCGCAGAGTTTTGGGTAACCCGACAACAATGGAATCAGGCTGCTCTTGGGCGCATATTTCTTTAAGCCAGGTTGCCAGGCGCGGTGAATCAACCGTTCTCGATGGTCTGGCGAACATACCAAGTTCGTCAGCGCGGGCTACGCCGGTGTGTACATCGCCGATGTCCAATGCTATAATTTTCATTGTTTGGTTTTTTTGAAAGTTTACTGATATACAATACATTTTTTAGGTTAACAAAAATTAAACCAATAAACTAGAAATTTTATGATTGCCGGGAAATGTCTGCGCTGTGTGTGGCACGTGACTTTTCTGGTTTGATAGGTATAGTGTAGAAAATGTGTTTAACCGTTTCCAATTGAAAGGAAAATATGGATTTCAGTGCGATGATAGGCAATTTTGACCAATTTTTGTGGGGTTGGCCGCTCATTATCCTGTTTTTAGCGGTAAGTGTTATTGTGATGCTGGCCTTGCGTTTTGTGCAGATACGCTACTTTATTGATGCTTGGCACATGGTTTTTCATCCCAGCAAATCTGAGGTCCAAACGGAAGCCAAATCAGAAATAAGTCCATTTCAAGCCTTTATTGCTGCGTTAGGAACCGCGACTGGTAATGGCAGTATTGCTGGTATAGCAACCGGTATTTATGTAGGCGGACCAGGAACGGCTTTTTGGATGTTGGTTGCCGGGTTGGTTGGCATGGGCTTGCGTTTTGCCGAGGTGTATATCGCCACTTGCTTTACTGGCGTTCATACGTTTCGTGGTGCGCTCGGCGGTCCGATGGTTTACCTTAATCGTGTTCCCGGTAAATCATTTTTACCATATGTTTTTGCTGGCATGTTTTTGGTTTACGGTCTCATTGGCGGTAATGCGATGCAAGCCAATTCGATGGCCGATGCGATTAACTATACGTGGGGAATTAATCGCTGGATTATCGCTGCGTGCTTTTTGGCATTTTTATTGTATGCATCTCTGGGCGGCGCAAAACGTATTTTGCACATTTCCGATCGTTTGACGCCTTTTAAAGTTGCCATCTTTTTGATTTGCGGCATTATCGTACTCATTGGTAATTATCACGCTATTTTGCCTTCGATTGTTCTCATTATAAAGAGTGCATTTACGTGCCAAGCGGCTATGGGTGGCGTTGTTGGTTGGACGATACAAGTTGCCATGAAGGAAGGTTTAGTCCGTTCTTTGACGATGAGTGAAGCTGGTTTGGGCAGTGCGGCGTTGGCTTTTGGTGCTACGGGCAGCAAAAAACCTGTACAGGATAGTTTGCTTTCGATGGTTCCTGTCTTTATTAGTACATTTGTTGTCGGGTTGCTTGTTGCGTTGTGTGTTGTTTCTAGCGGTGTTTGGAATAACGGCGAACAGGCGATTCGTTTGACCATTGCTGCATTCGGCACCGTATTCTCATGCTATGCCGGCTGGATTGTCACCTTTATTTCGGCAAGTTTTGGGTTGGGTTGCATGGCAGCCGTATTATTTATTGCTATGCGTTCCTGGTTATTTTTAACCAATAATCGGTTTGTCTGGGGTTATTATATTTTGTTCTGTGCAGCAGCATTTCTTGGCGCTATCGCCAAAGTTGGGGTTATTTGGTCATTGGTTGATATCATTGTTGGGCTTATGCTGCTTATCAACCTATACGCCATCATTTGGTTGTTGCCTACGGTCTTGCGCGGGTTGCGTTCACACGAAGAACACAAAGGTTAATCAGTTATGGATATTTATCGCGTCAGTAGTCATACCAAGCATGTTGGGGCTGGCTCGACGTATGTCGCCATTCCTGGAACGAAAGTAAACGGGTTAGATTTTATTGCACAGGCCATTGAGCAGGGTGCGCAGACGATTGTGGTGCCGCGTGACGCCACGTTGAGCAGTGAGATTACGGCGCTGTGCGCCAAGCGGGGTATCGAGTTAAAGCGCGTTGAGGATCCGCGTGCTGCACTTGCGCAGCTCAGTGCGCAGGCTTATGGCAATCCTGCCGATAAACTTACGCTTTTGGCGGTTACGGGCACGGATGGTAAGACGACCAGTTCTTATGTGCTTTATCACATTCTTAAGAAAGCCGGCAAAAAGGTGGCTCTTTTGAGTGGTGTGCAGCATATGATTGGTGATGAAATCTACGAGGCTGATTTGACCACCGAAAAGCCAGATTATTTGCATTACTTTTTTGACCGTTGTGTGCGTTTGGGTATTCAATACGTGGTTATGGAAGTTTCAGCACAAGCGCACACCATGCATCGGCTCGATGGGCTTACGTTTGGTGGCGTTATTTTTACAAATTTGGCGCGCGAACATGGTGAATCGTATCCGAAGTTGGAAGATTATTTTGCGGCTAAACTTGCCGTTATTGCACATAAAAAGTCAGATGCTCCTTTGGTGGCAAATATTGATGCTGAGTGGGGTCAAAAAGTATGCAGTGTACATCCAGATGCGTTGACTTCCGGCTTTGCTGCGCAGGCTGATGGCCAAGTAACCATTCTGCAAGAAACATTCCAAAAGCAATTGCTCGAAATAACGATTGGCGGCAAGCACATATTGGTTGAGACGCCGCTTGTTGGCCGGTATAACGCGCAAAATATTGCTGGCGTTGTGATGCTTGCGCATCAATTGGGTATTTCGCCGGAATATATGGTGCAGGCGCTTGCTGAATTTACCGGAGCCCCAGGACGTTTAGAGCGTTATGCCTTGGCTAACGGTGCTTTAGCTATCGTTGATTATGGGCATACACCGCAGGCGTTTCAAGCAGTCTTGCCAATGCTCAAAAAACGTGCACGCAAGTTATTTGTTATTTTTGGAGCTGCCGGCGGAAAAGATACGTTTAAACGGCCGATGATGGGTAAAATTGCCGTTGCGTATGCAGATATGGTGATTGTCTCGATGGATAACCCACGTATGGAAGATCCGCAACGCATTGCGCAAGAAATTATGGCCGATTTGACCGTTTATGAACGTGCAAGTGTATTAGTAGAGTTAGATCGTGAGAAAGCGATTCGTACGGCATATTCTTACTCCCAAGAGGGTGATATTATTGTCATATTGGGCAAGGGCGTCGAGACCGTTCAGATTATTGGGCAAAAAAGAGTACCCTATAGCGACGTTGCCGTTGTTCGTTCGCTTACGAAATGAGTTAAAGAAGAGTGAGATAATGAATGTAACCTATTTTTATACTGATGATTGGGAAAAAAAGTACGCGCAAGATTGTTTATCAGGTAAAGGTGTTACGTTTGTGCCAGGCATTATCAACGATTGCGCGCGGCTGGATGTCAAGACACAATTGTTGAGTGTTTTTCTTGATTCGCAAATAACAAGCGATATATTGCAACGATTACCCGAGCTCAAATGTATCGTTACGCGATCGACCGGTTTTAATCATATCGACATGCAGGTGGCTAAGGCGCGTGGTATAACGGTTTGCAACGTACCGGCCTATGGAACATATGCCGTAGCAGAATACACGTTTGCGCTTATGCTCAATCTTTCGCGGCGTATACGTGAGGGGTGCCAGCGGTTATGCGAAGGTAATTTTTCATCGCACGATCTTACCGGAACTGATTTGCGCGGTAAAACGTTAGGAATTATAGGGCTCGGTAATATAGGCATGCGTGTTGCAACCGTGGCTACGTGCTTTGGCATGAAGGTGCTTGCCTATGATATTCATGTTGATCAGACGATGGCGAAAAAAATGGGGTTTTCCTACGTCTCGCTTGATGCGCTTTTGGCGCAATCGGATGTGATAACGCTTCATGTTACCTATAACCAAAAAACACATCATCTGATTAATCGTGATACGATCAAAAAATGTAAGCGTGGCGCTTATTTGATTAACACCGCTCGTGGTCCTGTGGTTGAAACTGAGGCACTGGTTGAGGCGTTGGATGATAAAATATTGACTGGTGTCGGGCTTGATGTCTTTGAAGAAGAGTGGCTTTTGGCTCATCCTGTTCAGGCCGTGCTTGATAAAAAAGTGTCGGCAGAAGCATTGCGGCATATTGCTGCAGTGCGTTATCTGGTGAACCATCCGCGGGTTATTGTTACTCCGCATAATGCGTTTAATTCCCTGCAGGCGCGGCAGCAATGTTTAGACGTGGCGATACAAAATATACAAGCGTTTATCGATGGCAAGGGGGCCAATGTGGTGAGTTGATGGATTTTCGGGACGGTGGTGTGAAGCACAATGGATAAAATAATCTTTTTGGTAACATGAAGGATCAGTATGCTTAATTACTTTCTGTTGTTCGTTGGGACCGCGCTTTTTGGTCTGGCGGTCATGGTCTATCTATATCGCCGCGTAATGAGCGTTGGCGTGAGTGACGCCAAGGCGATTAAGGTGGCGGACGCCATTCGTGAGGGCGCCATGACCTTCTTAAAAGAAGAATATCGTATTATTTTTGGTGTCGTTGTTCTTGGTACCATTATTTTAACCTATGTAGCTGGCTGGTTGAGTGCACTCTTTTTTATTTTGGGTTCCAGCTTATCCATGCTTTCCGGTGTAATTGGCATGCGCGCAGCAACGGCGGCGAACGTGCGTACAACGCTGGCTGCTCGCGATCAAGGCGAGCGCTCGGCCTTTATGATGGCGTTCTTCGGCGGTGGCGTCATGGGTTTTGCCGTTGCCAGTTTTGGGCTGCTGGGGCTTGGTGTGATCTTTTATTTCTTCGCCGGACAAATAAGTTTTGAAAAATTAATTACAAGCTTTGGTGTTGGCAGCAGCTTGGTTGCCTTTTTTGCACGCGTTGGGGGCGGGATTTATACCAAGTCTGCCGATGTTGGTGCTGATTTAGTGGGTAAATTGGAAGCAGGCATTCCGGAAGATGATCCACGTAATCCTGCCGTTATTGCCGACAACGTTGGTGATTGCGTAGGCGATACGGCCGGCATGGGTGCTGATATTTATGAATCATATGTTGGGGCCATGGTCTCCAGTATGGTATTAGCGGTTACGACGTTTGGATCGAGCTCATTTGAACATATTGCTTTGCCAATCGTCATTGCAGCCGTCGGGTTATTGGGTTCTGCAGCTGCCATTTGGGCAACCATTATGTTGCCGTTAGCGCCCGCTGCGCTTCTGCGTGGAGCAACCTATGTTTCCATGATCTTATTAACGTTGGGAACATACGGGTATGTCAATTTGGTTGGCTTGCCTATTGCGTTGGTATACGCCGTTGTGTTCGGCTGCATAGCCGGCATTATTGTCGGATTGATTACTGAATATTACACGTCATCACGACCAATACGTAAATTGGCCGACGCTTCCCGTTCCGGGGCCGCAACCAATATTATTTATGGCTTGTCTCTTGGCATGGAATCGGTGGTGTTGCCGGTATTGCTTTTGGCTGTCATTATCCTCTTCACCTTCCAATATGGTGGCGGATTGTTTGGCGTGTCGATTGCGGCCGTGGCCATGTTGGCAACCGTTGGTATTACGATGACCATTGACGCTTATGGACCAATTGCAGATAATGCTGGCGGCATTGCTGAAATGTCTGGTTTTGATCCAAGCGTGCGCACAATTACTGATAAATTAGACGCTCTTGGGAATACCACGGCAGCGTTGGGTAAGGGCTTTGCAATAGGTTCTGCCCTTTTGACGGCGTTAGCTCTCTTTGCTGCGTATGCACAATCAGCGCACTTGGGCGCCATGAACATTTTGAATCCATATATTACCGTTGGTTTATTGATGGGCGGTACTTTGCCATTCATGATTTCTGCATTGACCATGCGTTCGGTTGGTAACGCTGCATTGCAAATGGTGATGGAAGTACGCCGTCAATTCAGGGACATTGTTGGGCTTATGCAGGGCACGGCTGAACCGGATTACAAGAGCTGCATTGCCATCAGTACGCGCGCGGCATTGCGTCAGATGATTTTGCCAGGCATTATTACCGTTGGTGCGCCAATTGTCATGTTCTATGTTTTGGGCAAAGAAGCGCTTGGCGGTATGCTTGTTGGCGCGACGTCAGTTGGCGTGCTTCTTGCGCTGATGATGGCCAATGGTGGCGGTGCATGGGATAACGCTAAAAAATATATCGAAGCGGGCAATTTGGGCGGCAAAGGATCTGATGCACATAAAGCTGCCGTTGTTGGTGATACGGTTGGCGATCCTTTCAAAGATACGTCGGGCCCATCGCTTAATATCTTGATTAAATTAATGTCGGTGTTGGCGCTGCTTCTTGCTTCGTTGTAAATTACCTATTTAAAAATTTGTACAGGGCGGTATACTGTCTTCTGCTCTTTTGAGCAAGTCGCGTGCGGCCGCCCTGTTTTCGCCACGAGGTAAAAATTTTTGAGGAGTCGATTGTGAAGACTAAGGTATTACTGGTGACGTGTTGTTTGAGTACCGTTACATGTGCGATGGAGCTGCCCCGTGAACCGGTGACGCCGGTTTTGCGTGACGCTTTTCCTTCTTTGGGGTTGGTCCCTGCGGCCGATGCTGGTATGCGTGATGATTCGGACACAGACGGCAGGCAGGAATGTTGTTGTGATGCTAGAGAGTATGCTGAGGCACCTTCCGTTCGGCGAAGGCGAACCGCTGAGTCTTTATCAGCCCCGGGCAGTCGTGATGGTAATACGTTGTTTCTTTGCTTGAAACAATTTACGGATTGCTGCATTACCGCGCGCTTGGGCGATGATCTTACGCGCAGGGGGGGGCGCGAATTTTTTTCACGTGCCCTTCAGGAGAACAATCTGGCAGTTTTATCTGCATTAATAGTGACCAGTGATTTATATGCGCCATTTTTGGATAGGGCGCAGGTCGAGCTCCTGTATAACAGGTTGAGAAGCGGTCGCTTTTTTGGGCAAGATTGCCTGTTGCGTGCCGTTGAGCAATGGTTGCTTAGGGCGCGTTGCGCAGATTCCGGCCCGGCAAAAGGTGCGGGGCCATTTCCCCAATGGGTGGATTTGGGCTTGTGAACTAAATGATTTTTTATTTGGCTTCGTACAATTCTCAGTGTCGTGATTTGCTGGTTTGATCGAATAGGGACACTGTTCCAGCATGTGATTAGTTCAGTTTTAATGCGGAGCATTGTGCTAATCATTAAGTCGACTTGGTGATTAGCACGAAGTGGCTAACAGCGATCTTTTTGGTATGCGGGAATGGATCTAGCTTTCCAGCCCACCGTTTGCCTGGGAACAAGCCGGCAGCTTTGATCAAAAAGATCAAATAATACAAAAGACTTTATTTTTCAGGATCGTTATCTTGTGCACTGAGTTATGAATTCTAAGGCCAAAAGAGGTAGTGTGGGGAATAAGCGTTCCAAGGCATCGCGTTCCTCCGGGTTCAGCGCTGGTTGGCTGCGTTTGAGGACGAGTGCTTTTTGTAAATTGTTTAAACTGGGCAACCTTAGTGCCTGCCACGCTTTAATGGTGCCATCAAATGAGCCGGTAATAAACGATTGCTCATCGGGACTAAAAGCGACGCAGGTTACTGCGCCTTCGTGGGGACAAGACGTGCTTATGAGTTGTCCATTCGATGCGCGCCATATATTGACCTTTTTGTTCTGATGGCATGTGACAAGCGTCTTCCCATCACGGCTGAAAGCGATGCTTCTTACCCACTGATCATCGCGCACTAATGTGTTTATAAGCTGACCATCAGATAAGCGCCACATTTTGGCGGTGCCGTCAAATGAACTGGTCGCAAGAATTTTCCCGTCTGGACTAAAAGCAACACTGCTTATCCAATCGTCATGACCATACAATGTGTGTAAGGCGTGTCCGTCTGATGTTTGCCATATTTTGACTGTTTTGTCCTGCGAACCTGTCGCAAGAAGTTGCCCATCGGGGCTAAAGGCGACGCTCGTTACAAAATCGGCATGACCATTGAGTGTGCTCAAAAGTTTGCCATCCGACGCATGCCATATTTTGGCGGTCTTGTCGCATGAACCGGTGGCGAACGTTAATCCGTCGGGGCTAAAGGCGATGCTTTCTATACTGCCGGCATGATCGGCGCAGGTAGGTATGAATCGATTATATGTGATACGCCAGATTGCGGCTTTGCCATCAGATGAACCCATCGCAAGTGTTAATTCTTTGGGGCTGAAAGAAACGCTGTTTACATTTCCGATTTTATCGTCGAATGTGCCTAGGAGTTGACCATCTGATAGGAGCCACAGCTTGGCAGCACCATCGTGCGATGAGGTGGCTGCGATGAGTCCATCGTGGCTAATCGTGACGCCATTTACAAGGGGGCCGCGGTCGAAGGTTACCCCGGTTTTTTGCCATAAGCAATTCATGGCCGCGGTTCGGACTAATTCTTGATTGAGAGCTTCAGAGGTAAGTAAAGCCGTGGGCCCAAGTGCTGCTTTTTGTACCGGAGTTAGGTTTTTCAAGCTGACATCTTCAGGAGCGAGGACTTGTATTGCGCCAGATTTTTCCATGCCCAGGCACGGTAGCGAATAAACGAGCAAGAAAACGGTGAGTAATTTTTTCATAAAAATTCCTACGGCGAAAACGAAATACTAAAAATATCTTTTATCCATTATATCAGATTATTTTTGCCGTGGTGCCTTTTTGTGATTAAACAATACGATTTTGGTAAACTATACTTAAAAGATTAATTGTAGAGACGGTGGTTTATGGTAAAAAAAAGGGCTCTTTTTATGAAAATATTATACATAGCGTGTGCTGTTTTTGGGGTATGGTTGCCACATATGAGCAATTCTTTTTCGGCAATTCCGCTGGAAACCGAACAGCTGTTCTTGCGGCCGGTGCAATTGTCTGACACAAAAGATATTGCCGAGATTGCACTCAATCCGCTCGTTACCAAGCTGTGCGGCGTATTTCCGCCCGTAAAAACCATCGAAGATGTAGAACGTTTTGTGCGCGTCTATCTTCTTGGGGCTCCGGCGCTGGGAATATTACCTCGTTATCCCGTATCATGGGTTATGGTTGAAAAAATATCTGGGCGGATTGTAGGGCTGGTTATTTTTTGTGCATATCTCGAGCGGCACCAACGGGCTGAACTTGCTTTTGTTGCAGCGCCTGACTACTGGAACAAGGGATATACAATGCAGGCCTGTCAGGCCGTCATTCGTTATGCGTTTAGTCGGGGATTATTGCGTATTTATGCAACGGTCGACCCAGAAAATAAGGTCAGTGAGCACGTCTTGCAAAAGCTGCAGATGTCCTTTGAGGGGGTGTTACGTTCTTACATGATTGTTAATGGCAAACGTGTTGATAGAAAAATGTACGCAATAATTGCCAGTGATGTGCAACATGAGTGA
This sequence comes from bacterium, assembly GCA_021823685.1. Taxonomy (GTDB): domain Bacteria; phylum Babelota; class Babeliae; order Babelales; family UBA12409; genus JAKANL01. The sequence continues at coordinate 21,880 of JAKANL010000008.1, read as the reverse complement.
TCGTTTTTGAGTGGTAAAAATTTTTGGGGAGTTTTGCATGAAACGTAATATGTTCTGTGTCGTGTGCTGTTTGGGCGGCGTCGCTTGCGCGATGGAGAGGGGCGCATATGTAACTCTTGATACGCCCATGCAGGAAGTTACGGGTATGGTTCGCCCGCGCGAAGGTGGCTATGAGCAGGCTGCCGAGCCGAGCCCAGCTTCCATGATTCGGAAAAGACATATGGCTACGTGTGTTTCCGGAGAGGGAAGCTTAGCGGGCGATGCGTTACTTGATGGGTTGGGACAGTTTGCGGATCTTTGTAAGATGCACCATTTCGGCGAGGCGTTTGTACGTCGTGGGGTGGGTGAATTTTTTGCACGGGCACTACAAGAAAATAACTGGGCAGTTTTTTCAGCGTTAATCGCTGATGGTAGTCCATATGCGTCATATTTGGCGAGATCTCAGATGGAGCTTCTGTGCCATCTGATGAAAGGCCGTCAGTTTCGAGGATACGATAGCCTTCTGCGTTTAGTTGAGCAATGGCTGTGTGCGCATCCAAGAGTGGAGCATCCGAGCGAATGGTGTGTGCTGCCGCAGTGGGCCTAATCAGGCAGACAAGCAAATAAGTGGTATTTTCTTAAGCGGGAATTTCCACCGGCAGCGTTCCCGTTGGCGTGAGTTTTCCTGTGACAGCATGTGCCGCTGCTTCTTGTGCGTCAGGATCATCCTCGTAGGCCATAATTATCGTTGGGATATCAGCAAAAAGCGCTAGACTATACGGCGAACCGAATATCGTCAAAATAACGCGTTTTGTTTTCGAAAGCTGCCGAATAAAATCGATGCCATCGTCGGATAATCCGAAACGGGTATAATCGCGTTTATTAATATCGAAAACGCCAATAATGATGGTGCCATAATCGCGTAACTGTGTCTGCAGTTCATTAATTTCCATGCCATTTGGCTGTGCGGGAATGTGATAGGTAGGTATACCCGTGTATTGTGCTTGTAATGCGTTAACAAAAGAATTTTCTGGTTTGCTTCCCATCGTAATAACGGCCGTTTGCGTTGGCGTTGTGATCGGGATTATCGTATTGCGATCGCGCACGAGCGTGATTGCCGCCGTATAAAGTTCTTTTTTGAGGGCGTAAGCCTCCGGCGTTTCCAGCTGTTTTTTAATCGTTGTCGGATCGATGAGCTTTTTTTGATCAACGTGGGTAAACATACGCAATTGTTGATTGATTCTTTCAGCACGCAGGCGGACTTCATCAGCGCTTATGCTGCCGTTTTGGACGGCTTTTTTCAGCGCCTGAATGGCAGCGATCATATCGGCCGGGGCCAGCAATATATCATTGCCGGCATTGAATGCTTCAAGCGTGATGGTGGCCGTATCAAAATACTTGATGAGTGCGCCCATGCGTAGGGCATCGGCTATAATGACACCGTTAAAGCCCAGTTGCTTGCGCAGGAGTTCAGTTACAATTGCGTATGAAAGGGTTGCACTACGGTTGGGCTGATTGTCTAACGCGGGAACATGCATATGCGCGGGCATAACACAACGGACGAGTCCGGTTGGAATAAGCTGTTTGTATGGGTGCAAATCGACGTTTTGGAGTTGTTCAATATCGTGAGGGTTAATGGCGAGCGTGCAGTGCGAATCCTCGCAGGTTGGCCCGTGGTTGGGAAAATGCTTGGCGCAGTCGGCGACCTGTTGGCTTTCCAAGCCAGAAAGATACGCGCGCAATGCCTGCGTGACCCGCTCAGGAAATTGGCCAAATGAACGGTCACCGATGACCGGATTGCGTGGGTTGGTATTTAAATCGAATACCGGTTGTAGAGCGACATCGACGCCAAGGAGTTTTACCTGGCGGCCTATTTCTTGCGCCATGCGATTGATCAATTCCTGATTTTGAATGGCGACACAGGTGAGCGCGTGAGGAAAACGTATGCCATCGGTCAGCCGCATGGTTAAGCCCCACTCCAAATCCTGCAAAATAAGTGGTTTATGCGGGCACAGCCGTAAAATGGTATTGATAAGAGCTACCTGCTGATCGATGGTTCCGACACGATCGACTAAAACAGCGCCAATATGGTGTTGGTTAATAAATTGGCATATTTCTTCTACAGATTCATGAGATACATGTACGGGGATGGGGATGGCGAAGAGTGATCCAATTGCGCTATCAAGGTCAGGTTGCGGCTGCATAGCCGATACACCGTAACTGGCAGCCAAAAAAACTAACAGTAAAAGTATTTTTTTCATAACGTATTCCCCTTGGGTTAAATTTTTTCTACTTCAGGTGCGATCATAACAAAAAGGGCACCGTTTTTAAACAGTGCCCTTTTGTTAAAATCTTAAATAATTTAAGCGGCTTTTTCTGGTTCTTGCGCTGTAGACTTGGCCAACTTTTCGACAACTTCATCGAGTTTGGCTGTATTGGCGCCGATTACCACTTCACCTTTTTTGCCATCTTCAAAGACGATAAAGGTTGGGAATCCGCCAACTTCATATTTTTGAGTTAAATCTTTGAGTGCGTCAACGTCGATAACAACAAATTTAATTTCGCCAAATTTATTGGCTAAGTCTTCATAGTGGCCAGCCATTGCCTTGCAATGTGGACACCAGTTAGCGTGGAATTTGGCAACTAATTTCTTGCTATTTGCCAGTTCTCTTTCAAATTGTGCAACATCAGCGATGGCTACAACTTTTTGTGCAACGGCTTGCTCGCCAGGTTGAGCTTGTTCAGTCGGGGCAGGAACGGCTTCTTCGCCCTTTTTTTTCAAACATGAGCAAGAAGAAAGAAGTAGTGAGACTGCGAGGAACGGCAGATACGTTTTTACACGTTTCATAATAAAGTAACTCCTGTATGGTTTTATTTAGTTAAATTTTCAAGTTCGCGGACAAGTTTGCCAGCATCAGGGCCCGTCCACTGAGCAATTTTAACACCTTTTTTGAAGGTGATAAAGGTAGGTAATTGAAAAACATTGTACCTGTCGGCAAGTGCTTCGTGCTCATCGACATTTACTTCGAGAAAGAAAACCGATTTATATTTTTCAGAATTGGCGCTGAATTTTGGTGCGATCAGTTGGCAATGTGTGCACGCCGGACGACCTATTTTGACAATGATGCGCTCGTGGTTGCGTATATATCCATCGAGAGGTTCGACTTGCTTGAGGTGTTCAACTTTTGCGGTTGCTGAAAAAATCGCCCCAATAATTGCTAATAGAAATGCTTTCGTGTAATTCACTCGATAACTCCTTATTGTGTAAAACGCTTCTACTACCAGTATATCATACGTATCAATAAACACAATTTCGTGCTACAGTAGGCCTCAATGAACCGATTGTTTGAGGGGAAAATTTTATGTCCTTGCGCGTTACCTTTTCACCTGATTTTGAGGCCTCTGCTCTTGGCCAACGATATAGAGAGGCGCTTGCCGCTCTTTATGAGCGCTTGCGAGCCGTTTATGCAGCACGCAATACGTCTTCCGCTTATGCAAATTCAGATGGTTTTATTAATGCGGCATATGATGATGTTATACATGAGCAGATCAAGGCGTGCGTAGCACAAAAAGATACTCTGTCAGTTGATACGCTTGTTGTGGTTGGTATTGGTGGCTCATCGTTGGGAACGCGAGCATTATGTGAACTGTTTCATGCAAAATATGCCAAAAAATTACGTATTATTTTTGCCGAATCATTTGATCCCGTGCAATGGGTCCAGGAAGTTGGTTGTGATCCTCAGCGCACGTTGGTGAACGTTGTAAGTAAATCGGGTAATACGTTGGAAACCGTTGTTCTTCTTGAGCGCTGGCTTGCGGTGTTACAAAAACAGCACGGCAACCGAGCGGCTGATTTCATCGTGGTAACTACTGACGTTGGTTCTCCACTGGACACATGGGCGCAAAAATTTGGCTGCGCAGTTCTGCATATTCCTGGCGCTGTTGGTGGCCGCTGGTCGGTGTTATCGCCTGTGGCGCTTTTTGCTGCTGCAATGGCCGGGTTATCGATTAATGATTTATGCGCCGGCGCTCGATTATGCGTTGATGAATACATGCAGGATTGGTTAAATCATGATTCTTTTTTGACCGCCAGCTTTGTTGCCGAACAATTGCGCAAGGGCAATTTTTTATGGGATCTTTTTTTATTTGGTGCGCCGCTTAATGCGCTTGGATTATGGCAGCGACAGCTCATTGGTGAAAGTTTGGGTAAGCGATATCGAGCACCGTTTACGAACAATCTTGTGCCGACAGTTTCGGTTGGGACATCAGACTTACACTCAATCGTGCAGCTTTATTTAGGTGGCGTTATTGCGCAGCAGACAACATTTATAACCATTGCGCAATGGGAATCATCTGAGCATTGCCATGCAACAACGCAATTACTGCCGATGGTTAACGGTAAATCATATGCTCAGTTATTAGAAATTTTATTTGAGAGCGTTTGCCTCGCTTACGAACAGCAGGGCAAGCCATATGTGCATGTTGCGTTAGATTGCTATGACGTGCAAAGTGTTGGGTATTACCTGCAAATGTGCATGATACAAACCGTATTGCTTGCTGAAATTGTGGGCGTTAATGCGTACGACCAGCCGCAGGTTGAACTGTACAAAAAGCAGGCGCGTCGCTTGTTGGCGCAATAATTTGAGAGCAAAGCGTCTTGCGGTTATTACGCACAACAGAAAGTTGTTGATAGTTTAGGCGTAACCGTTGTTGGAAGATCTCGTTCGCTAGGCTTTGCGTTGGATATCGCAAAATGAGTTGCTTAATCGTTGCGGTTCCAAACTGCCGATATAAATAGGGCCGCAAGGTGCGAAAATACCATCGCATAAAATATGTAGTGCGCGAATTGCCCGGCGAGATTGTCACCAGCAGACCGTCAGTTTGTTTTCGTATGGTCACGGGATTTGTGCGATAGGTTACGATTGCTGCGGGTTCCTGGCGTGCGTATTGGTAGCTTTGCAAGAGGGTGCTCAATACGCAAAGTGATGCTATAATACGCCATTCAACAAGATATTTTTTAAGGGTAATGGCCAGTGCCAAACCAATGGCTACCGTGACGATGAGCAACCAGAACTGTGGGCGTTCAAACCCCGTAAGCCATTCCGGTTTGCTCCAGTGCATAACGGTAAGCCACCATGTAGAAAAATGGTCAAAGAGTCTGCATAGCCACGCGTGAGGGATGCAGCATGCATCGCACAGGATGAGAAGTGTTGCCAAGAATAAAAAAGTTGCAAGCCATGGGGTGAGTAGTAAGTTGCTGAATAAACATACCCACGATATGGGCAGACCCCACGCGATCAAAATGGGCAGATAAACAAACGACAGTAATATCTGTAGATAAACGGCGTGCAATATCTTGCGGTATATTTTGTCGATTAAAAATTTTGCCATAACAACAATTATAGCAAAATTTGATGGCACGATAACGCGTAATTATGCCCCGATGGTGGTTTTTTGTATGATGAGTTGTGCATTTGATGGATTGCGGTTTGTTGTTTTTTCTGGTGTTATCGGCGAGATCAGCGGTGTTACGGGAAGCGTTTTTTGTATTGAAATGGGCAGTGGTTCTACGGTGCGGCATTTGCGCGTATATGTCGATCCGTCCGGCATGACTGTGCGACATAATATAATGTTTGGATTGTCGGGGTTAAAGTCGGTGGCTCCGATAAGAATGGCATCCGTGAAATCTGCGAAATCAAGTTTTGCTCCGGTAAAAATGGCCCCCCGTAAATCGCATTCAATGAAAGATGCGTACGTTAAATCGGCATTTTTGAAATTAACCGTTGTTGCGCGGGCGCGCTCAAAAAATGCGTGGCGCATAGTTGCCTGCGTAAAATTGGCGCGGTGTAAATCTGAACGCCTGAAATTTACGTGTGAAAAATTGGCGTTTCTCCCATCAATTGCACGTATGGTGCTTTTGCTCATTTTGGCGTAAAGGAGGTTGGCTTTCGAAAAATTAGATCCGCTGACATGTCCGTAGGTTAAAATGGCTTCAGATAGATCAGCGCCGCTAAAATTGGAAAGTCTAAAATTCGCTTGTTGCATGTTGGCGCCGACAAGTATGGCGTTGCTAAAATTTGAGCTAATGGCAATAGCTCCAAGAAACGAAGCAAAAGATGCATCACAGTGTGAACAATTTGCTTTGGTGAGTTCTGCATAATCAAAATTGGCTTGAAATGCTAGCGCTTCTTGTAAGTTGGCCAGCGAGAGTGATGCGTATGCCAAACGGGCATGATTGAGCGTTGCCCTGTAAAAATTTGCTTGGCGTAGATCTGCAAGAAGAAAGTCGGCATGATCAAGGGAGGTTTCGCGAAAATCTGCTTCAACTAAATCGGTGTTTACTAAATCATAGTCACTTAACTGACATTTTTCGCATCGATTTCCGTTAAATAATGTTGCGAGTAGTGGATCTTTATAAACGCCAAAAAACCGTTGTCTTTGTTTGCCATATTCTTGGCTGGTTATTATTACGAGCAGCGATATTACAATCAATATATATGTGCTTTTTATCATGACCTCTCCTTTGTCATCTTACTAACTCTAGCGCAGCGGGTCTTGGGTAGCAAGTTATTGGCACACGGTGAATTGACTTCATATTTTTTTCATCGGTATGCTGGTCGGTGATACTTTGGGTATAAAGATGCGGGAACTTTTGTGAAGATTAATCGCGATTTCTTGGCTCATAAAGCATACCAATTGCGTTTGTTATCGATCGAATCAACGACTGCCGCTGGCTCTGGGCATCCGACCTCGTGTCTTTCAGCTGCTGATATCATGGCCGTACTCTTTTTTGATGCGCTACGAACGGATTGGTTGCATCCTGATAATCCAAATAACGATCGATTTATTTTGTCCAAGGGGCATGCCGCACCGATTTTATTTGCCGCATTTCAACAATTGGGATTGATCAGTCGCGATGAGTTATTGGCCATGCGGACCTTTGATTCGTCGTTAGAGGGGCATCCTACGCCTCGGTGCCCATGGATTGATGTTGCAACCGGGTCATTAGGTATGGGGCTTTCGGTTGGTGTTGGTATGGCGCTCCACGCACGCCGTTTATCGTTACCATTTTACACCTACGTTTTGTTGGGTGACAGCGAACTCAGTGAAGGTAACGTGTGGGAAGCCGTTGAGTTGGCCGCATATAACACGTGCGCCAATCTTATTGCGATAGTTGATGCAAACTCGCTTGGTCAGCGTGGTCAAACGATTGATGGCACACATATTGAAGCTATTGCGCGTAAATTTAAGGCTTTTGGTTGGCAGGTTTATCTGGTTGACGGGCATGATGTTGAGCAATTGCAAAAAGTGTTTAAGCGTGCGCGTACCAGACGTGTAAAAAAACCAAAAATTATTGTGGCCCGTACTGTTAAAGGGTTCGGAATTGCGCGTGCTGAAAACATAAATGGTTTTCATGGCAAAGCTTTTAATCCAGAAGAATTGCCAGAATTGCGCGATGAGCTTAAAAAAAGATTTTTTGTGTCGAGCTGGCAGCCTGGCGAAGTAAAAAGCGTTGCTTCGGCCAAGTCGTTGGTACGCGCGCCAGCAGCACGATTTACCGCGACATTGCCTGCTCCCGTCTACACCAAAGGCGATATGATTGCGACACGCGAGGCTTTTGGTAACGCGTTGTGCACCATTGGCGCGTTGATGCCGGAGGCGGTTTGCCTGGATGCCGAAGTGAGCAATTCGACGCGTACCGAACTTTTTGCAAAAAGATTTCCCGAACGTTTTTTTGAGTGTTTTATCGCCGAACAGCATATGGTTGCATCAGCATTGGGCATGAGTGCGCTTGGCGACTCTCCATTTGTTACAACGTTTGGGGCTTTTGTAACGCGTGCCTATGACCAATTACGCATGGCTGCCATTTCGCATGCTCCGTTACGGGTCGTCGGTTCGCATGCCGGGGTTGCCGTTGGGAGCGATGGGCCATCTCAAATGGCGCTTGAAGATATTGCTCTTATGGGTGCGCTGCAAGAAAGTGTGGTGTTGAATCCATGCGACGCCGTAAGCGCCCACTACTTGACCGGATTGGCGGCCACCTATGCACAGGGAATCAGTTACCTGCGTGTCATGCGTGCGGCAACGCCGGTTATTTATGATGCCTCAACGCGTTTTACTATCGGAGGTTTTCATGTGTTGCGCGCCAGCGATCAGGATCGTGTGCTTGTTATTGCAACTGGTGTAACGGTCCCTGAAGCGTTGATTGCTCATGAGCAATTACGTGAGCGTGGCATAACCATTTCCGTCATTGATGCCTACAGCGTTAAGCCGCTCGATGCGGCTGGACTGCTGGAGCACGCACGCAGGTGCAACTTGCGTGTTATCACCGTCGAAGATCATTATGTTCAGGGTGGCTTGGGACAAGCGGTTACATATGCTTTGCGTGGAGCTGATATATCGATCGATTGTTTAGCCGTACCAGGTATCGCGCGTTCGGGCGACACAAAGCAATTGCTTGCATGGGCTGGTATCGACGCTGCTGCGATTGTCCGTGCAGTTGACCGGGCATTGCACAGCGCTTAATAAAAACTGAATTTTTCAGCTTTTTTGCCCAATTACTAGTATATTATTGTGTTTTTTGTTGTGATTGGATTATTATAAAATTTGATATTTGAATTAACGGGGGGCTTTTTATGAATGTATTGTTGAGAGGGCCGGGAGTATTTTTAATTTTACTTTCTTTTGGCATACGTGGCGAGATTGGCAAATTGTCGGCACAAGGCGGACGCGGTGAGGAAGGCGCGGTATCGCTCAGTTTGTTGACGTTTGAGAATAAATCAGATTATCACTACACGGTTTTTTATCGTGAGCGTGCATTAGATCCAATGAGCCGTTCGGTGGTGATGGAGTCGGTGAATTGGGCGCCAGTTTTGGAGTTAAATAAAGGCGAAAAAGGGGAAATGGAGATTTTGTTGCGGGATCGCGATGGTTTTGGTGTGCAGGTGAAGATAGCTCCTTCGTGCAAAGATCCTTCGGCGCAAACATTTTTCATTAAGGGCGGCATTAAGTCAAGCGGTGATTGCGTGCAAAGTTGGATGGAGGGGCCTTACGCGATCATACTAACCGGCGATGAACAATCGCTTGATGCGGCCAAAGATTGCCAAGCATCTCATAAAATACGTTATTGCGCGTTCAAAAATTCTTATATTGGCGTTCAAATTACCAATACAGGCATACGATTTGTTGACCATCACAATGCAAGCGTTTTGGATCGCGATGAAGTTAGCAATGCGCAGTTAAAAGAAGGGAAAAAACCATGATAAAAAAGATGTTGCCCCTTATTATCATAAGTACCGGGCTTTGCGCCAAGGTTCCGCTGTACCTTTCGTTGATTAAAAATACCTCGCAAGAATCGATTTATAAGGTCTATGTACCTGCCGAAGATTACAGCATGCTTATTTTCCCACAGTCTGAGGAACGGCTGGAGCGCTGGATGAACTTGGCGGATCAGAAGAAATTTTACATCTCAACGCTTAAGGGTGACGGAGAGACTATTTTTGTTGAGTATGGGCCTGAACCTTCGGGGGCATGCGATGGTGATATGATGCCTCAATCAATCATCTATTGGCGAGGTTCACAAAGTACGCTTCCCGAAAATAAAACGTATCAAGCCTATTGTCCGACAAGTGATACGCCATCGTTGGCGCTGACGCTTGATGATGAGGGTACTCCGGAAATAACACCGCTTAAAAATGTTACCTTTATTGGGGGCGTATAGAACGTTCTGCGCGATTCTCACCATACGTTTTTTGTGCTATAATGGATCTGTCTAATGATCTTGGAGACAGGTGCATTATGGCTCTTTTTATATGGCTCATTGTTGCCCTTCTTTTCTTTCTTGTCGAATTAATAAGCGTCAGCCTGTTTTATTTTTTATCATTTGCCTGTGCCGCGCTTATTACTGCCGTTGTATCCTTTTGGCTGGGTGAACCGTGGCACCAAATACTCGTTTTTTGTGCGATGGTTGTTGCGTTTTTTGTGTTGTTTAAATGGCTGTTACATCCTAAGCGATATCGCCATCATGCGACTAACGTTGATGCCCTTGTTGGTAAACGCGGGGTGGTGATTAAAACGATTGCGCCGCATATTACTGGCCAGGCAAAAATTGATGGGCATATTTGGTCGGCGCGGGCCCTGGGGGCCGAAACGATTTTGCAAGGGGGTTGTATTGAAGTCCTGCGCGTGCAGGGGTGTCATGTCATTGTTAAAGAAATAACTTCGTAAAGGAGTCTTCAATGGAACCAGTAAGTATGGCCGTTATCTTTTGTGCTCTTTTTGCAGCACTGTTTTTGTTGACGATTACTATCAAAGCAGTGCGCTTGGTTTCGCAGGCTGAAGCCGTTGTTATCGAGCGCTTGGGGCGCTACGACAGAACCTTGGCTCCCGGCTTGCATGTTATCGTGCCCTTTATCGAACGCCCAAGAATGGTTTTGTGGACGTTTGTTCGTGCCGTTGGTCCAGAACGTTATTACCGCCAAACACAGGCGATTACGTATATCGATATGCGCGAAGCGGTGTATGATTTCCCCAAGCAAAATGTGATTACCAAAGATAACGTAACTATGGAGATCAACGCGCTTTTGTATTATCAAATTACCGACCCACGAGCTGCCGTCTACGAGGTTGCTAATTTGCCGGAAGCAATTGAAAAATTGACACAAACAACCTTGCGCAACGTGATCGGGTCGTTAGATTTGGACGAATCATTGGTATCGCGTGATCGCATTAATGAAAAGTTGCGCATTATTTTAGACGAGGCGACGGATAAATGGGGCGTTAAAATCAATCGTGTTGAATTGCAAGAGGTAAATCCGCCGCAAGATATTAAAGTTGCCATGGAGAAACAAATGCGTGCCGAGCGCGATCGCCGTGCATTGATTTTGGAGGCCGAGGGCACCAAAGGTGCGCAGATTTTGCAAGCCGAAGGTCACCAGCAATCGCAAATTTTGCGTGCTGAGGGTGAGGCGCAAGCGCGTGTTATCAACGCACAAGCCGAGGCGGAAGCTCGCTTGAAGATTGCGCAAGCCGAAGCCCAGGCGCTTAAACAAATAAAAGAAGCTATTGGTGGTGGTGACGCGACCGCGTATGCTATTGCCATGCAGTACGTCAAGACATTGCCAGTGCTCATGGACGGTAAAAACGATAAATTGGTTGTGGTGCCTTACGAAGCGAGTGCCATGGTTGGATCACTGGCGTGTTTAAAAACGATCTTTGATAAAGATTGATTGCGTTTTGGAGGGCGTTTAGCCTATACTGGACGGTAGGTGAGATGCCTGAATTTTCAAGGAGATTATGATGATCAGGAGAGCTTTCTTATTTGTGTTGCTGGGGGTTACTTGTGGTTTGGCGGCTACGGAACAGCGTGAGGCGTTATCTACGCCTATCGCAAACGCTTACCTCGATTATATTAGTAGGGATTTACCGCAATTATCCGATGAGGTTAGTGGGCTCGTTGGTAAATGGTTATGCGGGCAACCTGAGTTAATTTCGCGGTTGGTCATACAAAATTTCGCGTTAGCTGATGCTGATAAGCAGCATGAAGCCAATCAGAAGTGGCTCAAAGATCTTGAAAAAACCGGGGCGATTGTGGTAGTTCCCGCTCGAAGCAACTATGTTTTCAAGATACCGGGTATTGCGTCCTATGTAATTTGGGTCAGCGGAGCTGAATCAAGAGTGGTGGGCAGTGTGGTTGCCAATGGGTTTTGGCCGAACAAAAAATACTGGGACAGCAATCCCGATTTAAATAAGCTGGTCCCGGCGGTTACGTATCAAACGATAAGTCCATTGGTAATGTATCATTTGTATTTAAAGGCTGGGCAGAAAAAAGTATGGCGGTATTTCTATCTTCCAAAAATATATGTTAAACGCGTAGCCGACGATGGCAAGCCTCTTAACGATAAAAATTCGATCGTTATTCAGGAAGAACTTGCAATTGCCAGCGAGGAGCAGTTCAAAAAATATGCCCAAAATATAACCGAAGATCAGTTAGGCGAAGTTTTGCGTGCTATTTTCGAGTGCGGGTTGTGGGCAACGTTGCATTCAGACCAACGGCCAGGACTCGTCTTTTTGCAAGATGGACGATTGGCTCTCGTCAGCCTGATTGAACAGCCAAACGTAACGAACCCGCTTAAGGGTTTCTATTTGCATGATCCGGTCCAGTGGCGACGCAATATCGACGCCGGTGTAAACGATCTAAAAAAATGGCTTAAAAAATATGTTACCGATGAAAAACGCCAAGCTGAATTACTTAAAGTTGTCGATGACGCGGCAGTTCAGTACTGCGGGGTAGGCAAGTAATTTTACGATAATGTACTCAAAGCAAGAGCCCCGCGGAACAGCGGGGCTCTTGCTTGTTACGCATATCAACGTGGTTATGCTAGACCTTTTTTGATCGGGCAGCTTTAACAAGTTGTTCGAGATCGGCCTCGTTATGCGTTTGCAGATATTCGATCATTTCTCGGTAGGTTTGCTCTGGGTTTGGTGAACGCGCAACGAGATTGGCCAACATTTGTAACCCGCTGATGAGATACGGTATACTCGCGTTGAGTTTTCCGGCATTATGAGCCGCAATCCCTCCTTGCGCAAGGAATAAAACTGCCTGTGCGCCCTCGATCAGCTTTTGATTACTGGGAGCTGGTTTTTTTTCAATTTTATTTTGCGCGGGCTGGCTTACTCGGTCTTTGTTTTTGGTGGTGCTTGGCCGAGCATGCGCAGCGTAATTGTTGCACCGTGGCGGCTTCAACGCGAGTGAGCTTATGCTTAGGTTTGGCGGTTTGCCGTGGGCGATGGGAACATGGACAACGTAATTGGCCGATAATTGCATCTGTTGATCGTGTTGTGCGTTTCTGTTTTGGTCTTGGACGATGTTTTAAACCGCATGCGCAGCGATTGGTTTGCGGGACTTGATCTACCGCGATGAGGCTTGTGCCCGCGATCAGACTCAGCACAAATAGGCTTCGTGTAATAGTCATGAAATCTCTCCGTCCTTAAAAATAACACTAGCCTCACCGTAGAAAATGAGCTTGATCGTTGTCAAGAGGTATTTTGTGTGCTCATTTGTTCTTAAAAAACTGCTTGCGATAAAAAGCCAACTCGTTAATTGATTCTTGAATGTCTTGAAACGCGCGGTGGCTATTTTTTTTCTTGTACGGTGATTCGTTAAATCCGTACCAATCAGTTACCAGCAATTTTATCGTGCTTACGTCAATGGTTCGGTAATGTAAATAATTGATGATGGATGGCATATATTTAGCCAAAAATTGACGATCCATCCAAATTGAATTGCCGCAGAGGGGAGATTTTTGAGGAGCGCAATGCTGTTGTATCAATGTGAGTACCTGTTGTTCGGCATGAGCAAGTGTTGTTTTTGCCTGGCGGAGATCTTCAATGAGGCCTGATTGCGTATGGTGGAGCGTATTCCATTCATCCAGATTCTGAATAATTTCGGGTGCATGCACAATGGCGATTCCCGATTGCTGGGCAATAATATTGAGCTGTGAGTCAGTAATAATACATGCAATTTCTAGAATAACATCTTTGCCAATGTCTAGACCAGACATTTCTAGATCAACCCAAACCCAAGGTGCTGCTGGTTTTTGATGTTTCATTGCAATACACTCCTGCATAAAACCTGATTCCCAGCATATCTTTTTGGCTATCATTAGGCAATTCTTGCCTTAGCCCAGCCCGTACCGATAAACTGGTACGGTAACTATACGCTAGGGGTAACAGGAGGGGGGACGTTATGGACGCTTTCTCAAAAAAGGGATTAGAAGCGATACCCAGTAATCTGCCGGTTATACCGACAATGGATGTCGTTGTCTTTCCACACATGATTGTGCCGTTGCTTGTCGTCGATGAACGGATAGTCAAGGGTATAAATTATGCGGTAGAAAGCAACAAGCTGGTTTTTTTATTGGCGTCTAAGAGCAATCAAGATGATCCACAAAGCACGATTAGCACAAATGATCTTTATCATATAGGGACCATCGCAACGATTATGCGGGTGGTGCCAATGCCCGAAGGGGGAATGAAAATATTAGTGCAGGGGGTAACCAAAGCGGATGCCACGGAAATTACTACGGTCGATAATATGTTGGTCGCTTATTTGAAACCTATTGATCTAAGCGTTAATAATGATGAACGTGAAATCGAAGCGCATATGCGTAGTATTAAACAATTAACGCAAGTTATGGCAGACAAAGGACAGGCATTGAGCCCTGATTTTAATGTACTTTTGTCCAAGATTACCGATCCTGATAAACTTGCTGATTTTGTACTATCACACCTTAATCTGACGATGGAACAATCGCAGCACTTATTGGAAACGAAGAGCCATCAGGAACTGTTGGCACAGGTTTACCAATTATTGGAAAAAGAATCAGAAGTTTCTGAAGTTCAAGATCGTATTCGTACCACAACGCGCGATTCTATGAACCGCTCACAAAAGGAATATTATTTACGCGAACAATTAAAAGCGATCAAGAAAGAGCTTGGCGAAGATGACGCAGAAGACATTGGGCAAATGCGTCAAAAACTGGAATCACTTAAGCTTAACGAAGAAGCACACGCCGAAGTTACCCGTCAGCTTAATCGCTTGGAAAAAACCGCACCGGATTCCATGGAAGCAACGGTGATTCGCAATTATCTCGATTGGATGTTTTCATTACCATGGGGCGTTGAAACAGCCGATAATCTTGATATAGCATTTGCTAAAAAAGTTCTTGAAGATGATCATTACGGGCTTAAAGAAATTAAAGAACGTATTCTTGATTTTATTTCGGTACGCATTCTCAAGCAAGATGGACATACGCCGATTTTATGTTTTGTTGGTCCTCCGGGTACGGGAAAAACATCATTGGGTAAATCGATTGCACGTTCGCTTGGTCGCAACTACCACCGTATCTCTTTAGGTGGTGTTAAAGATGAGTCTGAAATTCGTGGCCACCGCCGAACGTATGTTGGCGCTATGCCGGGCAGGTTTGTGCAAGGGGTTCGCCGTGCCGGGAGCCTGAATCCGGTTATTATTATTGACGAACTTGATAAAATAGGCGCAGATTTTCGTGGCGATCCATCAGCTGCGATGCTTGAAGTGCTTGATCCGCAGCAAAATAAAAGTTTTTATGATAATTATCTGGGTGTGCCGTTCGATTTGTCACGGGTTATTTTTATAGCGACGGCAAACAGTATGGACACGATTTCCCAGCCGCTCAGGGATCGTCTTGAAATTATCCAAGTTGAGGGTTATAGCCATCCAGAGAAGTTGCAAATTGCGCAACGTTATCTTATTGAACGGGCCAAACTCGAAAGTGGATTGCGTGATCAGCAATTGTGCTTGGATGATAATGTGCTCGGCGCTGTTATAGCCAATTATACGCGTGAATCAGGTGTTCGTGAGCTTGAACGGGTAATCAGTAAATTGTGCTCCAAGGCTGCGCGAGAACTGGTCGAGGAAAAGCGATTACCGGTATTTAGTGTGCGTAACTTGGAAAAATATCTTGGTGCGCCGAAATATCATGAAGATGAGCATTGTAGCAACAGCGAAATCGGTGTTTGTAATGGGCTTGCATGGACAAGCTACGGCGGTGAAATGATCAAGATTGAAGCCGTGTTGATGCCAGGCAAGGGAAATTTGATGCTCACCGGGCACTTGGGCGATATTATGAAAGAATCAGCTCAAGCAGCACTCAGTTATGCGCGTGCACATGCAACCTCATTTAAAATTGCTCAAGGTATTTTCCAAAATAATGATTTGCATATTCACGTGCCCGCTGGTGCGGTGCCGAAAGATGGGCCATCTGCCGGTATTACGATGCTTTCCGCCATTCTTTCTGTGTTTACCGGACGTCCGATTGATGCCAGCTTTGCTATGACCGGCGAACTTAATCTGCAGGGACAGGTTATGGCGATTGGTGGCGTTAAGGAAAAGATTTTGGCTGCTAAACGAAATGGCATTACACATATTATTTTACCGGAAAAGAATCGATCTGACTTGCACAATTTAGATGAATTAGTCAATGACATTGATATCATTTGGGTCGATCATGCAGATCAGGTTTTGAAACGCGTGCTCATGAAAAAACAACGTGCACGTAAAGAAAAGGTGCGCTAAACTAGGGATAGGGGCTGTTAAAACGGGGGAAAAGGTGGGCAAAAATAGTTCCGGGGTATGAAGGTGAACTCATGAAAGTGCTGACTATTGGAAGTGCAACGCAGGATATTTTTATACATTATAAAGATCCCGAGTCGTTGGTCTTCAGAAATAGAAAAGAAACGCGATCGTACCTGCTATTGGAAAAGGGCGCCAAAATAGATGTTGAAACGTTGAGTTATAGCACAGGAGGAGGTGCTACCAATTCTGCCGTTTCATTCAAAAAATTGGGGTTTGATGTGGCGACTTTCCTTAAAATTGGGGATGGTAAAGCTGGTCAGTACGTTATTGATCAGCTCAGAGAACACAGCGTAGATGTGCGTCTTATTGTTCGAGATAAGCATTTTGGAACCGGACTTTCGTATATTATTCCTTCATTTGAAGGAGATCGTACGATCTTTGCCTATCGTGGGGCTAATGCACAGCTGACGCTTGATGAAGTTCCTTTTAAAGCTATTGCACAAAGTGATGCGCTTTATATTACTTCGTTGAGCGGTCAGTCGTCGCAGATTTTTAAGCCCATTGTTACGTACGCCAAAAAGTATAAAATTCCAGTGGCGGTTAACCCCGGTGTAAGCCAACTATGTGTGGGGTGCCAGACTTTGGCCGATGCATTGCAAAACATTGATATTTTCATTGTAAATAGCCAGGAAGCAAAAACATTTATGCTGAGTTTGGCGCCACACCTCTCTCCCCAGGAGTTAGAGCGCGATATCGCCTCTTCGGTTAAATTTGAACAATTACCAGCGCTCGTTCAATCGCTGGTTTATATTGAGAACATTAATTTTAATCTCAAAGACTTTTGCAATGGGGTTCTTTCTCGCGGGCCATCGATCGTTGTGGTGACCAATGGTGACGAGGGCGTTTATGTTGCCCATAAAAAGACCCTTTATTTTTTCCCCAGTCTGCCGGCAAAGGTTGTTGATACCGTTGGCGCTGGTGATGCGTTTGGGTCATGCTTTGCCGCCCATCTTTTTAAGGGAAGTTCACTTGAAGATGCGCTTATTTACGGCGTGATCAACGCTTCGTCCGTGATTAGTTTTGAAGATGCAAAAAGCGGTCTTTTAACAGAACGTGAGCTTAAAAAACGTGCTGCCAAAGTTGATCGTTCGTTAATGAAAAAATTTAGGTTATGACGCTGCGTGGTACGTTGGCGCTTAATCTGGTCATGATATCATATTCGATCGTATCGAGCCGCTGAGCCATATCGCGTAATCGAACACCATCGTGATTGCCGATAATCGTAACGGTCTCATGTAATTGAGCCTGTGGAATGTGAGTAATATCAATGGTCATCATGTTCATGCCAATGCGGCCGATGATGGGGGCTATGGTGTTGTGAAGAAGAACCTGCCCATTGTTGGACAAGCGACGATCTAGTCCATCATAGTATCCGATAGATACGGTTGCCAACCTCATCGCATGTGACGCTGTATACGTGCACCCATATCCGATGGGGGTTCCCGCGAGCACTTCTTTGATTGCCATAATGCACGATTTTAGGGTGAGTAGCGGCTGGAGATTGAAACCGGGAATCCTGTTTTGCGCTTCTTGATAGAATAATTCTTTTTTATATGTGCCGTAAAGTGCGCCACCACACCGGATCATCGTCCAATAGGTATCGGGCAAGCGTAATGTAGCCGCCGTATTGGCCAAGTGTACGTGCGGGATGGCCACACCCTGCTCTTTGCATTGAGTAATGGCTTGCCCAAAGCGCGTGAGCTGCAGATTGGTAAACGTTAAATCAGTTACATTGTCAGATTCGGCAAAGTGGCTATAAATACCCTTAATCGCAATGAGTGGGAGTTGCTGTAACGCCGCGATTACGGCCGGGAGTTCTTCAGGTAAAAAGCCAAGCCGTACCAACCCGGTATCTATCTTAAGATGAATGTCCAGTGGCTGTTTGAGCTCGCGAACGCATCGGCACGCATCATGTAACGTTTCTTGGTCGTAAATGGCGACATCGATATCGTGCACGATGGCCTGTTCGAGGGGAAGATCATATCCGCCGAGCACCAAAATCGGTTTGGTAACGCCTTGGCTGCGTAACATAACGGCGTCGCTGAGCAAAAATACCATCAAATAACTTATCTGGGGGCAATCTTGGCAGAGTTGCCCAACGACAGGTAACCCATGGCCATACGCATTTGATTTAACAACGGCGCCGATGGCTCTTTGTGGGCCAATGAGCTGCGAAAGCCACGAAGCATTGTTATCGAAATTTTTTTTGCTGATTTCTATCCAGCAGTGTTTTTGCGGATCGACCTTGGTAAAAAAGGGCTCACAGCGTGAGCCCTTTTCAGAATTATTGAGTTGGTTATTGAGTGACGACATTGATCTTCGTGCCCTTCTTTGCCGGTACCGTTGGCATCTTGAGTTCTACGATGCCATTTTTGTAGGTAACCTGCGTATTTTCGAGGTGCTGTACCGTCATTGGCAGTGATTCAATTTTGGTTGAATCGGCATAACTTACCGCTTTGCTTTCGGTTTCACCGCTCTTTTTGTCGGCTTTCGATTCATGATGTACGGAAAGCGAGAACATGTTGCCACTTTGTATACCAAACGTTGCTGAGCCGCCAGCGAGCGGAATAGTTGCTTTGAGTTCATCATCGCTTGCATCAATATTGATATCTTTGGCGTTAAGTTCACCCAGATGAAGTTTGACTACCACAAAGTTATCTTTGACGCTGATATCGGTGAGTTTTTCTTGCGGTTTTTCCGTTTTGTTTGCCTCTTTGCTTACTTCATCTTTGATTTGATCGAATTGAACAAACATATTTTTTTCAATGGCATCAAATCGTCGCTCGAACTCCTGATCGATACGTCTGAAATTTTCGCGCATGTCAGCAAAAACTTGGTCAAACGGGTCGCGATGCTTTTGGCCAATTTTGGTCGACATTTCTTTTTTGTCGGTTTGCGATAGCACCGAGCCGGTAAGTAAAAGCGGAAGAATGATTATTCTTTTTTTCATAAATTACCCTTTCTTTAACCATACTTTCTTTGGTAATTTCTTCGCGAAAATAGTATACTTAAAATGTTATGAAAAGTAAATCAGATACGGTCCTTGAGCTCGTTTATGGGATACACCCAATCCATGAGCTTTTGCGGGCCAAAAAGCGCCAAATCAAGACCATTTACACGATCAAGCCTGAACCGCGGGCTTTTGCTGCCATCCGTGCGCTTTTGCCTAAGCATGTTGCGGTACAGTATCGCTCGCGTGAAGAGTTAACGCGGCTTGCCGGTACCAGCGATCACCAGGGGGTTATCGCTTGGGCAACACCGTTTGTTTGGCGAAAAAAGGTCTTTGATCCAGCCAATCAGCGCGTTCTCGTCATGCTTGACGGCATCCAAGATACACGTAATATGGGCGCCATTTTGCGTTCGGCGTATTGTACCGGGGTTCACGGTGTTATTCTTGCCCGTAAAAGTAGTGCGCCGCTTAATGCATCAACGCTTAAAGCATCAGCCGGTTTGGCCGAACATATGCAGATTTATCAGGCGCCTTCAGCCAAACACGCCGTACAAGAACTTAAAGCGGCGGGGTATCAAATATATGTCGCCGCCTTGGCAAAAAGGAGCCAAAATGCTGCGCGTGTTGCTTATCAAGCGCCGTTATGCGTTGTTATTGGAAGTGAGGGGGCAGGCGTATCATCTGATATCTTAAGTTTGGGGATTATTGTTACCTTGCCGCAACGGACACCAGATATCTCGTATAATGCATCCGTAGCGGCTGGCATCTTACTCTTCTTGATTGCGGAGCAGCAAAATCTGTTGCAACAACCGCTCGATTAAGCGTCTTCGCCAAAAAATGTGTTTAATGCGTATTTTTCTCGTTAATTGTTGACTTACTTTGATGGGAAAAGTTAAGAAAAACTATAACGCTTAACCATCAGGGGGTTTTTTGATGAAGGTGTGGAGTTGGGTTGCTTTGGCTGGAGCGATGCTGGGGGGCGGTTGGTATACCGCGCATCAGATCGCGGCTTCTGCTTTTCCCGACACGCGCGTTTTCATTACCTGCGATTCAATTTTTTCTCCAGAATTGATACAAAAAATACAAACGATTGGCAAAAAAACATTTTCGGCTCATCACGTGCATAGGTGGATGCATGCCATGCAAAAACAATTTTCACTCATTGATCATATCACCTGCACATCCGGTGATTACGCAATAACTGAAATCTTTGTTAAAGCAAAAAAAGTACGTTTTACGGCTAACGATGCTTGGGTTTTTGATAGCGATGGTAATCATCATCCGGTAACAATGCTTGGCGAAGAGACACGTTGTGAACTACCGCGGGTCTATGTACGTGATTCTTTGGGGGTGCGCAACGGGGTGTTCAAATCTTTTGCCGATAAGGTCGATGATACATTATTACGGCGTTATCATACGGCGTGGTACTCGCCATATGAAGTTGAGTTTACGGATGTAAATGGTAAATATCGCGTGATAGCCAGTTATGACACGTTGCCAGATGATGATATTGTGCGCAAAGTTGAACACTTGGTAGCGCATGCGGATCGTCGTCGCGGTGTACCGATAGCAGATATACGATTTTCAGACCAAATAGTAATGTACCTGCGTGATGGGGGATTGAAGGGGGAGCACGGGGATGTCGAATTTTTTAGAACCAATAACAGTAGCCATTGATGTTGGAACAACCAAAATTTGTGTGTTGGTTGCGCGGCAGCGCGGCGATGGTGGGCTTGAAATTATCGGCGTTGGTCGATCACCATCGCATGGGTTAAAAAAAGGCGTGGTTGTCGATATTAACCAAACGGTTGAATCAATAAAAACTGCCGTCCACGAAGCCGAATTGCTCTCAGGTTATGCGATTGAATCGGCCGTTATTGGTATTTCCGGCGGGCACATTCGTTCGCTCAATTCGCATGGCGCCGTTCCCATCAAGCGTAACGAAGTTAAAGAGACTGATATTGAAAATGTGCTTGAGGCTGCCAAGGCGGTTGCCATCCCCGAAGGGCAACAAATTTTGCATGTGCTTCCACAATACTTTAGCATCGATAACCAAGAACGTGTGCTTAATCCGTTGGGAATGGCCGGAGTGCGCTTGGAGGCGCAGGTCCATATTATCACTGGGTCGATGAGTTCGGCACATAACTTGGTAACCTGTTGCCAAATGGCCGGGGTTAAAGTAACTGACATGGTGTTGGAGCAGCTGGCATCAGCGCAAGCGGTGCTTTCAAATGATGAACGCGAACTTGGTGTTGGTGTGCTTGATATTGGTGGCGGAACCTCCGATTTTGCGATCTATCAGCAGGGCAGTATTCGCCATACGATGGTTTTGCCGATTGCGGGTAATCACTTTACCAATGATTTAGCTATTGGTTTGCAAACGACGTTGGCTGAAGCCGAACGGGTGAAGTTACAGAATGGGCTGGTTTCCACCCGTACGGCATCTATCGATCAACTCATTACGGTCAAAAAAATTAATAGTGACGAACTGATCAGCGTCCATCAGGCTGAAATTGCACATATTTTGCAGTTTCGTGCGCGCGAATTATTAACGCTTATTAGGCGTGAAGTGGATCAATACCATCTCAGGCCAGTTATGACGACGGGATTGGTTCTTACTGGGGGTGGATCACTTTTATCTGGCATGCAGCCATTGGCTACTGAAATTTTGGGTATGCCAATTCGCTTAGGCGTGCCAAAAACGGGGCACATTTTGCCCGAATCGCTGGATAATCCAATATACGCGACCGGGTATGGTCTTTTATTACACACGAAGA
>JAKANL010000007.1 GCA_021823685.1 bacterium | reverse complement strand
GCCAATTCGGGCCTATAATGTTCTCCAAGCAGCTCATCGCTGCCGAGCACGCGTTATTTTTTCTTCGTCAGCAGCTGTTTATGGCGGGAAAAATGACCTATGCCAAGAAGACGCGGTGTGTACCCCCACATCAATCTACGGCCTCTCAAAATTAATCGGCGAACAATACTGCCGCCAGTATCACGCACTGTACCATGTCCCAAGTATTTGCCTGCGCTATTTCAATGTATACGCTGATCGGCCGAGTGGCAGCATGTACGAAATTATGCACAACGCGTTACGCACCAATCAGCCGCTTACTATTTTTGGCGATGGTACACAAACCCGCGATTTTGTCAGCTTGGCAGCCGTCGTTCAAGCTAACCTGGCGCTGGCACAACTGCCTGAGCAGTACCTTAACGGCCAAGCCGTCAATATCGCCAGTGGAAAGTCGATTTCACTCAACGAGTTGCTTAGGTGCATGCGCGCCAAATCACCGAACTACACGGGTAAAATTACCTACCAGGCCGAACGACCAGGAGATATCAGGCACTCACAAGCTGATACGGCAAAACTCAGCCATTTTTTGACCATAGGCGAGCAGCAAGATGATGTTTGCGCCACACCGGCACGCCGATTTGAATCACGAGGATAACGGCCCGCAATAGGTAAAAAAGCGTTTTTGTAGTATACTAAAGAAAAAATGATAAGGGGTTCGGAAGGTCTATGGCTAAGCGAGATTTTTACGACATATTGGGTGTTTCAAAACAGGCAACAGAACAGGAAATAAAAGCGGCCTATCGCAAATTGGCGCTTAAATACCACCCTGATCGCAACCCGGGCAATAAAGAAGCTGAGGAAAAATTCAAAGAGGCCGCCCAGGCATACGAAACACTTTCAGACAAAGAAAAACGCGCACAATACGATCAATTTGGCGAAGCTGGCCCACACATAGGCGGTGCTGGTTGGCAGGGCCACAATATGAATATGGATGATATTTTTCGCAACTTTGGCGATATCTTTGGCGACCTTTTTCAAGAACGCGAGCCACAGAGACGCAGATCTTCAGGCCCAACAGCACGCTCCGGCCACGATCGCCAGCTTGAAGTATCCATAACCCTCAAAGACGCGTTTACGGGCACCAAAAAAGATATTGGCTACTACCGCCTCACACAATGCACAACCTGCAAAGGGAAAGCAGTCAAAGAGGGAACAAGTACCGAAAAATGTAAAAAATGTAACGGCAGCGGCCAAATGCAATATCAGCAAGGTTTTTTCGTATATAGCCAAACGTGTCCACAATGCGATGGCGCCGGCTATACCATTCCTCACCCATGCCCAACCTGCAAGGGCAGTTCACGCGTACAGATTTATGAAAACTTCACCGTTAAAATACCGGCCGGTATCTACGAAGGTGCCGAAATTCGCATAGTCGATAAAGGCGATGCCGGCATCTATGGCGGAGCAACCGGCAACCTCTTTGTCCTCGTTCACGTTGAAGCTGATAAGCGATTTACGCGCGAAGACAATGATCTGATCAGCCATTTAACGCTGAGCTATCCGCAACTCGTTTTTGGCGCAGCCGTTGAAATAGACCATATCGATGGCAGCAAAATATCAATCAAAGTGCCCAAAGGGTGCCCAGTGGGTAACAAACTTACCATTCCCGATAAAGGCTTTGTACGGCTGCGTGGCAGAGGAAACGGCAACCTCATTATCATCACGCAATGCGATATCCCCAAAAAGCTCTCTACGCCAGCCAAAGATGCACTTAAGCAATATGCCGAACAGATTCAAACATCGGTAGACGACGAACAAGGCAAAGGCGGCTTTTTCAGCTCAATGCTTTCGTAAACCCAAGCAGCACGCGCCCAACGTCTCAACGTGGCTTCCGCACTGTTTTGTAACATCAAACAGCTGGCCCGATTTTTAGCCAAAAAAGGTCTACAAGCCATATCCACCGCGCTCAACCATCTTAATTTTAAGGGTAATCGCAGCCGGAGCATCTATTTTCAGACTGAAATCTTTATAATTTAAAACGCAGCCATCTTTCTTGCTTGACATTTTCGACCAATCGGGTATAGTTATGTATGTGTACCTGGCCCACGTGGCTGGGGAGTGTAAAAACTCATTTCGCTTAGTTATATATGGAGGTTTTCATGAATAAGCGTTCACTCATATCATTAATTAGTTTGAGCTGCATTCTTTTAAGTTCGCCCGCATTCGGCGTCACCTGGCGCTCAGCGTGGGATAGCACGACAGGTTTTGTCGGCGACCTTCCTGGATGTCTTGTAAAAGGCTTCAAAACCCTTGGCTGCTTAGCCAAAAACGGTGGCGAATGCTTCGTAGCCGGCCTCGAAACCGTCGGCTGTGCAGTTGCAAACACCGCCGTATGCTGCGGTAAAGGTGTAGCTAACATACCGGTAAAAAACATCGCAAGCTCGATTAAAAATGGCGCTGTAACCGGCTTCAATTACATACATGATTTGCCAGTAAAATCAGTCGGAGGCGCAGCCGTTAAGGTTGGTTTACCTACTACAGCGATCGTCGGCTTAGTTTGCTGGAAACTCTGGAACCGCAAACCAGAACCTGTTGCTCTAACCAACGTTACTCGTGTTGAGGGTGTAGGAAGTCTGCTTACACAAACTACCCCTAGCAAATAAATCTCAAAACATCGTAATCAAAAGCAGCGAGCGTTAAAACTCGCTGCTTTTCTTTTAATTCACCTATATTCAAAATAGGTGCTCTAAACCCCGCAGGTCATTGACAAGCTCGCGCATAGCGCCATACTGAGAATAGTTTTTTTATCTCTAAAGGAGCCTAAAAGTATGGACAAAAAAAACCTTCTTTTACTGTTACTGGGCGTAAGTTTCGCTGCAATCCGAGCCGACGTACCTACAACAGCTGCTACGCAACCTGATACTAAAATCAACGCCCTGGGTATCATTGCTACCAACGTTGAAAAAACGGCAAAATTAAGCCTCGATGCCGCCAAAAATTTTGGTTCTATGGTTAAGGTACGTGCCGTTGATTACGCCACAAAAAGCAAAACTTATCTGTGCAACCTGTACAACCAATCAACCAAAAACCAACGCATTATCGCCGGCGTTACTGCCGCTGTCGTTGTTGGCACCGCAGGGTATTTAATGTGGAAACATTGCCACAAGGCAAAAAGTAATCCCAAAAAATGAATCCCAAATATTCACTCAAGAAGGCGCTTCTAAAAGGCGCCTTCTTTTATCCCTGCTCAACGACGGTTACATAACTCCCCTGGACACTTTTTTCTACGACCAAATGCACCGGAAATTGGTCTTTCATGCCTGGCAAATGCGAGACCACAATAATCTTGGCAAATGAATCCTGAACCTTATAAAGCACATCCATGATTAAGGCAAGCCCATCTTCATCCTGAGAGCCAAATCCTTCATCAATAATCAACGTTTGTAGTGCTGCGCCGGAACGTTTTGCCAAAAGCTGTGAAATTGCCACGCGTAAGGCAAAATCAATACGAAACGCCTCACCGCCAGAGAACATTTCATATGGACGCATGCCAGCATTGTCTGAAATATTGATATCCAGCGTCTCACGCGTGCCACCGCGCTTTAAATCGCGCAAGGATTCAATAAAAATCCGCGCATTTTGGTCACTCAGACGCGCCAGTAACGCATTAGCTGTCAACTCAATTTCAGGAATAGCAGCCTCAATAAGCAATGCCTGGATACCATCTTTGCCCAATGCATCGGCAATCACACGAAATTCCTGTACTTTGCCCAGTAAATCATCGCTTTCTTTACGGCACTGATCCTGCTCAATGCGCAATTTGGCACAATATTCGACCTCTTGCCTGAGCCGGCCCTGCTGCTGCAAAACCGCATTCAGCTGCTGACGAATTTCTTCACCCTGCGCGCTAAACTCTTGCTCGCGCTTTTTAAGCTGCGCTTCAAGCACGTCAACATCAACATCACAAGCTACGCGGTAGGCTTCTTGCGCATCCAGAACCTGCTGACGCAGCGCAAGCACCTGCTGGCTAGCAGCATCGGCTGATTGACGTTCTGGCTGAACCCCAGAAAGATCATTTTTTTGTTGCGCAATACCGACTAATTGTTCTTCCGCTCCCGCCACCTTTGCCTGCGCCTGATCGCATTCAGCATCCGCCTGTTTTAACCGCGCCTGGATATCTAAACGCTCCTGTGTAATACGCGTTAGCTGTTGCAACTGATCCTGAAATTGGCCAATGTCGCTCTGCTCTTGCTTAAGCCGCGGCTGGCAATCACGCAAAAAATGCGAAACGCGCCGCAATCGATGTCCATAAAAACGTTCAAGCCGCGCCAATTTTGCCACCAAAAACTGCTGCCTTTCGCCAACTAGATTTTGTTCGCACAACGGGCACCGCGGTTGGTGTGCATCATGAGATTGTTGTGAACGCGAAGCGATATCTTGTAACTCTTTGTTGACCCAATGAGCATAGCCAACCATCCGATGATAAAGTTCCTTGCGCCGCTCAAAAATGCGCTGAGCCGCGGCATAACGTTCAGTTACGCGTTCGCCACGCGCTATCGATTCGCTCAGGACCTCAAGCCGTGCACACAGCTGGCGCATGGTTGCAGCCGCTGCCTGAGCGCGCATTTTTTCGGCCTGAATCGCCTGTCCCAACGCGTTCTCACGCGTGGAAAGCTGGGCCAATACTACTGCCGTTTGTGACTGTTGCTGCGTCAGCGTTAACTGCTCGGCAAGCTGCTGATTCTGCAGTTGCTCTTTGAGCGCACGTAATTGGAACGCCAAACGTTGCACGTCATCTTTGCGGCGATACAGCTGCTCGTAATCAGCCCTTAATACCGACTGCTGTTCAAGCAGGAATTTTTCTTGAGCTTGTAATTGCTCCAGTTGATTTTGACACACACGTCCCGCCTCGAACACTTCTTTTTCCCGTGCCAATTCACCATCAATCCGGAGCATCAATGCTTGTAATTGTTCGCGCGCCTGTTCGGCTTTGCGCATCTTCTCCATGGCCAAAACACGTACCCGGTCGTAGCGCGTCAACCCCAAGATGCACGCCAAGACGTCTTTACGCTCTTTGGCGGATTTTTTAGAAAACTCGTTCGATTGCCCTTGCCGCAAAAAGACTGAGTTGGTAAATGATTCATAGGTAAAACCAATCAGCTGTTCAATTTTTTGCTGGGTAAGCCGGATCGTTTTATCGGTTAAGGGCACCATGGCCCGTTTCTGCTCATCAAAAATACCGAATTCTAACGTGCTAAACGTTTTATCATACGCCAATGCAAGCTCACGCTTTACGCGCATGCGTTGGCCATTACAAACAAAATCAAAAATAACCAACGCTCGTTTTTGCCCCAACCGAATAAGCCGGACGTCATCACGCGCAACACCACCAATTTTACGTGCCTGCCCCCAAAGCACCCACGTAATCGCATCTAAAAGCGCCGATTTGCCGTGGCCATTTTTGCCCGATAAACACATCAATTGGTGGGGTTCGAAATCCACCGTAACGGCTGGATCACCATAACTGAGAAAATTACTTACCTGTAACTTGAGCGGAATCACGATTGTTCCCTGCTTTTCATAGCCATTATTCTAGTGTACGAAAGTTATGCACATTGGTTAAGCTGTCTGTTTTTGGTACACTAAACAGGTATCCAAAAAATTACCAAACGTGGAAGTCACCCCTATGCTGGCAAGTACCTTCAAAAAATATGATATTCGCGGCGTCGTTGGCGACGAATTTACCCTTGAAAAAACATACCGTTTAACCCAAGCCATTGCTCATTATTTTTTGCAACAACACCCAACCATGAGCACGGTTATTGTAGGCATGGATGGCCGCGTTCATTCGCCAGCAATACAAGCCGAAGTATGTAAAGCCCTTCAAGATGCTGGTTTACATGTTTACTTCCTGGGCACTTGCCCAACACCGCTCTTTTATTTTGCCAATCATATTCTTAACGCTCAAGCTGGCATCATGATCACCGCTTCGCATAACCCAAAAGAATATAATGGACTTAAATTGATGCTCAATAAAAAAAGTGTTTTTGATCAAGAAATAATGAGCATTAAAGATTGGTTTTTTTCCGAAACGGTTTTTCCACAATCACAACCACACGGCGTCTTTTATCCCATTAATATCATTGAAACTTATGTAAATCTTCTTACCGAACGTTTCGCTCACCTCAAGGGACGAGCAATCAATGCCGTTATCGATTGCGCCCACGGCGCAACAGCCGTTATTATTCCACGCCTGGTTGAAGCAATGGCATGGCAAAATGTCGAAATTTTATGTGGCACGATTGATGGCACATTTCCCGCTCATGAAGCTGACCCAACAAAAGAAAAAAACATGCTCGACGTGCGTAAAACGCTTGAGCGTCATGACGGCTATTTCGGTATTGGCTTTGATGGCGACGGCGACCGCATGGGAGCCGTCACCCAAAAAGGGGCCCTTTTAAAAGGCGATGAGCTCAGCGCACTTTTTTGCCATCACCTACGCCAACATGGCCCTTTCACGGCAATCGTAGATATCAAATGCTCCAATGCACTTTTAGAACAATTTAAGGCCTGGGACATAAACACCCTTTTAACCCCCTGCGGCATCGGCTTTGTGCGGCAGGCAATGCGTACCAACCAAGCGCTCTTTGGCGGTGAATTGAGCTGTCACTTTTGTTTTAGCGATCGCTATTTTGGCTATGACGATGGCATTTATGCCATGATGCGCCTGATCGAGTTGTGCCAAAAAGCACCGCTGCAAGAACAATACGACCAACTTCCGGCACGATACTGTTCGCCAGACGTACGCTTGGCATGTTCGCACGAGCGCAAACACACAATCATTGCCGCGCTGCACGCTCACCTGGCCAAGCAACCCGAAATAAAAATAAATACCCTCGATGGCATTCGTGCCAGCATGGCGCATGGCTGCGTTTCGATCAGGCCGTCCAATACCGAGCCACTTCTTTCCGCTCGTTTCGAGGGAACCAGCCAGGAAAACCTTGACCGCATTATAGACGATTTCTATATACTCTTATTGCCGCATTTTGAAGAAAGTTATTTGAAAAAGATGCTGAGTCGTGGATAAACAAGCCGGTCTACATATTCGCCTTGAAACAACGATGAGTTCAGTCGCTCAAAAGGCGCATGAACTCACGGCACCCTTTTTTCAAACGTTTGCCATTTTCCCCTGTGGCCGCTACTTACAATTAAGCCCCCAGGATCAACACACGTTTCTCGAGCTACGCAAACAATTTGGCCCCCTTTTTTTACATGCTTCCTATTGGATCAATAGCGCCACATACACTGACCAGACCACGCGATTGCTCGAACGAGAACTTACGTATGCCCAGGTGCTTGGCTTTGATTATTTAATTCTGCATCCCGGCGCACACAGCCAAACACAAACCAAGCAAGAAGGCATCGACACCATTGCGCGGCAGCTCAACGCCATGCTAGAAAAATTCGGCACCGTGGATATCGTCCTAGAAAACGTTGCCCATGCCGACCGATCAATCGGCGGAGCACTTGAAGAATTACACGCTATTAAACAACTCGTCGACGATCCCGCACGTATTGGTTTTTGCATTGATACCGCCCACGCTTATGTGTATGGCTACAACATTGAAATCCCTGATGAACAAGAACGTTTTATTGATCAGCTCGAGCAACTCCTCGAATTCGCGACCATAAAAATTATTCACCTTAACGATACGCGCCAAGCGTGCGGTTCGCATATTGATCAGCATGCCATTCCAGGCTCCGGGCTTATCGGATTACCGGCACTTCAACGCTTTGCAACACATCCAATGTTTGCCGATACGCCAATGTTACTCGAATTGCCGCCGCTCGAACAATCAAAAGAGCTGCGTATACTCAACGAAATAAATGAACTTATTCGAAGGAATAAACCATGATTCGCATTGCCATTAACGGCTTTGGCCGCATTGGAAGAACATTTCTGCGCACATTACTTCAAGACTCAAAAGTACATGAACATATTCAGCTCGTCGCACTCAATCTGGGACCAGCCAACCCAAAAGATCTCGTCTACTCAGTAAAGTACGATTCAATTATGGGCACGTACCCGGGGCCGCTTTCGTATGAAAATAACATCTTGAAGGCAAACAATTTCAGTATCGCCATACTCACCCAAAAAGATGCCGAACAACTCCCCTGGAAAGAACTCGCCATCGATTGGGTAATCGATGCCTCGGGAAAATTTACCCAACGCGCGCAAGCCCAAAAACATCTCACGGCAGGCGCCAAAAAAGTTCTCATCACCGCGCCGGCAACTGACGAAGATGTTTCTGTTGTTCCCGGCGTTAACGATCACGCGTACCACGCTGAGCACCGTATCATCTCGCTGGGCAGCTGCACCACCAACGCCCTGGCTCCTATTTTGCACGTCATACACAATGCCTTTGAAATTCAGCAGGCATCGCTGACCACCATTCACTCATACACCAATTCGCAAGTACTTCTTGATGTAGAAAATCCTAAAACCCGCCTTTCGCGAGCAGCTGCCATTAACATGATCCCATCAACAACGGGAGCCAGCCAAGTTATTGGGCGCATTATACCAGCGCTCGATGGCAAAATCGTTGGCAGTTCAGTACGCGTTCCGCTCGCCATCGTTTCGCTCGTTGATATTGTTATGCTTGTTAAAAAAGCGCCCTCAAAAGACGGCGTTAATCGCCAATTTGAGACGGCATGCCAACGAGAGCTGAAAAACATTATGGCCGTCACCTACGAACCTCTTGTTTCCAGCGATTTTGCCGGCGACCCACATTCCGTAACCGTCGACGGATCACTTACCCACGCCAGTGATAACTTGATCAAAGTGTTCGGCTGGTACGATAACGAATGGGGCTACAGTACCCGCCTGAAAGATTTTTTACTCAAACAAGCGCGATAACCCATTAATGCGGCATAAAGCTGTACATGCACTTTACGAATAATCAAAACTCCATTAAACTATAGGCAGTGGCGGGCCCATAGCTCAGTGGTTAGAGCAGTCGGCTCATAACCGAAAGGTCCCAGGTTCGAACCCTGGTGGGCCCACCAGTCGGATAATACGGTAATCTGAAAGGGGTGATCATGGAACAACATCCGCTCCACTCACTCGTTCGTCTCATAGAATTCGATCGGCAAATAACCGCGCAAGAGCAGCAAGCACAAAAACTTCACACGCAAATAGCGGCAATTGAAAAAAATCTTCAAAAGCTAGAATTAGCCAAGCAACAAAGTGAAAAAAGAGTATTTAGTGCCCAAAAAATGGTGCATGAGCATGAAGCAGTCATGAAAGACCTGGAAGCTGGAGAACAAACAAAAAAGGAGCTTCTTGAAAAAACACAGTCCTCCAAAGAATACGAGTCAATTAAAAAAGAAATTACGTATCTTAAAAAGCGACAATATGATCACGAAAAAGAAGTGGTTCGCAGCTGGAAAGATTTGGAAACGGCGCAAAAAGAGTTGAGTGCTTACCAAACACAATACACGAGCCAAGCCACTGCGCTGCACGAACAACAAACCCAAAAACGCGCCGCCATCCAAACCATTGAAAGCGCGATAAAAAAACTTAATGAAGAGCGTATCCCGCTTGAAAAACAGGTGCCCGAAGAATTACGCGCGCAATATTCACGCATGCGTGCTTCATCACAAAATCCCATGGTGCCGGTTGAATACGATAGCTGCAGCGGCTGTTTTGCGCAGCTTTCGGCGCAGGATTTGCTCGATTTGAAACGCAATAAACTTATTCAGTGCCGTTCGTGTTACCGCTTTGTATATCTTACTGAAAATATGCCTCCAGCAGAACCCGGGACGGCCGCGTGAGCAAGCAGTTACCGTTATTTGCTCAGGCTGAGCAGCCCGTAACAACGCATGCTTTTGAATTATATATCGATGGTGCTGCACGCGGAAATCCTGGCCCGGCGGGCATTGGCCTTGTTATCACCACGCAGGGCAAACCAATCGAAAAAGCCGGCTTTTTTATCGGAACAAAAACGAATAATCAGGCCGAATACTTGGCACTTATTATCGCGGCAATTATGCTCAAAAAACATGCAAAAATGCAGGACGCTGTGATTATCCATAGCGACTCGGAATTGCTCGTCAAACAAATGACGGGCAGCTACCGCGTAAAAGATACCACGTTGCAGCAGTTATTTAGAACGGCCTATTTTCTCATGCAGCCATATCGTGTGACGTTCAAGCACGTCATGCGTACCGACAATAAACATGCTGATGCTATGGCAAATCTGGGCATCGATACCCATAAAGAACTTCCTCAACGATACAAGCAGGTTTTAAATGAATATAAAATTAACGTATAATATTCTTGTTATTGGTTTCATCGCGCTGCTCAGTGCCGATGGCCCCACATGCCCGACACCGATGGTTCCTATCCGGGTGTTGTTAGACTGCAAACCGCTCAGCCAGGATATTCAATTTATGCTGCACAGCAAAGAAGGTTTTTTGGTTAAATACGCTGACCAGCCAACGCAGGAAATTTTTCAAAAACGTATCACGGCAACGATAAAAAACGGCCATTTTACCGTTAACGATAAAGATTGTTTTGATACAGCCGTTTGCCTAACCCCTATCAGTGGCACAACGCTCTTTAATGAACGCCGTTACGCTGGAACCATGTACCTCTATCGCCATGAAAATGAAGTCGCTGTTATTAATAAGTTGCCGCTTGAAGATTATATTGAATCGGTACTTTATACCGAAGGATGGCCAGGATGGCCACTCGAAGTATATAAAGTTCTCGCCATCAGTTCGCGCACTTACGTCATTTACCATGTACGTAAAGCGCGACAAAAAAAGAGATTCTTTCACATAAAAGCATCAAATTATCACCAAACCTATGGTGGCATTCACGGCTGCCAAACGATCAAAGATGCCGTTAAACAAACCGCCGGCGTTTTTATCGCGTATCATAACCAGCCGATTTTGGCGATGTTCGATGCCTGTTGCGGCGGCTTGGTCCCAGCCAATACCCGTGGGGTGGTCAATTTCACCGGCATGCCGTATCTGGCACGCACATATCCCTGCAGTTACTGCCAGCACTGCAAAATATTTTCATGGAAGCGTGAAATTCTCCTCTCAGAAGTCATCGCACGCCTGAAGGATCAGTACCCAAGACTCATCAAAATTCGCGATGTAGAAACCAAAACGGATAGAGCCGGCGTCGCCCAATCGATCATTTTTTATACCGACCGAGCCAAACAACGGCGCGTGATTGTCCCCGGCAAAACCATGTACTCCGCATTCAAAGAGATCAAAAGTTTTGCCTTTGCCTGCAGCCGGCATCGCAACAATTTGGTCATTGAAGGCAAAGGCCTTGGGCACCACATGGGCTTATGCCAATGGGGGGCCAGACAAATGGTAGAGGAAGGTTGGGATTACAAACAAGTGCTCAAATTTTACTACCCGGGCACCAACCTCATGAAATTGTGCGCGAAACGCACGAAGGCCGATCCAACGATTGTTTAAAGCCGGGCCGTAACGCCTACCACACACACTTAACGCTTTTTTTGCGCTCCTGGCCGAGACGCGGGTTTTTGTGCAGGTTTTTTGATTACACTTTTTTGATATCATCGGCCTTCTCATTGGCTTGCGTTAACTGTTCAGAAGCCGGCGCCGGAGCGGTGCCCACCCTTTTCTTAGTCGCCAACGCATCTCTCAAAATTTTTAAGAGTTGCTCGTCTGGCGTGCGCTTTTCGGCAAGTATCAAGCTATCTTGAAGCGTCGCAACCGAAATAAAATCTCCCAGAGTCCCAAGCAACATGGCCGCAACCGCAGTTTTTCCCGCAGCTACGCTATCACGTAACGCCGCGTTAAATCCGCCAGGGGTTGGCAGCATACCTAACGGCAGGCTGCGTTTTTGAAATTCTTCCAAAAGAATTTCTTGTGCCCCGCGTTTAGTAATAGTTCCTATCCATGGCTCGTGCTCGGTAACAGCTGCTTCCCTTGGCCACGGAATCATTACTACTGATGAGCGTAGCGCTCCGCCATGCGCACAGAGCGAAATCAGCTCAAAAACAAGTTGCTCGTTACCCGCGTATGCCAGGTCTTCCAACATTTTATTGATCAAAATTTGATTACGCCTATCTCGCATCAGGCGATTTTTCGTTTTCTCACTATCAATCGCCTCGGGCAAACCAGCCAAACGCAGTTGATCACCAAATATTTCCATGGTGTACATTGTGCGTTCTTTGCCGTCATCATAAACAAAAACGATCCAACCACCCGTCGCCAAATATTCAGGAAACCGAATAATCATCACATTATGCAACACGAGAGGATCAGCCTTGATCCCTGCAAACGCATTTTTATTGGCGATGGTGAGTTCGCGAATATTAAATATTTTTAAAAACACGTCAGGCCCGCGGACCGGCTTCTTTTTGTCTCGCTCCATTTTCGTGGCAAAAAACGCTTTAACCAAAAAATCTCCAGCACCATAACTTGACGTATCTTCAATGCGGTCAATTTTATGCTCGGCTTGGCCGGCTACGCGCGATTCGATCACGGGAACGACACGTGAATTGATTTTGATTGGCAAAGTAACTTCATCAGTCATCAACAATATGTTGGCAGGATCATTTTCTTCGCTATGATAAACATATTCTTTTACGACACCGCCTTTATCAATAATAAAATCGTTCTCACCAAACTGCTTTATATCGGTAAGCTCAAAAAAACCTTTTTGGGGCATCAAAATGACCGGAGGTTCGTCACTAATTGAACGTATTGCCTCGATTATTACCGCTTTAACATCAATTCCTGAAAGCGGATTGGCAAAAAGTTTGGCCAATCGATCAAAAAATGGTTCAAAAAATGGTTCATCTTTCGCCTTAGTTGGGCGGTCGGTTGGTGCCAATGATACGGCATAAAAAGGGCGAAGCGATTGGCGTATCCCCGCAGGAATTTTGCCTTGCTGGACTAACTCTTTCAGTTGCTCGATTTCTTGAGGAGTTTTACCCTGTTGCATCACTGCTTTCAATCGCATATTATCCTGCAGCACTAACATTTGCACGGCTGCCTGTGCGTTGTAGCCACCGCCGTAGCAGCTTTGCCACACCACAATATTGGCCGGCAAGGTATTGAAGAAAGATAACAATTTCAAAAATTCACGCGATGGCATACCAGCAATAAATGCACTGCGTCCGCTCGAAGTGAGCATCGCTGTAACTGGCGTCGCCGCCGTATCCTCGCGAACCGAGCCGTGCCCCATCATATAAATATTCCATGTGAGATCCGGCAATTTTTTAAACATGGCCGCAAGAGCACGAGCAACTCCTGCTTGCCTATGGATCGATTGTTCCACCAGCGCTTGTTGCGCTTTCTTCTTTTTTGCCGGATCTTTTATGCTTTCTATTGAAGGCGGAGGCGTAATGAGCTTAAGAAGGTTACCAAGAGAATCTTTATTATTTTCAAAATGCTGCAAAACCGTGTTTTCATCGATGCGTAATCCGATCGCATCAGCCTCGCTCATCGACGGGCTACTTTTCATATGAGAGATATATGATCGAGGAACCAAAAGAACAAAACTGAGTTTTTTTTCTTCGCGCTCCTGGTACAAATATATTTCCCACGCAGATAATGGGCTATCCACAAGCGCTTTATATAAAATGGAAAACCCTGCACTTCCTGCCAGCGTACTAAAAACCGGCCACCAACCAGGAAATGCAGAGCAATGGCTGTTTAACTCATAAAGCAACTGCAAAATTATTTTTAATGGTTTGCGAAGATTGACCACTTCGAGGTCTTGAACTTTTTTCCAATAATCTTCGACGAATTTCTTCGCAGCATCTTTGGTTTCTTGCGAGGCATTGCTGCAGCCGGCAAAACCTTTAAGGAGCTCTTGTTCGGCAGTCGAAAAAACAACATCCTCGTACTGCAAGGCAACCAGCGTTAAGAACGCGTATGCAATATCGCCAGAAACAATAATAGGGACCACCTGCGAACTCAACAACCCACGCAGCGTCAACGGTAACGCACCATTAATCGCCAGATTATAATCATCTTGTTTTAATTCGGCTCCTTCGTTATACACAATAGCCACATTGGCAACCCGTTTTGTATCAACAGCCTGAATAGTTATTTCCGCCAATATAATAATCACGAAAGCGCAGAAAGGTTTTTTCAAGGGCATGGGATCTCCTGGTTTTTCATGAGAAATCATAGCCGCCGCGAACCGTTAAAAGCAAGCGATCAGGAGAGCTCCATGAACGGCGCTAAACAACGAACTAAGCCAATCAATAATTACTTTTTTGCGATCACCTTTGACCGCGTGGCAATATCAACCGATTCTATAAGCGAAAGCGCCTCACGGTAGTAACGAACTGCCCCATCTTCGGACAATATATAATCACCATCAGCACCATTCCAGAAATCATCAAACCATTGAAAATAAACATAACAAGGCGGAAGCTTCACACAACATGACGGCGTTTTTTGATATTCCTCGAACTGCGTTATTTTGCCAGAAGAATCAATTTTGGTGTATTCAAACCCATCCATCATTTCTGTCATAACGGGTAGGTGGCGCGCACACAAATCAACAATTGCAAACAGGTATTTACGGTCGGCAGGAAGCACAAAAGGCTGACTCACGCTTCTCTCAACAAGCGGCTGATACCCAATATCAGTAAAGAAGTGGAAAAGAATCGCCACCGCCCGCGCCTCACATTTTTCAAATTCGTGCAGCGGTGCATTTTTGGCCATGCTTTTGAAATCGAGCACCAGCGAACCAAGCAAAAAAAGCCATAATTTTTTACGCGCCTGCTTGGGCCGGAGATGATCATTTAAATACTCGTACAATTTGGTGTGCAATTCTTCGGTTAATGCATATTCACCATCAAAACGGCATGAATCGAACCACATATCAAAGGATATATGCATCGCCAAAAACATAGCCAACCGACATAAATCGAGCGCAATCGGTGCAAGCTCCTGGGCATTTCGTGCTAAAACAATGCGCTGTTTCATGTCACCGGAATCGAATGTATAGCTTTGCGGTATATACATGGCATACGTAAGATTAATGCCGCACACAAAAGCGAATATTAACCCCTTTTTCATAACCGCCCTCCTAATAACTTCCGGCGCATTTAAAGAGTACCGCGCC
This sequence comes from bacterium, assembly GCA_021823685.1. Lineage (GTDB taxonomy): Bacteria > Babelota > Babeliae > Babelales > UBA12409 > JAKANL01. The sequence goes on along the minus strand of JAKANL010000007.1, from coordinate 45,494 downwards.
CTTGGTGAATAGTCTGAGGGAAAACCAACCGTTTTGCCAATATATTTTGAAAATAATGGTACCCACAAAAAAGCGCCCCGGAATCTCCGAGGCGCTCCATACATCAATACTCTGAAAGTTATTCAACCCAGCGTAGCGTAGCTACCGTAGCCGTATCGCTTGCGCGTTTGCCCATTGGGATAACGCGCGTATAGCCGCCCGGGCGCTGCGTATAACGTGGAGCAATTTCGGTAAACAGCTTAGCCAAAACATCATCTTTATACGGCAACAACTGTTTGGCGCGGCGACGACTATTAAAATCGTTCCCCTTGCGCGCTATCGTCACCAACTTTTCAGCCAACTGCTGCACGGCCTTCACCTGCGTCTTGGTACTGGTCAATGAACCAAAGGTAATCAAATGCATTACCTGGTTGCGCAACAACGAACGTTTGTGAGCAGGTTTTAAATTTAATTTTTTCCGAGCCAGTCTGTGTCTCATCGTAGCACCTTCCTTGGGTGAATTTTTATTTTTTTAATGATTTTTCAATATCTTCTTCGTTAATGCTCATGCCTAACGAAAGATTCAACCGCTTAAGCGCATCACGCACTTCATGAAGCGATTTACGTCCAAAATTCTTAATCTTGAGAATATCTTCTTCTGGCATGTTCACCAAATCGAGCACACGTTTAATACCGTGATTTTCCAAGCAATTGTGTGATCGTGCTGACAGCTCAAGTTCATCAATTGGCTTGAGTAAAAGTTCAACGGGTAATCCCTTGAGTGGCGCTTCAACACGCTGCGCAACAACCTCAAGCTTAACAGGAGCTGCCGGTGAAATTTCATTAAACGGAATTTCGGCTGCTTCCAAGAAATGCTCCAACTGCGTACGCAAGACCGAAACCGCATAATGCACGGCTTTCGTTGGATGAATGGCGCCGTTAGTATGTATACGCAAAATCAATTTATCGTAATCAATATCTTTACCAACACGCGTCTTTTCAACATCACATTGCACTTTAACAATTGGCGAGAACATAGCATCCAGATACACGCGGTTATCTTCTTGCAGCGATGTGCCAATTGGCCACTGCGCCGGACGATAACCACGCCCCGATTCAACAAAGAAGGTAATATTCAATTCGCCGTCAGAGGCCAAATGCGCAATAACATGGTCTTTATTGATCAATTCAAGATGATCGTCAGCTTGAATATCGGCTACGGTAACAACCGATTTACCCGAAATCTTCAAGTGCATTTTGCCGGCTTTACCCGTCTTATTTGCAATGACGATTTCTTTGATATTGAGTATCACCTGCATCACGTCTTCCATAACGCCAGGCAACACTGAGAATTCGTTATTGATGCCCTTAATGATCACTGACGTTACTGATGACCCCTCAATAGCGGCCAACAAAACACGCCGTAATGCATTGCCCAACGTTATACCAAACCCCGGTTCAAGAGGCTGTGCAACAAGCTCACCATACGTATCGGTTAAACCCTTCTTCTCCCAACCCAACCGTGGAATGGTTAGCGGCCGATACTCCATTTTCTCTTTACTCATGTATTTCCTGACTCCGTATAACGTTACCGTGACTGACTTACGCAATTACTTCGAGTACAACTCAACAATTAAGTGTTCTTCAATTGGCGCCTGGATATCTGCACGCGCTGGCAGACGTAAAATGCGCCCCTTGCGATCTTTTTTGATAAGCTCCATCCATTCAGGAACTTTAACACCAATATTCAAACGCTTATCAACAACTTGTTCCAAAAACGCTGTTTTAGATTCGACATTAGCGGCCAAACTTACTTCATCATTTGGGCTAACCAAATACGATGGAGAATACACTTTTCGATTATTGACCAAAACATGTCCATGAACAATAATTTGGCGTGCTTGACGGCGCGTCGTGGCCAATTTTAAACGATAAAGCGCGTTGTCCAAACGACGTTCGAGCATACTCAACAAATTGCTCCCAGCGGCGCCTTCTTGCTTGACAGCTTCTTCAAAAAAACGACGGAATTGGCGTTCGCGCATACCATACATTTCTTTTACTTTTTGTTTTTCAAAAAGCTGCTTGCCGTATTCAGAAAGTTTAGAAAATTTGCTCGCTTTTTCTTTATCACTTCCCTTTTCCGTTCCAGTCATTGGCCGACGGCGCTGCGAACGATCAATGTTTTGTACTGGCAATCCTGTTTTACCTGTCATGTTTATACCCGTCTTTTCTTACATGGACGACAACCGTTATGAGGCAATGGCGTCACATCACGCAAAACCGTAATGTTATACCCAGCTGATTGGAATGAACGTACAACCGATTCGCGGCCTGACCCGGGACCTTGTAGATTAATTTCCATATTTTTGACCCCAAGCGACTCCATATCTTTGGCCAATTGGGTAGCAACCTGAGATGCTGCATAAGGGGTCCCTTTACGCGAACCCTTAAAACCCAATGCTCCTGCACTTTTCACCAATAATACGTCGCCATTAAGAGCGGCAACCGTAACCAATGTATTATTGAATGTGGAACGAACGTGTGCGACTACCGAATCAACATGTTTTCTGGCTTTTTTTGCCTTTTTGTATGCCATAGCGCCTCAATATATCTTAGTCTTTATATCCCAAAATGATTATTTCTTAGCCAACGTCTTCTTCTTAAGAGCAATTGCCGAACCAGCCTTGCGTGGTCCCTTACGCGTACGCGCATTCGTTTTTGTACGCTGTCCGCGGACCGGCAGGCCTTTTTTATGGCGAAGGCCACGATAGCAGCCAATTTCTTGCAACCGCTTAATATTAAGCATAATTTCTTTGCGCAGTTCGCCTTCGGTCTTGTATGACGTAGCTAATTCCCTTTGAATGGCTGCAACCTCACCATCCGAAAGATCCTTAATGCGCTTATTGTAATCAATCTTTAATTTAGAAAGAATTTCACGCGCCGAATTAACGCCGACCCCATACAAATAGGTAAGTCCGTACTCAACACGTTTTTCTTGAGGAAGGACAACGCCTTCTATTCGTATCATGCCAATGACCCTTTATACTGCCAACATTTTTGTCATCAATTATCCCTGCCGTTGCTTATGTCGCGGATTTTTCGAACAAATAATACGCACAATTCGCTTGCGCCGTATTACGCGGCACCAATCACACATTTTTTTTACCGATGTTCGTACCTTCATAGTGCATCCCTGCCAAAACAAATCTGCTATTTAAAACGCCGTACGATTCTACCACGGGTAAGATCATAAGGCGACAACTCCAACGTCACACGATCACCTGGCAAAATACGGATGTAATTCATGCGCATTTTACCAGAAATATGCCCCAACACCTCATGACCGCCCTCAATTTCCACCCTAAACATCGCGTTTGGCAACGTATCCTTTACTACGCCGTCCACGCGGACTACATCATCTTTTTTCATAACCACCTTCTCCTACTAATCGAGTTAACACACACGGCCCCTCGTGCGTTATCAACACCGTATCTTCCACATGCGCCGCCAAGCTCTTATCCTTTGTTTTTACCGTCCACCCATCACGAGCCACATATACCTCATAGTGTCCCATCGTGATCATTGGTTCAATGGCCAACGTCATTCCGGGTTGTAAAAGGGGGCCTCGTCCTGGTTTGCCAAAATTGGCCACCTCGGGCTCCTCATGCATGTGCGTGCCAATACCATGTCCGGCAAAATCACGCACCACGCCATACCCATGCTTCTCTGCTTCTCTCTGGATAGCCACTGATATATCTGAAACCCGGTTGCCCACCATAGCCTGCGCTATACCCGCATCCAACGCACCTTGAGCCGCCTGAACTAACCCTTGTGCTTGGGATGAAACCCCGATTAAAAAGCTCCGTGCCATATCAGCGCAATAACCGCGCCAAGAAGCGCACACGTCAATTTTAACCAAATCGCCCAAAGCACATATCTTATGGCTACTGGGAATGCCATGAACCACCTCATCGTTAAATGAAATGCAGCTCACATGGGCATATCCCTTATATCCTTTTGATTCTCCGCGCATGTCAAAGGTAGTCAGCGCTTGCTCGATCGCCTGATCGATGGCCAGACTACTTATTCCCGGTTTCAGCATTGGCTGAATACGTTCAAACACAGCCGCCAACTGCTGTCCGGCTTGCTGCATTATGGCAATTGCTGCTGCATTTTTACGTACAATCATCAGATCTTGACCAAATGCTGCTTTAAGTCTTCAAATACCTGCTCGATAGGCCTATTGGCTTCCAATTGCAGTTTGGGATACCCAGCACCCGCATAGAAATCCAACAAAGCTTGTTCATGAGCACGGTATAATTTCAAACGTTCCTTAATCGCCGCTGTTTCATCATCCCTACGTGTAATTAACGCCGAAGAACAGGTATCGCATTGCCCGGCCACCAGCGGCATTAATCCTGACCCTTCAGCAAGCGAATATACGGCTTGGCACGACCTATTAGAACACGTGCGCCGCGCTCCAAGACGATCAACGACCACGTCTTCGGCTATGGTAAGCTGCACCAACAAGGGTTTCAAATTTTGCGCCTTTTTCACGAATTCATCAAGTCCCTGAGCCTGTATTGCCGTACGTGGAAAACCGTCCAAAATAACGCGTTTTTGAGCAATATTTTGCGTAAACCACTCTAAAACCATACTCGTAATAAGGCTGTCATCTACCAGTTTACCAGATTGTATAGCAAAATCTATCTGCTTGCCTATTTCAGAGCGTTTGGCAATATGCTCACGGCACAAATTTCCCGTTGAAAGCTGCTCATAGCTCAAATGCTGTGTGCAGAGGGCCGAAAGCGTCCCCTTGCCGGAGCCAGGCAACCCAAAAAAGAGCAAAACACTCGTAGCTTCGCTCATCGCAACCATCTCCCCCTGATGCGTCCGGTAGCCAAAAAGCCTTCATAACGATGTTCAATCAGATAGGTTTCCATCTGTCCGGAAGTATCCAAAGCTACGCCAACCATAATAAGCAGCGATGTCCCCCCCATCAAAAACGGAACGGGAACAAACGCGTGCACAATATTTGGAATAATCGCCAAAACACCCAGATAAATAGCACCCACTAACCCGATACGATTCAAGATATAATCAAAAAATTGCGCGGTCTTTTTGCCCGGACGAATACCGGGTATAAAGCCACCGTTTTTCTTGATATCTTCGGATAATTTATCCGGATTAAATACCAAAGCGGTATATAAAAACGTAAAGAATATAATGAGCACAAATTGCAACGTATTAAGAAGTGCGCCATTTCTGTTAAATGCCTCGTTCAAAAACTGAAGCGATTCAAACCGTGCAGCTAAAAAGCTTGAAATGATCATGGGAAATTGCAACGCTGAACCGGCAAAAATGACCGGCATAACGCCTACCGGATTAATTTTAAACGGTATATACGTTCCCTGCGCCCCATACACACGATTGCCGATAACGCGACGTGCGTATTGCACCGGAATCTTGCGTTCGCCACGCTCCAAAAAGACAATACAGGCAACAATGAGGATAAAGAGAGCCGCAACGAGCGCAACGCTTATAATATCGGTGGTTCCCAATTGAACGTATTGCACTGTTTGCATAATCAACTGCGGCATACGAGCGACAATACCGGCAAAAATGAGCATCGACGATCCATTGCCAATACCCATAACCGAAATCTGCTCACCCAACCACATAACAAACATGGCGCCGGCCGTCATCGAGGCAACAAACATCAGGGTAAACCAAATGCCGGGCTGTAGTGCAAGCCCTGTTGCTTCAAGCACCGATACATACGTTATACTGTAAAGAATCGACAATACTAACGTTAAATAACGCGTATATTGATTAATCTCTTTGCGTCCGTGTTCGTCTTTTTGTTTCTCTTCCAACGAAGGGATAGATAGCACCAACAATTGCATCGCGATAGAAGCCGTAATATACGGCTGGATACCAAGCGCAAAAATGGTACACTTGCTAAAAGACGCACCTGACATCAAATCGAGATAATTAAACAAAATACCAAGACTTGTTGCCTGCTTCAACTTCTCTGCGAGTGCCGCAATATTGACACCGATAATGGGAATAATAGATCCCAAACGATACACAATTAATACGCCAAGAGTAAAAAGCAATTTTCTACGTAACTCGGGGATAACAAAAATATTACGAAAACTCTTGAGTAATACCACGCACTATCCTTCTATTACCTGGGCCTTGCCACCAACCTTGGTAATAGCGTTTTGTGCACCCTCAGAAAAAGCATGTGCTATCACCACTAAACGCTTCTCAAGCGCATGTCCCCCTAAAATTTTTACGCATTCAACATTGGATTTAATAATGCCTTTTTCAATTAATGCTTCAATAGTTACTTGGGCGCCATCATCAAACACGCTTTCCAGCGTTTTGAGTGATACAATACCCGTCTCAACTTGAAAGTTTACATTATTAAAACCACGACGAGGCAAGCGACGAGAAAGGACCATCTGGCCACCTTCAAAACCGCGGCGAACATTGCCGCTCGTACGAGCGCGCTGTCCCTTGTGTCCGCGCCCAGACGTGCCTCCACGGCTTCCGCCGCGACCAATACGTTTAGGTTTTTTTGTAAGTTTTTTGAGCTTATTGAGCTTGAACATGTGATCCTTTTACCACTTCTTGGATGGTCTTGCCACGCATACGTGCAATGTCTTTTGCATTACGCAATTGGGCCAGAGCATTCATTGTTGCTTTAACCACATTCAATTGATTTGATGAGCCATGCGATTTTGATAAAACGTCGTACACGCCCAACGCATCCATCACGCAACGAACGGCGCCACCAGCAATAACGCCGGTACCTTTATAGGCCGAACGCAAAATGACGCGCGAAGAACCGTGTCTGCCAATAACTGGATAGGGAATAGTACGACCACGCAGAGGAATTTGAACCATATTCTTACGTGCACGTGTTGTTGCCTTTGCAATAGCCGATGAAGCATCACGGCTCTTACCTAAAGCAAACCCGACTCTACCTTCACGGTTACCCGAAACAACAAATGCTGCAAACGAGAAGCGCTTACCCCCTTGGGTAACTTTTGTTACGCGTCGTACGCTCACAACAGCGTCAAATATATTACTTTCCATGCCTTTTGTTCCAATCATATCTGCAAGCCGCCTTCACGCGCACCCTGGGCAAAAGCCTCAACGCGCCCGTGATACAAAAATCTACCACGATCAAATGCCACACGTGACACGCCCTTTTGCAGTGCACGTTTAGCCAATTCAGCGCCAACCATACGCGCCTGCGCTTTTTTATCTCCCGATACTCCGGAAACATCAAGCGTTGAACAAGAAACAACCGTCTGCCCCTGAATGTCGTCGATAATTTGCGCATAAAAATGCTTCAAACTTCGAAATATTGATAAACGTGGGAACGATGAAACAGCTCTTACGCTCGTATGCACACGCGTACCACGCCGCGCCCTTGCTTGTAATTTTTTTCTTTTTATACTCATTGTTTGTCCTTATGCGACTCAAGCTGCGCCAGCGGCACCAGCCTTAGCCTTACCCGCCTTGCGAATGATTGTTTCACCTGCCAACTTAATACCCGTTGCCTTATATGGTTCGGTTGGGCGCATAGCACGAATAAGCGCGCACACCTGTCCCAATTTTTCTCGATCAAATGAAGTAAACGTTAATTTTTGACCTGTTTTATCAACATTCAATTTTACGGTTGCAGGCAGTTCCATCGTAATTTTATGCGTATAACCCAGCGAGAAAACCATATTCTTGCCTGAAACCTGGACCTTAAAACCAAGACCCGTAATTTCAACATTTTCTTCAAAATCTTTGGCGGCGCCTTTAATTGCGTTGGCTAATAACGCGCGATGCAGCCCCCAATCTTTACGTTCCCAGCGCTGACCTTCAACGGGCCGCACAAATAATTTATTGCCTTCAACACGTGCTGATAAAAATGCCGGTAACACGCACGACCCGCTGTGATTTTTCCCCTTAAAGTGCACATCGTTACCCTTCACTTCCACCTGCACTCCGGTTATATCGATCGGCTTATTGCCAATTTTTGACATCGTTACCCCTTGCCTACCAAACCGTACATACCACTTCGCCGCCGACAACCGATTGCTTAGCTTGCTTATCGGTCATTACGCCGCGGCTCGTTGTAACTATGCTCACGCCAAGTCCACCAATAACCGGCTTAAAATTTTTAGATCCGGCATACATACGACGCCCCGGTGTACTTATGCGTTTAATTTCATGAATAACCGATTCGCCATCAACGTATTTAAGCAAAAGTTTGATTTGCTTTTTGCCCTCAGTTTCAATAACAGAAACCTCTCGAATAAAGCCCTCGTCAAGCAATACCTGAGCGATATTCAGGCGCATGCGCGAAAAAGGAGCAATCACAAATGGCCGTGAGGTCATCACGCCATTGCGAATAATCGTTAAGAAATCGCCAATTGAATCCATAATGTTATCTTTCCCGCTCAGTTACCAAACGGCCTTCTTGACGCCCGGCAATTTGCCATCAGACGCCAGCTGCCTAAAACACAAACGACACATCTTGAAGAAGCGCATGTAACCACGCGGACGGCCGCACAGTTGGCAACGGTTACGGTACCTCACGCGAAATTTCACGCACTTGAGTTTTTCTACTAAAGCCTTTCTGGCCATACGTTCCTCAACCCGCTTATTTCTTTTTCTTAAACGGCATACCAAATGCCTTCAACAACTCATACCCCTGTTCATTATTTTTGGCTGTCGTATGAATGGTTATATTCATACCATGCCCCTTATCGGTTACGCTGAAATCAACTTCGGGAAAGATCGTCCAGTCACGAATACCGAGATTGTAACCACCCCTCCCATCAAACTTATCCGTAACCCCCTGAAAGTCACGCACCGTCGGCAACGCCAAGTTGATCAAACGATCAAGGAATTCGTACATAGCCCGCTTGCGCAACGTAACCATAACTCCCAACGGCATTCCTTCACGAATTTTAAATGCCGAAACCGATTTATGCGCCTGTGTTTGCTTAGGCTTTTGCCCCGTAATTTGCGCCGTAATGCTAGCTACTGACTGTAAAATTTTGCTGTCAGCCACCGCTTCTTTAACGCCTAAATTAACCACGACCTTACTGATGCGTGGAACTTGCATGACGTTATTGAGCCCCAACTTTTTGCCAAGCTCGGGCCGTATTTGCTTCTCGTATAACTCTTGCAAACGAGCTTTTTCCATCATTTATCCTTACGCGTTATCGTTCTGCTTTGCCGTACGTGTACGCGTCACTTTTCTTTCGGCAGCCTGTACCATCTTCACTGTTGACAGGGGAATATACACCTCACTTTGCACAATGGAACTCTTTTGCCCTTGTGCACGCGCCTTGACGTGCCGTGTCGCCACACGAACACCTTCAATTTTCACCAATCCCTTTTTAGGTAATACGCTCATTACCCGCCCGTTGCGCCCCTTACCGCACCCAGACAAAATTAAAACAACATCGCCTTTTCGAATATTTTGTTTCATGCCAACACCTTATAATACTTCCGGGGCCAACGAAATAATTTTCGCATACCCTTTTGCACGAATTTCGCGCGCAATCGGCCCGAAAATACGCGTTGCAATTGGCTCGCCGTCCTTTAAAATAACCGCAGCATTATCACTAAAACGAATGTAGCTGCCATCTTCACGACGAGTTTCTTTGGTTGTGCGCACAATGACCGCGTCAACAACGTCACTCTTTTTGACTTGCGCGCCAGGAATAGCCTGCTTTACCGCGCATTTTACCAAGTCACCAATATAGGCGTAACGACGTCTGGTGCTGCCAAAAATATGTATCACTTGCATCAATTTGGCGCCGGAATTATCAGCAACTTCTAAGTATGTTTGTTTTTGAACCATAGTTATTCCCTCGCCACCCTATTTTTCTGCATATGCAACAACGACACGATTGAGCCACATATATTTAGTCTTCGAAAGCGGCCGCACTTGATAAAACTCTATCAAGTCGCCAACCTTGGCTGTATTATTTTCGTCATGCACTTTATATTTTTTAACTTTTTTCAATACTTTTTTGAGGCGCGGATGCACATACGTGCGCTCAAAAAGAGCTACCACCGTTTTTTCCATGCTATCAGAGACAACATAGCCCCGGTACATTTTTCTTTGTTTTTTTTCGGCAGTTACCATAACCAACCCTTATATTTTCTGCATATTTTTTTGGCGCAAAAAGGTTAACGCACGCGCAAGATCTTTACGCAATTTACCAAATTGCGACGTATCCTTAACCGGCGTCGTCACCGAGGTTATTCGCAGGGTAAAAATTTCGCGTCGCAACTCTTCAATTTTCTGCTCAAGCTGTGCTTTATCCAAAGCCTTAAGCAATTCTTTTGCGTTTTTCATTTATTCAAAACCTTCTGCACAATTCTTGTTTTCATCGGAAGGCGATAACTGGCAAGTTTTAAAGCATGCCGTGCATCAGCTGCATCAAGCCCAGAGACCTCAAGCAACATGCGATCGCGTTTAACCACACTCACCCACAATTCGGGTGCACCCTTACCTTTACCCATACGTGTTTCGGCTGGCTTCTTGGTAACAGGTTTATCCGGAAACACGCGCAAAAACATGCGCCCTTCTTTTTTCAAGTGACGACTAATCGCCATACGCGCAGCTTCAATTTGTTGTGCAGTAACCCAAGAAGGATCAACGGCTTGCAATCCAAATTCGCCAAAAGCTATTTGCGTAGCCCCTTTTGATCGCCCCTTCATGTTGCCGCGGTGCGCCTTACGGAATTTTGTCTTTTTCGGCATTAACATACGTTATACCCCACGCTCGCGTTGTTCACGCTGTTGTCTAATCAGTGGAAATTCACCTTTGCAAATCCATACCTTAACGCCAATAACGCCGTATTTGGTATATGCGATAGCAAAGCCGTAATCGATGTCGCTACGCAATGTATGCAACGGAGTGGATCCCATGCGCAACCACTCAATACGTGCAATTTCGGCACCCGCAAGCCGTCCAGAACAGCATATTTTAACGCCGCGAGCACTACCCTTAAGCGCCGTCATAGCCGCACGCTTCATTGCTTTTTTGTAGCTGGCGCGACGCTCAATTTGATCTGCAATATTTTTTGCAACTAAAAGCGCATCGAGCTCCGGCTGACGCACTTCTTGGACAGATATTTCAACGCTTGGAACACGTAAAGCCGAAGCCAATTGTTTGCGCAATGAATCAATTTCTTGACCCTTTTTGCCAATAACCATTCCCGGACGACCCGAGTGAATGATCACTTTGACGCTTTCTCCGGCTCGTTCAACTTCAATGCGTGAAATTTCAGCTTTATCTAAATTTTCTTCTAAAAATCTGCGAATTATTACGTCCTGTAAGGCACAATCGCCATATGAACGCTTGGCAAACCAACGCGCATCCCAGCCTCGGTATATGCCCAACCGGAATGATATAGGATTAACTTTTTGACCCACACTAAACCTCTTCGATTAAGCTGCCGATTTCGTATTCTCTAACACAACACTCACATGGCATAAACGACGACGTTGCATCGATGAACGTCCCATCGCCGCCGGTTTAAAATAACGAAACATGGGCCCTTCGTCGACTCGAATTTCTGCAATAAAAAGCGACTCGGTTTGAACGATACCCACGTTCTTTGCGTTTGCCATGGCCGACTCAATAACTTTCTTGACCGGCATGACGCGCTGTCCCGCATATGTTGATAACCAATTAAGCGCCTGCGTTACGCTTTTGCCACGTACCACATCAGCCAATGGTCGCAACTTATATGGAGAATAAGGTAAAAACTTTGCCTTCGCCGTAAATTTCATACGTTATCCGTTTTCCTGTTCTTCTACGCCAGCCTTACGCTGCCCACTATGCACTCTAAATGTTCTCGTAGGTGCAAATTCACCCAAAGAATGACCGACCATATTTTCAGTGATAAACACTGGCAAAAACTTACGTCCGTCATGAACCGCGATGGTAAGCCCAACAAAATCAGGAATCACCATGCTCCTGCGAGACCACGTTTTGACAACATCACGCTTACCGCCGGTTTTCAAACGCTCAACTTTTTTCATTAAAGAAGGATCGACATACGGACCCTTTTTAGCTGATCGCGCCATTTTTATTTTACCCTTTTCGTCTTTTTTTTCAACTAACGCCTATTTTCTTCTTTTCAAAATTAACAGATTTTTGTTGCGACGTGTTCGGGTACCTTTAGCACCTTTACCCCATGGAGAAACCGGGTGAGAACCAGATTTCGATCGACCTTCGCCGCCACCATGTGGGTGATCAACAGGGTTCATCGCCATACCACGTACCGTTGGCCGAATACCACGGTGACGCGTTCTTCCCGCTTTACCAATCACAATATTTTTGTAATCAGCATTGCCCAAAATACCTACGGAAGCCCAACATTCTAATGCGACTAAACGAATTTCTCCCGATGGCAATTTAAGCGTTGCATAATCTTCTGTTTTAGCAACGACCTGTGCTGATGTACCAGCAGAACGAGCCATAATACCGCCACGTCCTGGGTTTAATTCAATGTTATGCACAAAAAATCCGGCTGGGACATTGCGCAACGGCATCGAGCAGCCTGGCTTTGGTTCGGCTTGAGCACTGGCAATAATAACACTTCCCACGGTCACACCTTCAGGAAGCAAAACATATCGCTTAACACCGTTCTTATAAAAAACTAATCCAATACGAACGTTACGGTTTGGATCATACTCAACGGTCTTAACAACGCCCTCAATTTCACGCACACTACGGTTAAAATCAATAACACGGTATCTGCGTGCAGCACCACCACCCTGATGACGCATGGTTATACGACCATACGCATTACGTCCACCGTGCTTGCGCAAGCCAACAACTAATGAACGTTCGGCTTTGCTATGCGTAATATCTTCGCTTGATAAAAACGTTTGAAAGCGAAGTGATGAATTTCTCGGTTTTCGACTAACTATTGCCATGGTTCTCTCAATCCACTAATCCACATTTATTTTGTTTCTTTTTCGGATGTTTCCTGCTGCGCTGCTGAAGGCTGACCATGACCGAACAGATCAAGCGTCTGACCCTTTTGTAGCGTAATGCACGCAATCTTGCGATCCGAGCCCACCGTTGTTAAACGTGAACGCGCTATGCGTCGCAATTTACCCTTGCGGATTTGAATGCTAATGCTTTTTACGCTCACATTAAATAATTGCTTAACCGCTTGTTTAACCAATGGTTTATTAGCATGCATATGCACTTCAAGAACCAATTTGCCAAGATCTTGATTCACTCGTTGAGCTTTTTCACTCAGCAACGGTCCTTTAATGATATCATAAATACTTAATTCCATCGCGACACCATTTCTTTAAGATGTTGTAAATCTCTTTTAAGCACGACTACATGATCGCTGTTGCTCAAATCAAATGCATTTACTTGATCAAAAAAGAGCACCTGCGCAAACGGAATATTGGCAAACGAGGCTTGCATTAGGGCATCATGTGGATGCAACAATACCGTGACCTTACGGTCTAGCCCAAGCTGTTTAAGCGCTTTCGCCGCCGTCGCTGTAGAAGGACGTTGCGCGGCAAGTTCCAAGTCCATAACACGCACTTTTTGAGCATCCGCAAATTGGTAAAACAACGCACGCAATACACCACTGCGTACTTGTGCCGGCACGCTCAAAGAGCGCGAACGACGTTGCGGTCCGAAAATGATACCGCCACCACGCCACAATGGTGAACGGGCTGACCCAACACGAGCTCGACCAGTTCCCTTTTGTTTCCAAGGCTTCTTACGGCTCTTGGCAACTTCAGATCGCGTCTTTACCTTGACGGTACCTTGGCGCCAATTTTGCAATAACGCCCGTATCCAAACAGCATACGCAGTAGAACTTGCCGTATCGTCTTTGGTCAATCCCAACTCTTGTGCAGCAACAACGGTTGTTTTATCTGGAGATGCTATATCGGTACGCGTTTTTGTGCGCGGAGCACGTTTGGTTGTTTGTTTTTTTTCTTCAGCCATAACCTTACCTCATCTTACGTACAAAAACGGATGATCCTGGTTTACCCGGAACGGATCCCTTAACCAATAACACATTTCTTTCAGGATCCAGTGAAACCACCGTCAAATTTTTGATAGTACGGCGCGCTACCCCCATATGCCCGGGGAAACGCTTACCCTTGATAACACGACCACGTGACCTCATGAAACTGGCCGAGCCAGTGCGGCGATGAAACATAGAGCCATGGCTTGAAGGTCCGCCCGAAAAACCATGCCTGCGCATTGCGCCAGCAAAACCGCACCCCTTCGATGTTCCAACAACATCGACTGTTTCACCCGATGCAAAAATTGTTTGGAATGGAACTACCGAGCCTACCTTGATGCCTTCTGCGGCTTGCGTAAGGAGCACCTCGCATACATGCTCGAAGTATGTTTTCTTTGACCTCAACCAGTTTTCGCTCATCGGTTTACCGTGGTAGCGTGAACGCACATAACCAACCTGCAAGGCATTGTAGCCATCTTTTTCGTTGGTTTTGATGTGAGTAACTACCCAGTTATTAACGTCTATAACGGTTACCGGAACCACTTTTTTATCGGTGGTAAAAACTTGAGCCATTCCCAGTTTTCGGCCCCAAAGACCGTTGACCATGAACTTTACCTTTCAACCCTAGCGTATTTCTACATCAACACCAGATGAGATGTTGATCTTCATCAAAGCATCCATAGTCTGGTCCGTTGGCGAAATAATATCTAAAATGCGTTTATGCGTTACTATATCAAATTGCTCACGCGATTTTTTATCGACGTGCGGAGAGCGCAACACGGTAAAACAACGACGCCGATTAGGCATCGGAACAGGGCCCATTAAAAGGGACCCTGTTCTTCTTACCGTCATTACAATCTGTTTTACTGCCATATCAAGCAATTGATGATCGTACGATTTGAGGGTTAAGCGTATTTGCTGCCTTTTCATGCAAAATCCACTTAATCAAGTATAGCAGTTATAACACCCGAACCAACCGTGTGACCACCTTCACGCATGGCAAAACGCAAGTCTTTTTCCATCGCAATTGGCGCCACTAATTCAACGGACAATTCTACGTTGTCACCCGGCATAACCATCTCGCGGCCTTCTGGCAACGAAATAACACCAGTAACGTCCGTTGTACGGAAATAAAATTGTGGGCGATATCCGGTGAAGAATGGGCTGTGCCGACCACCTTCATCCTTGGATAACACATACACCTGACACTTAAATTTTTTGTGCGGTGTAATAGAACCAGGTGCAGCAACTACCATACCACGTTCGACGTCTTCTTTTTTCAAGCTACGCAGCAACAAACCAACGTTGTCACCGGCAAAGCCTTCATTAAGTTCTTTGCGGAACATTTCAACGCCGGTGATTGTTGTCTTGTGGCGGGCGCCAAAACCGATGACTTCAACGTCATCGCCAACCTTGATCTTACCGCGTTCAATACGACCGGTAGCAACGGTGCCACGGCCTGAAATTGAGAACACGCCTTCAACAGGCATCAAGAATGGCTTTTCAATGTCACGTTTTGGTGTAGGAATATACGAATCGATTGCATCAAGCAACTTTTTGATCGATTTTGACCCTATTTCGCTGTCATCACCTTCCAACGCCTTAAGCGCTGACCCACGAACGACCGGAATGGTATCGCCAGGAAAATCGTATTTTTTCAATAAATCACGAATTTCTTCTTCGACCATATCGAGCATTTCAGGATCATCAACCATGTCTACTTTGTTTAAATAGACAACGATATAAGGCACGTTTACGTTACGTGCAAGCAAGATGTGCTCACGTGTTTGAGGCATTGCACCATCGGCAGCCGAGACGACCAAAATAGCGCCGTCCATCTGAGCTGCACCGGTAATCATGTTTTTAATGTAGTCGGCATGGCCTGGGCAGTCTACGTGCGCATAGTGACGCTTGTCCGTGCTATATTCGACGTGCGTTGTCGCAATAGTAATACCGCGCGCTTTTTCTTCAGGCGCGTTGTCAATTTGATCGTATGATCGCTTCTCGGCCTTGCCTTCTTTTGCCAAAACGGACGTAATTGCAGCCGTTAATGTCGTCTTACCATGATCAACGTGACCGATGGTACCTATATTAACGTGCTCCTTCTCCCGTTTAAATACCTCTTTTGCCATGTTTACTCCTAAAACCAGTACACCACAACTATAAACTTACTTACTTGCTATAACTTCTTCCTGAACGTTTGCCGGCACTTCACGATAGCATTCAGGTTCCATCGCGTAGCTCGCGCGCCCCTTGGTCATCGAGCGCAAATCGGTAGCATAACCGACCATGGTCGCCAAAGGCGATTCGGCCACAATGTGAGTATTTCCACCCTCTGATTCCATACCCATGATTTTGCCGCGTCGCGAGTTAATATCGCCCATCACGTCACCCATAAATTCGTCCGGTACGTCTACTTCAACCTTCATAATCGGCTCAAGCAACACTGGCGAACCATGCTTCATGGCATTTTTGAACGACATAATCGCCGCGATCTTAAACGCCATTTCAGACGAGTCAACATCATGATATGACCCATCGTAGAGTGACGCTTTGACGTCAACGACAGGATATCCGGCCAAAATACCAGTGGCAATCGCCTCTTCTAAGCCCTTTTCCACAGCCGGAATATATTCTTTTGGAATAGAACCACCCACGACTTTGTTTTCAAATTCGAAACCCTTACCGCGTTCAAGCGGTTCAAACTTAATCCAGACGTGACCGTATTGACCGCGACCGCCAGATTGTTTGATATATTTACCTTCAGATTCGACCGGTTTGCGAATGGTTTCTTTGTAGGCAACTTGTAATTTACCTTGCGCTACTTCAACTTTGTGCTCACGTCTCAAACGATCGACAATAATTTCTAAATGCAACTCACCCATTCCGGCAATAACCGTTTGGTTGGTTTCTTGATCGTAAGAAAAACGAAACGACGGATCTTCTTGCATTAATTTACGTAAAGCAACCGCCATCTTTTCATAATCAGACTTATTTTTTGGTTCAACTGAAGAGGAAATAACTGACGCTGGAATATCGATAGATTCCAATAATATTGGACGATCTTCAGCGCACAAGGTGTCGCCAGTTATAACATCTTTGAGCCCGACAACGGCACCTATATCCCCAGCACCAATTTCATCAATTTCCTGACGCTTGTTAGCATGCATACGCACCAAGCGGCTCACACGCTCTTTACGTTCAGTGCGCGCGTTATAAACATATGACCCAGCTTTCAGAACGCCAGAATACACCCGCACGAATGTAAGCACACCAACAAAAGGGTCCGTCATAATTTTAAATGCCAACGCACTAAAAGGTTCGCTGTCGTCAGCTTTGCGTATTTCAATTTTATCGGTATGCGGAACTTTTCCTTCTACCGGTGGAATATCAAGGGGCGATGGCAAATAATCAACAACGGCATCCAACATTAATTGAACGCCTTTGTTTTTGAAAGCCGTACCACAAAACGCCGGGGCAACTTTACGTGCCACGACACCTTTGCGCAAGGCAGCTTTAACTTCTTCGAGTGACGGTTCTTGACCATTCAAATATTTTTCGGCTAATGCTTCATCAAAATCGCACGCACGCTCAACAAGCAGAGTGCGCAACTCTTTTGCCTTTTCCACATATTGCGAAGGCACATCTGACCAGGTAAATTCAAGTTGCAGTTCGTCGGTGAAAGTAGCCATACGCATCGTAAGCAAATCGATAATAGAACGAAACTCTTCTGATTGCCCGACCGGCATTTGCATAATAAGTGCGTTGCCGCGCAATTTCTCATTAATCGATTTGACCGCCTTGAAATAATCAGCCCCTACGCGGTCCATCTTATTCACAAAAATAATGCGTGGGACATGGTAGCGATCAGACTGGCGCCATACGGTTTCAGACTGTGGCTGAACGCCAGCTACGCCACAAAAAACGCCAACCATGCCGTCTAAAACACGCAAAGATCGGCCAACTTCAATGGTAAAATCCACGTGGCCTGGAGTATCAATAATATTGATACAATGATCCTTCCAAAAACAGGTCGTCGCGGCAGAGGTTATCGTAATACCACGTTCGCGTTCCTGTTCCATCCAGTCCATGGTCGCCTCGCCCTCGTGGACTTCGCCGACCTTGTGCGAAACGCCGGTGTAATACAATACACGCTCGGTCACGGTTGTCTTACCCGCATCTATATGAGCGGCGATACCGATATTGCGACGTTTTGATAATTCATAACTCATAAACCCATATCCCCAATTTTACCAGGCGTAATGTGAAAATGCGCGATTTGACTCGGCCATCTTGTGCACATCGGCCTTCTTTTTGATTGCGCCACCACGCCCATCAACGGCGTCCATCAACTCTTGAGCCAAACGAATGCCCATCGTTCGCGCAGAACGTTGAGCAGCAGCATCAATTAACCAGCGCAGCGCCAACGAACGAGCACGTTGTTCATCGACAGGCGTCGGCACTTGATAAACACTACCGCCAACACGACGAGGACGAACTTCTGCAACCGGCGTAATATTTTGAATAGCCTTAGCAAATAAGCGAAGCGCTTCTTGCGGATTACCACCGCTCTTCTTTTCGAGCATGTCCATTGCTTCATAAACAATACCGGTAGCTACGCTCTTTTTTCCACGCTCCATGATAACGTTGATCAGTTTTTGCATAATCTCAGAGCCATAACGCATATCAACGCCAATATCTCTTACAAAACTTGTTGTTTTCCTTCTAGGCATATCTAACCTTTATTCTTGTGCCGATTTTGGTCTTTTAGCACCGTATAAAGAACGGCTATTTCTTCTATTTTCAACGCCAGCGGTATCAAGGGCACCCCGCACCACATGATATTTTACCCCAGGCAAGTCCTTTACACGCCCGCCGCGAACAAGCACCATTGAGTGTTCTTGTAAGTTATGCCCTTCGCCAGGAATGTACGCAGTTACTTCGATGCCGCTTGATAATTTGACACGGCACACTTTACGCAAAGCTGAGTTTGGTTTTTTAGGGGTTGTCGTAAATACGCGTTTGCAAACACCACGCAATTGTGGGCATCTATTCAGCGCAGAGCTCTTCGACTTAAACGTAGCGGCCTTGCGCTTTTTGCGAATAAGCTGACTTACCGTAGGCATAAATAACGTATCCTATTATAAATGAAACACACTCGATTGCACTTAATTTTACAAATGGAACAAATTTAACGTGCTTGTTAGTAATTTTAACCTTTTCCTCAAATTTTTCAAGCGGAAATGATTTGATCGGTCCCCTGTCCATTGCACAAATATCATAAAATTGTTACGGTTTGTGTAATCATTATTTCACACGGCGCCCGTATTGATGGGGCCGAAGAATATACCGGAGAACGTTTTTATGAGTCTTTTTCTACCACTTTTAAAGAATATTCCTTTTATTATCATGGGCGTCTTTGGCATCGGCCTTCTCATCGGATTTCACGAACTTGGGCATTTTATCTTCGCACGCCTTTTTGGCGTTCGTGTACCGTCTTTCTCAATCGGCATGGGGCCAACGCTTTGGACCAAACGCGTAGGCGAAACCGAATTTAAGCTTTCGGCTATTCCGCTTGGCGGATACGTTGAAATCGCCGGATTGGCAGAAATTGGGCAGGGCGAACAAGAACACTCGCACGCCACCGGCGCCGGATCCTTCCAGCAGATATCGCTGTGGCGCAAATGGTGTATTTTGGGCGGCGGCATCTTTTTTAATGGGTTATTTACCTATTTGATACTCGTATTACTCTTCCTGATCGGCATGCCGCAATCGATTTTCTATAAACCAGCAAACGTACGTCCAGTCATTGCCAGTATTCAACCAGATTCATGCGCCCAACGCATCCAATTAGCCATTAATGATGAAATTATCGGTATCGATAACCGCGCCACCCCCAGCGTTACCGAGCTGATTACCCAGCTCAGACAACACAAAGAGCAAGACATCACGCTTACGGTTAAACGCGGTGAGCAAATACTTACCATCACAGCGCACCCAGACCAACGCGGAGCCTTGGGTATTACCGCCTTTCAGCCAACCTATCTGCCCAGCTGCAGCATTGGCACCAGCCTGGTTAACGCCTGGCAAGCCCTCGCCGAATTAACCGGCACGATTATTTCGTCATTTGCCTCACTTTTCCACAAACGCTCACTGGATGGCGTCGGCGGCCCCATGATGATTATTTCATGGCTCATAAACAGCGCCCAGCAGCATTTTTTAATCTTTCTATTCTTTTTAGCGTTCATTAGCGTCAATTTGGCCGTTATCAATCTCATACCATTACCCATTACTGACGGCGGACAACTCGTTTTAGAAACGATTCAATCGGCCATCGGCCGCAGACTTCCTGAAAAAGCGTTACTCACCATCGCCTATGCCAGTTGGGCACTTATCATAGCCCTGACCACCTATTTGACCATCAAAGACTCCATAGCGCTCTTCTGGCCAAAGATTAAGCTCTGGCTAGGCTGGTGACTCCTCGCCGATTTTAGCCCGCTCTACGGCCAAAAACAGCGCACCTCAGGAGTAAATTCACGCATAACCAGTTAGTGCCGCAAGTCCGCGACGGCAAAGGTCCTTTACTGGTCCGAATCTGCTCAAAATACGCGTCTGCACAACAAATCAAAAGTTTTGCAACAAAAAAGCCCCGCGTTGCGGGGCTTAATCTTTACATTGCAAAGATAATTAACTTATCTTTTGTGCCTTGTGTGGATGATTTGGACCAGCATACACTTTGAGTTTGCTGAACATGCTCCGCGCAAGTGCACTGTGCTTGGGCATCATACCGAGTACGGCATGTTCGATAAGAAATGTTGGTTTTTTCTTCATCATATCACGCGCTGAAATTTCTTTGAGGCCTCCAATCCAGCCGGAATAACGTTGGTATACTTTATTGGTCATTTTTTTGCCGGTTAATACCACTTTTTCAGCATTGATTACGACAACGTAATCGCCGGCATCAGCGTGCGGGGTATACCAAGGAACTGTTTTACCGCGCAACATTTTGGTGATTTCACTGGCCAAGCGACCCAAACTCTTACCTTCGGCGTCGACGAGGACCCAGCGAGGTTTGCGATTTTCGTTGTGCAGATAAAAAGCCCTATTCATGTTCATGTGAAATCCAATTTTTATTTAATTTTTTGACGTTGTGTACAGTTATTAGTTAATCAAAAAAGCCGTTAATCGTCAAATATAGCTTTGAGAACAATCAAACAGGCGTAAATGCGGCCTGCACCCTTCGATAAACTCAGGGTGAACGGGCGTGGGAGAATTTCAGAGTGACGGGCGCGCAGGAAATTCAGAGTAAGCGAATGCATGATAGGTACCCTCCGTCCATCATGACCTCGTACCCCGTTCATCCTGAACCTGTCGAAGGATGCCCTGTTTGCACACCATGTGAAAAGCACACACCCGACCTGAAAGTCTAATCGCCTTCGTTCATAACCGCACAAATAGTTGTTGTTAGGAAGCCCATTGTGTAAACTACATTAAGACGCACGTTTAAATTCCAAAGGGTTTTAATGGTTCAGTGCTTTGTTTTGCTCCCCCCGCTCATCATTTTGGGTGCAGCATTTTTTACGCGCAATATTATTTTGTCCGTCATTTTGGGAATTATCAGTGCCGCATTCGTCGCCGCGCACGGATTGCCGTTACAGACCGTACAAATTACCTATCACTACTTTATGCAACAACTGCTTGATCGAGAAAATCTCAATGTATATGGCTTTGTTATCGTCCTAGGCGGCATTATTACGCTTATTAATACTACCGGCGGCATTTGCCAATTTAGTAAATTGATTACCAAACGGTTACAATCAACCAAAGCAGTTGAATCTTCTTCGCTGATATTATCGTGCTTTCTGTGCATCGATGACTATTTGAGCGCCCTAACCACCGGCTGCATCATGAAGCCGCTTACCGACCAAATGCGCATTGCTCGAGTAAAATTGGCATTTCTCGTTAACACGATGGCATCGCCAATAGTCGTGCTCGTTCCCATTTCAAGCTGGGTCGCGCTTATCGTGCGCCAATTAAAATCTGCCGGCGTTTCACCGCAACCGGGCTCCGTGATCTCAGCTGAACCATTTTATCTATATCTACAAAGCATTCCCTTTGTTTTTTATTCTTTTATTCTTGTCGGGAGCGTCTGGTTTATCATTCGTCGGCGTATTTCATATGGCCCCATGCACACGCAAGAAGTTGCGGCACAACAAACGGGTAACCTATTTGGCGGCATGGAACCGCGTTTTCTAGCCGACACTCAACCGCATGCGCCCAACCACGCCGTGTACCTAAGCGATTTTTTCGTCCCGGTTCTTTCGCTGATTACGTTCACGCTTATCGGCATTCCCCTCAGCGGCGGGTATCATCTTTTTGGTGGAGCGCATAACCTCTTAGAAGCATTCAGACATACCAATATTTTTACCGTTCTCATGGCGTCTGCCATAGCATCGTTTACCATAAGCTGCGCTTGGGCACTTATGCGGCGCGTGGTTACCATGCGCCAAATACCCTCTATCGTATGGAATGGTTTTAAACTTACGTATACCTCAGTAGTCATTATTTTTTGCGCACTTATTTTCAGCACTATCATTGACAAAGAACTCCACACCGGTAATTACCTAGCCGGGCTTTTACTCCCACACGTCAATATTATTTTCTTGCCGCTCATTATCTTTTTAATCAGCACATTAACGGCTCTGGGCACGGGATCTTCGTGGGGAACTATCGGCGTTGTCGTCCCTATCACCATCCCGATCGTAAGCGCCTGCGCGCAGGCATGTGGTATTGATATGGTCACCCTCCTGCCCATCAGCATTGGCGCTATTTTATCCGGCGCTGTTGCCGGTGCGCAACTCTGCCCCATCTCCGACCCCGTTACCATGGCATCAACAAGCGCTGGCTGCTACCAAATAGACCACGTTAAAACGCAGGCTTGGTATCTTTTGCCGGTTATCTTTTGCACGAGCGTATCGTTCCTTATCAGCGAGCTTCTGCCACTGCGTGGTGCCGCTAATGGGCTTGCCAGCAGCGGGATAGGCCTACTTCTATGCATAGGATTAATCGCGAGCATTAATTACTTTGCACACAAAAAGTGAACATTTTTCACGGCGCCAACACGGGCTTCCTGAGAAAGGCATAAAAAGAGCCTGGGAACCCAGGCTCTTTTTAAAAAAACCAAAAAATTGGCTATTTCTTAGCTACGTTTACCGCAACAACATGCTCACTGATGATCTTTTTACCCTTTTGCTGCGATAACACAACGTTACCCGCACCAGGCTTCAACGCACGAATGGTAATAACCCTTACTGCCGCGGCTTTGTGCGCCGGCTTGCCCTTAACCTTTTTTGTTACTGGGCGCTCGGTACGGAAGGTTACTCGTACAAACTTCGCCTTACCGTCGCCAATTTTGGCAACCCACTTTGCACCAGCCAACTCAGGCAATTTAATCTGGCAACTTTGTTTTTGCCTGAGAGCAACCTTACCGCCGCCACAGACAGGCACTTCAACGGCCGATAACATCATCGGCACTAAAGCGATACCAGCTAATAACAATCTATTCATGAACTCCTCCTTTTGGTTAAACATGTATACCTAACACCAGACTATCAAAAAACAATGCCCAATTGCAATATTTTAATAAAGAAATAGCAAACGCTCAAAAGCACCGAAGATTGGCCCTCATATGGGAAACATATTCTATACTTGAAATTATCACATCGGATCGGATATACTTTAACAGAGAGGTTAAAATAAAGGAGATTGATATGAAAAAGATCTTGCTTTTGGGTATAGCGATGACGGTGATCACAAGCGTAAACGCCGCTACCACACGGAACATTCTCAAACCGTCATCAAAACGTTGTGACGTCATAACATACTGCACAGACGGTACGTGTAACGTGTTCGTCCGCATCGATGGCGATGAATATGGCGCGCCGGTTGTCACCAAAACCGAGCCTGTCAGCGTTTCATGGCATGATGATGGAATTAATGGCATTGTAAGACTCTACGACGCACAGAGGAACCCCATCAAAATCGAAGGCGAATCGAGCGATCCATACGGATTCAAAAGCCCAAATTTTCACGGCCCATGTTTTAAATAAGACATATCAGAAGTAGTAACTATCGTTGCATAAGCGCTTGAATTTCTTCAGGCGCTTTTTGCATATCCAAACTCAAGCAATGCGCACCGTCTTTAATCACCCAGTAATCATCTTCCAGACGAACGCCCATACCTTCATCAGTTCGATAAAGCCCTGGTTCAATCGTGATAACATCGCCATCCTGAAGCGGTTCGCTCAAACTGCCAACATCATGCACTTCAAGCCCCAGATAATGGCCAATGCCATGCACAAAATACTTTTCACAGCCATGTTTGGCAAAAAATTGCATCGCCATATGATGCAATGACTGTTCGGGATATTGTGCATTATTGAGCCACATGCCCGGCCTAATGCACTCAGCAATATACGCCTGCGCGTCATAGACGAGCTGGTATATGTCATGCTGTTTGGGTGTAAACTTTTTACCAACCGGATACGTACGTGATAGATCCGCGCAATAACCGCTCACACGCGCGCCACAATCAATAATTACCAGCTCACCATTTTGCAATTGATGCGCGCCAACATCATAGTGAATAATCGACGCATTGCGGCCCCCGGCAACGAGCGGTACAAAAGCCGATTGCGCGCCGTTACTCGTAAAAACATATTCGATAGCAGCCTGTATTTCACGTTCGTAACACCCCGGACGTACCAGCTCAGCTGCAGCGATTTGCGCAGCAACCGTAAGCTCCACGGCTTTATACATGCACTCAATTTCACTCCGGCTTTTTACGCGCCGCATGCGGCAAACTAGAGCGCTGATATCACAAATATTTTCCGCCAAACCAGAAACCCAGTGGCTCAAACGATCGATAAACCAGTGCTGATTAAGAAAGTGGGTATCGCCAGAAGTACGACACGCAAAAATGGACTGCCCGCGATCAAGCACAGCTTTAAGATAAACGCATAGATGCTGATACACGGCCATCGCACTCAACGGCGCTAATTGATACCCGGGAATCGCCTGTCCTAAATATGTAATTTCATCGACACCCGCAAGCCGCGCATTGGCCATATCAGCTTCATGCGTATGCGCAACCCACTGCGCACGCCGCCCTTGTGTATTGGGAACCCAGAGCATGGTGTGTCCCGTTTGGCAATCGATCGTTAAAACACCGGCAGGTTCCTGAATGCCGGAAAAATACTCAAACGTCGCATCTTGTATAAAGCGTTGTGAACCCATTTCAGGCTGCGCACTGATTACTACTACACCTGGTGCTTGCCGTTGCCCCTGAATCAATTCGACTAATTTTTTGCGTCGTTGAACGTACTCACTTTGATTAATCATGATTAAAACTCTTTACGCTGCGCAAGCGCTTTATATACCGTTATCCGATCCAAAAATTCCAACGCGGAACCAACCGGGACACCGCATGCCAGGCACGTAATCCTTACCGGCACCTGCTGCAGACAATGCGCAATATAAGCGGCCGTCGCTTCGCCTTCAGGCGTTTGGTTAGTCGCAAAAATAACCTCATCAATCGTTGATGCACGTTTTACTAATTGTTCAATACTCAAATGCTCGGGCCCGATACCATCGAGTGGACAGATAACACCACCCAAAACGTGGTAAACGCCACTAAACGCGCCGGATTTTTCAATAGCCAATAAATCTTGCCATGATTCAACAACACATACCGTTTTTTGATCACGTTTAGCGCTCTGACAAAATTGGCATGGGGCATCTTTTTCCTGCCACGCGCAACACGTCGGGCACGGCACAAGCCGATCGTGCGCATGCAAAAGCGCCTGACAAAAATACTCAAGCTGACTGCGGTCCATATGCAAAAAATGCGTTGCCACCCGATACATATTTTTTGAGCTCAGATAGGGCACCTTTTGCAAATGCTTGAGCATTACCTGCAGCGATGGCAACTTATCGACCACGTTCATGATTTGGTTGCAAAAATACGGTTTTGAACAACGGTCAGCACTTGGTTAACCACAATGTACAACGCAATACCGGCCGATAAGCGTATCGAAACTGCCGCAATAACAAGTACCCAAGCATACGTTGAAAATGGCAGGCTAGAGCTTTTAGATCCCGCGCCCCCCAATGATGGCGGCTTAACCAACAACATCGAAAGGCCAGATAAAATGGGCAAAATATACCAGGGATCTGGCGCCGATAAATTCGGAATCCACAAAAATGATGCGTCATACATTTCAAACGCGTTCGTCAATACACGCATTAAGGCAAAAAAGACCGGAATTTGCAGCAACAGCGGCAAACATCCACCCGTCATACCGCCAACACCCTGCTGCTGCAAAAGAGCGGTTTGCTCTTCTTTGAGGCGCTCGGGATCATTGCGATACTTTTGTTTGATATATTGCATCTTACGCTGGAATTCGCCGTGCTTTTCCATACCACGCTGACCTTTTATGGAAAGCGGCAACAGTAATAATTTAATAAGCAGCGTTAACAAAATAATGGCAATCCCGTAATTGCGCACATAGCGATAGAAAAAATTAAGAATTGCTAACATACCGCGCGAAAATGGCGCAAGCATGCCATAATCCAACACATCGCCCAACCGCTTATCAACTTTTTGCATAACATTTAATTGTTTTGGGCCAAAGTAAAAGGACAAGCGCCACGTTCCGCTTTCTTTAACTTCGGCACCTTCTAACTGCGCAAGGAGATAACGATCATCCACATTATTAACTGCACTACGGAAGACAAACGTATTGGCATCGCCTACCATCGCATGTACCACAAATTGTGCGGCAACACCAAAAAGCGTTCGTTGTAGCCATGTTTTATGCACAACTTCTGTTAATTTGCCATACAATTTCACTGCATCCGGACTGCAGGTATCATTAACGAATAACCGCACATCATTGAGCTTACTTTCGCTTTCAGTAGCCGGCGAGGGATAAAAAATGCGCATATTTTTAATATACGTCGTCTGTGGAGACATCGTTAACGCAATGGTCAAATCAACTTTTGGCATATGGCGATATACCGTAAAAGTCTTAATTATACGCCCGTCGCCTGGCAAATTGCTGCGATACGTCAAAATCGTAGCATCGGCAGTTTGCTCTTGACTGACCAACTCGTACCAATAAGGTGTTTTTTCGGCAAAGGCTACCAGCAGCGCTTTTTCTTGATCGCTGCGCGCATTAAGCGCCGTCAACAATGCCGCATGATGCGTCCACTGCTTGCATTCCATCTGCGTAATAGCCGCACCGGCTGTTGTAAACGTATAGCGCACATAATCGGTATCAACGCAGGTAGCAATTGCCTCGTGATTTTTTTCTTTTTCCGCACCGGCAAAATCAATGGTCCAAACAAGCGGCGCCACGGCTGCTGGGTCATGCTTCACTTCATACATCTGCTCTGAACCAGCATTGGCAGCCTTTTGAGCATCCTGCCTGCCAAAATAATACTGCAATCCAAGCGTTATAAGTAACGCAATCGTCATCGGGATTAACAACTCTTTAATACTCATACCAACAAAATCCTTTACGCGAAAAAAAGATAAGAAAACATCATAGAATAAGACTGTTCAAAGTGTATCACACAAGCCATAAACACTCAAATAAAGCGCGGATCATTACGGTTATGAAGAGAATAAAAAAATCACCGGAACTTTCCGGGGATTTTTCATAGAAGGCTTTTAGCGCACGCGCATACGGTCGCCAATATCAACGATCATACGATCTTTCATAACATCGTGCTTCGATTTTCCTGCAACAGCTTTGCCGCGCATCAATTTGCATGCACACTGATCGTAAGCCTCAGCGGGTTTCTGCGCTAGAAAAACACCGTCGTTGAGTCGCTTCAACTCGCTCATTTGATCCTGGGTCAACCGACCGCGTACTTTTTTGGCCTGCGGAACGTGCCCGCACATATACTGCGTTAATCGATAGGTTTTCTTCGCACTGACCTTATTATCGTGCTCACGCACAGCGGTCAGCGTTACGTGCACGGCATCCTTGTTGTTGGCAGGGCTTACCCATTTATTCCATTGTGGATAAAAGGCATCTCGGCATTTTTCCAGCACCTCCCGCCCACGCGGACCACTCACCGTCGCAAAAGCCTTTTGCGGGTTAATGGCCATATTCTTACCCACTTTGCCAAGATCACCGACCACACAATGATATTTTTTATGCTCACGTAACGATCGGCGCTGCTGGTGCACTCTCTCTCCTGCCAATACCCCGGCCTCCACGAGCAATACCACAGTTAAAAGCACAAACACCGCATTCAACGTACGTTTCATACAACCTCCTTGATCAATCCCCTCCCCCCCTCAAGAGTATTGCATATGTGAAATTAAAAAAGCAATAAAATTATAAATATTTCCTAAAGACGGTTCTTACGGTTGATTTTAGCAAAAAATAGAAAATGTGGTAGAATTTTGGTAGATAAACATACACAAAGAGTTTAACAAAAAGGATGGTACCATGCGCATGCAGCGTGCTCACTTTAGAATTGGAGAATTGGCCAAAAAGATTGGCGTAGAGCGGTTTGTTATCCGCTTTTGGGAAAAAGAGTTTAATCTTAAACCGCACCGTTCCATGGGAGGACAACGCTTTTACACACAAAAAGAATTCGAAACATTCGATAAGATTAAAAATTTACTCTATAGCCAACAATACACCATTGAGGGCGCGAAAAAAGTGCTCAAAAATAATCCGCAAGAATTTGTTGGTTCATACAAAACAACGTTAGAATCGAGCAGTTTGGCACTCGCTGAAACACATAAAAAATTGAAAAAAATACGCGCACAACTTATCAAATTACGCGAAGCACTTTAAAAATACATGTTTAACAAAAACACGCATATACATTTTATGGGCATTGGCGGTATCGGCATGAGTGGTATCGCCAAAGTCCTTGCCGCTCAGGGCTACCGTATTTCCGGATGCGATCTAGATCTTGAGCAAAAAAGTGTCAAACAATTGCAAAAGCTTGGTTGTACCATAAGCCACGGCCATGATTCAGTGGCATGCCATGATCCATCTATCGACGTGGTTGTGTATTCAACAGCAGTCCACACTGATCACCCCGAGTTAGCTCGCACACGAGCGGCAGGAAAGCGCACCATTCATCGATCGGTTATGCTTGCCGAACTCATGCGAACCAAATACAGCATTGCGGTAAGCGGCGCACATGGCAAAACAACAACAACGTCGCTTATTGCGCATATTTTGTTGCAAACAAATCAAGATCCAACCGTTGTTATCGGTGGACACCTGAAAAATATTGATGATAATGCCCACGCGGGAAGTGGACAACTGCTTGTGGCAGAAGCCGATGAAAGCGATCGATCATTTTTGCGCCTGCCGGCAACGTGGGCCGTTATTACCAATATCGACCTGGAACATTTGGATACCTACAAAGATCTGCCTGATATTATCGCCACATTCAAACAATTTCTCTGCCAGCTCCCTTTCTACGGCAAAGCAATTGTGTGCCTTGATGACCCCGTGATCAAATCACTTTTTCCCCTACCCGATATCGCCACAATCACCTATGGTTTAGACGATCAGGCAACGGTATATGCGCGTGATATTGAGTTGCTCGCAGAACATTCAACGTGCACCGTGTATATGCGCGGTGAACAGCTGGGCAAATTGATGATCCCTATCGCAGGACGGCACCATTTGCTTAATGCGCTCGGTGCAACGGCACTCGCGTTGGATGTTGGGCTTTCTTTTGGTGATATTGCCCAAGCACTCGCAACATTTCAGGGTGTCGAGCGGCGCTTTTCGTATCACGGCAAATTCCACGGTGCAGAAATTTTTGATGACTATGGCCATCATCCATGCGAAATTGCGCACACACTTTCCGTTGCACGTAAACGGGCCAAAGGACGCGTTCACGTCGTTTTTCAA
The DNA here is from genome assembly GCA_021823685.1 of bacterium. Classification (GTDB taxonomy): domain Bacteria; phylum Babelota; class Babeliae; order Babelales; family UBA12409; genus JAKANL01. The sequence continues at coordinate 15,517 of JAKANL010000007.1, read as the reverse complement.
CCGCATCGATTCACCCGCACGCATCTATTGTGGAACGATTTTATTGATACGTTTATGCGTAGTAATATCGATACGCTTGTGCTAACGGATATCTTTCCGGCGAGCGAAGAGGCCATTGAAGGCGTGACGAGCCAGCGGCTCGTTGAAGATCTTGCGCAGCGCAAACCGCGATTTGCTGCCACATATATACCGCTCGATAGCAATTTTGCTCAGCTCATTGCCAACGTCAAAGAACATGCACAACCAGGTGATCTGGTTTTATTCTTGGGCGCGGGAAAAGTGTATCAGATTCCCGAATTGCTTGAACTCGAATAATAATTTTAATTCACATTAGAATAAAAACTATTGTTTTCGCTCACGCCATTCTGGTACACTCAATAGTGTAAAAGTTTTACGTTTTTCAAAATGGAGGAAGGATATGAAGAATGTTTCACTCATAGTCGCCGTAGCCGCGCTGACCGCAGGAAATTTGGCGCCATTGAAAGCTGATTGGATCCGCCCAGACAACGTCAACGAAGAAAAATGGTGCGTCCGCCGCATAGCCGGCGAAGATCAGATAACTTATAATGGCCAGCCCAGAACGGCATACCAATTCCTACGCAGTCACGACCTAGATTATACGCTACAAGTATTCAACAAACCCCCTTGCCCAAGCAATTACGCGGTAGCAGCTGATAAACATATGGGCCATGTTTACTGCTGCACCTGCACCAATTTAATGAACCGCGACGACACGGTAGGTATCCAGAAAGAAGTTGTTGCTACACCACCACCGGCACCGGTATCCGGTTTAAGGATGTCGGCAAGACTACCGAAACTACCACATGAGCCCAACCCCGCAAGCACCCAATCAGCAACGCAAACAGTTACTTATGCAAAACCCCTGTGGGCATTGACTGGTAAGAGCGCGCAAGAGATCGTAGAGCTAGCGGGCAAATCATGTCCCTCGGGCCTTACCCCAACAAAAACCCCAAACAGCAATATCACGTGCTGTCCAACGCTTATTTGATTGACTAACCAAATCTAATTTCAAAAAATAGAGGGCTCACGCACGGGGCCCTCTATTTTGAGCCCACTCACACTGACCTCAGATCCGCCCAAACGAGAAAAATAATTTTAATTCGCAACAAACACCAATATATTGCTTTCATTAAAGCCCTCATGGCAAAATAAATAATATAAAGGTTATAGGTTTTTGTAAAAATGGGGCAAGATATGAAAAGAATCGCAGCACTTATTACAATAACAGCACTAGCGACAGCAAGCATGTCGGTCGCCGAATGGTTGCCGACTATGAGAGGCCGTGCCGGAAAATCTCCTTTTCGCTGGTGTGTAAAGCGTGATATCAGCAACACAAACGATAGTGTTTCCGTAAAAGGGAAAAAACAACATGCGTTCAACATGATGGTAAGCGGCTTGTCCGACCAGGAAATCTTGAAAGCTTTTAACCAACCGGCCTGCCCAATCACAACATCGCTCGACTTCTGGACCACCGGCAATGACAGGGACCCGATGCGCGTAGCTTGTTGTATGGATTGCCCGTCAAAACCAACTGATGCATGCTGTCCGGAAGGCACCCTGCAAACGAAGCGGGTGGACAATGGGCCGTTCTGCTGCCCCCCAGTTTAAACTGGGCGTACACAGCAACCCGTTAATCGATTTTTTATGCACGTCTAGCGCAACAGCTCGCGGTATCTTACAACACCCGGGCAGACACCACCCAAAAATCTCACAGCGAAACAAAGCCTTAAATTTATTTCTAAAATTATTGCTTATTGAAATCAAGACTTGGTATGCTGGTAATTGATATATAGGTGATAAAATGGAGGTTTGAGTATGAAAAAGATACTGTTACTTGCGCTGTTGACCATGTGCGTTGGCAGTGCGCTCTTTGGCGGCTGCTACAACTGCGGCAGGAGGTATTATGGTGGCCCTTATTGGAGACCGTATGCTGGCCCAGCTTTTGGCTTAGGTTTTGGCGTACCTTACGGTTATTATGGCCCTTATGGTCCTCGGGCGGGAATCTCAGTTGGTTTTGGTTTTTAACATATGTATTTAATCAATAAAAGGGAGAATTCAATGAATAAGTTGATTATCCTGTTATTATTACTTGTTCCACTGATGCTTCCAATACAAAAAGCAAATGCTGGGGCCGCCGCCGTGTGGGGAGGGCTTGCTGCAGCGGCAGTAGTCACCGGCACTGTCGTTGGGCATGAACGTCACAAACATCAATGTGAGCGCGGTGAACGGCCTGCATGGAAGTGTGAACGTTACGAGAAAAAACACCAACGCAGAGAACAACGTAAGAAGCGTAATAAATCGCGACATGAATATCGCCGTGAACGCCGTTCTCAGGGAGTAGAGGAGCAATAACATGAATAAATCGCTGATAGCATCAATTATTTTTATCATAACCGTTCCCGGTGCGCTTGCCGCTCGCGGCGGCATAGGAGCGGGTATTGGCATTGGTCTTCTTACCGGTGCCGCGATTGGCGCAGCTGCCGCCAGTAGTGATCGCCATTACGATGATGGCTATTACGACGATGGTTACAATCAGCCCGGCGATTACGGCCAGGATTATTGAAGGAGATCAATCATGAAAAAAAGCACTGTGGTATTAGCGCTTTTGACCATTGTCGCACCGCTGGCACTCATTGCCCGCGGTGGCGGTGGCCGCAGCTTTGGTGGCGGCGGTCGTGGTGCTAGTTTCCGCGGCGGCGGTTATGGACGATCAATGAGCGCTGGCCGTTCAATGAGAGGTGCCGGAACACGAAATATCGGCAGAGCGACGCCCCGAGGCAAGGGCCCCGGACACGTCAGCCCCGGTGGACGTGGGGCTAGCCATGTTGGACCTGGGGGACGTGGCGCTGGCCACGACGGAAGAGGTCCTGGACGCGACGGTCGCGGCGGTGGCAGAGGCCCTGGACATGATGGACGTGGCGGCGGCCACGATGGGCGCGGGCATCACGGCCATGATCATGGGCATCATCATGATTGGAATAGAGGCTGGGCTGGTAACGTAGTTGTCGGCGTACCTTGGTACGCCAATATGTGGCCTTGGCTCCTCGGCGCAGGCGTTTTAGGTTATGCCGGTTATGCTGGCTATTATGCAGGTTATTATGGACCAAATGGTTACCCCGGTTATGCGCCAGCACCATCGGTCAGTGTAGAACAAAACGTTAACTACCCTGAAAGAGCAGGCTCTTCTGGTGAGCAACCCGAAAAAGGCGAGCCAAAACTCGACCTTCTTGCCGCACAGCGTGCGCGTGAGCTCGGGCAACCTACCGGCACCGCATCGGCTCTGGCGACCCAACCAGTTGACGTAGATTGAGGTGTGAATTAAAAAAAGAAGAAGGATAATTTAATACGCCGGCTTGATGATCGTATCGATACGAGCAAGCCGGCCATTTTTTGCTAAATTGCGTATGGAAATCACGCACATTTTGCGTGGTTTATCAAAAACCATCGTAGCTTGCGTATTTTCCACCCACCCAATCAAATTCCAACCCAGCCGTTCCATTTCTGGCACATAAAACTTGATCAATTCATGCGTTGAATAACGTTGCGTCGAATAGGCAACGGTATTGGCAAAGATCTGGTCGCAGATGAGCTTGCACCCGACCGGCATGGCCAGATCGTTCATGCGCGCTTCGCACTCACGGCCATCACGCTTACGCGCAGCAACACTCGCCCTTTTCGCACACGAAACCAATCCCGCCGCCCCTAACAAAATGAGGACGAGATAGCGTGCAATTTTCTTCATATTTTTGGAAACTATTCGGCAGATTCAGTAACTTCGGGTGCTGAAGAAACTTCTTGTTCGCCTTCGCCACGATACAACTGTTCATCAAAGCGGGCCGATTTGCCTACGCGATCACGCATAAAGTAGGCTTTGGCGCGGCGAGATTTGCCACGGCGAATAAGCTTAATTTCTTTAATGATTGGCGAATAATAGGGATAAACGCGTTCGACGCCGACGTTATGCGCGCCGATTTTGCGAACAACAAAGGTGCCCGAAGCCCCTTTGTGACGAATCGCAATCACATCTCCCTTAAAAATTTGTATACGCTCTTTATCACCTTCGGTAATCAATTGGTACACAGCAATGGAATCCCCCACGCGAAAATCAGGAAAATTGCGTTCGGTTACTCCAAGATTCAATATCGTCTCTGATGTTAATTTTTCGGCTCTCATGCGCGCCCATCCTCAATCAAATATCGCAAAAAAATCGTTAGATACTATTATTCTAGCCCAAAATCGATAAAGTGACAACTTAAAAATAACTACTCAACTACCGCCCATGGGATAACCAACGATCAAGAACAATCGCTGCCGCCGAACGGACTGAAAGATGGTTAAACGCTGAAAAGCCCTGAATCGTTGGAAAGAGATAATCGCAACGCCCAATCAAAGCATCCGACATGCCAAAAGCGGTTCCAAAAAGAATTAAGACCGGACGTTTGTGCTTCCACACTATGGCCTGATCGCTATAACTAACCATCGGCACACCATCATGCGATTGCGCTGACGTTCCAATAACAAGCGGCTTTAATCCCGTTGTTTTTTCGATAGCCGCGATAGCCTCATCAAGCTGATTAATGAGCACCACACGCTGCATTGCTTGAAATCTATGCGCGTTATATTGCAGCCCTTCGTTTAACCAAAAATCCATCAATGTGCGCACGATGGTCTGCTGATCCTTAAGCGGCGTTACCACAAAAAACTGTTCGATGCCGTAGGTGCAGCATGAACGGGCAATATCGTGCAAATCAATCGACGTAACCGAACTGGTACCCACGCGGCCATCTTTCAATTTTACGCCATCGTGCATAAGGGCAACATAATGTTTTGGCATCGCAGCAAGCGCGTCGTCGCGCAAGCCATCGGATATCGGATGAGTGCGCAACCAATCAAAGTGGCCATAAACGGTCCGCTCAAGGGCTTGACGATACCGCCACTGCGCAATTTCTTTGTGATTACCCGATCGGATGATATCAGGAACGCGTTTGCCATGCCATTCAAGCGGCTCAGTATATTCAGGATAATCGACCAGTGGCCCACTAAATGAATCTTGCTCAACGGATTCTTCACGTCCCACAACACCGGGAACGTAGCGTAACATACCCTCCAAAAGTGTCATGGCTGGTATATCGCCGCCCATGAGCACAAAATCACCGACCGAAATAATGGCGTCAGCGTATTCTTCCTCAACGCGCGCATCCATGCCCTCATAACGCGCGGGCAAAAGCATGATATGTTTTTTCTCCAGCAATGTACGGGCAAATTCTTTGAGCATGGTTTGAGTTAATTTTTTACCATGCGGCGAGAAAAAGATTTTATACGCCGGCCCCAGGCGTTCTTCATGTGTTTTAATCGCCCGTTCAATAATTTCCGGGCGCAGAAGCATGCCAGCGCCTGGACCGTAGGTAGGGCTATCCGGACGTTCTTTGGGCGCACATAAGGCTAATATGTTTTGTAGCGTAATACACAGATCACCCTTTTCCTGAGCACGGCCGATCAGACTCGTACTCAAAAACGGCTCATAAAGAGCAGGGAAAAGAGTAACTATCGATATATTATTCATGAATACGGCAACGCCGTCTGCAGAGTTACTCGGCAGAAACGGGCTCTTGCGCACTTTCAGCTTCGGCGACAGCAACCTCAACAGGCGCTACAGCCTTTGGCGTTTTGGCGCTCAAACCAGATGTCTTAAACTTCTTAAAGATCTTCTTGACCATATCGCTCGAAACGGCACCTTGTGAAAGCCAGTAATTGAAGCGTTCGCCATCGAACTGGATCAATTCGCCGGTTGCAGCGTTATAGGTTCCCAAGTTATCTAAGAAACGACCATCGCGCTTCTTGCGTGAATCCATCGCAACAACGCGAAACATCGGTACATGCTTTGTACCAATACGAGCTAAACGTAATTTGACTGACATACCTTCCCTCAAAAACAACGTATTTATTAAAAAAATTTTCTAAAAGAACCGCTCTTATGTAAAAGTTTAACAAATTGTTTACTTTGTTCAAATTTTTCAAGCATTGCCGCGACATCCCCCGGCACTACGCCGGCACCTTTTGCAATGCGCGCACTGCGCGATTTATCGATTATTGCAGGCCGTTGACGTTCTTTGCGCGTCATCGAATTCATAATCACCCGAAATCGCTTCATTTCCAATTCTCCTTTGGCCAACTGCGCCGAGTCTATTTTGCCCAGGCCGCCCATACCAGGGAGCATGCGCATCACCTGACTCAGCGAACCCATCCCAGACATCATATCCAGCTGTTTTGCAAAATCTTCAAGCGTAAAATCGCCACGTATCATGGCGCGCGCTGAACGCTCTTGCTCTTGGCGGCTCATTTGTGCATCAGCACGCTCCAAAAGACCCTCTAAATCCCCCATCCCCAAAATCTGCTTGGCAGCACGCTCTGGATAGAACGGGACTAATTCATCAATCTTCTCGCCAGTACCAATAAAAACTATCGGTTTTTTGAGCGCGTAGGCAAAAGCAAATGATGCCCCAGCTCGGGTATCGCTATCGGTTTTGGTCAGAATAGCTCCATCAAAACCCGTAACATCCTGAAATGCCTGTGCTACCGCCAACGATTCTTGGCCCGTCATGGCATCAAGCACTAAAAAAACATACGTCGGCTTGATGATCGCGCGTACCGCATCAAGCTCGCCAAGTAACGTTTGGTCAATATGCAAGCGACCGGCGGTATCTACGAGGAGCACATCGTATTCACTGCGATCAAAAAAAGTTTTAAGTTCACGTGCTGCTTGTATAACATCGGTACCGCCAGGCGTGATACTATCGATACCAACCTGTTTGGCAAGAATAGCCAGTTGATCACCAGCTGCTGGCCGATAAAAATCGAGTGAAGCGCACGCAATGCGCTTACGCGCATCCAGTTTTTTAAGGTAATTGGCTAGCTTTGCAATCGTTGTCGTTTTACCGGAACCCTGTAAACCACACACCATCACTACCGATTTACGCGGCAACTGCGTTAATGATTTGGTTTGGGCGACTGACAAAAAAGCCACGAGACGATCATATACTACTTTGACGAACTGCTCGGCCGGATTGAGCGATTTGAGAACTGATTTGCCCACAAGATCGGCCCTAACATGCGCGACAAATTGTTCGACAACATGGTGCGGGACATCGGCCTGTACCAGCGCTTCGCGCACTTTTTCAACCGACTCCTGCATATTGCGCTCACTGAGCGTACGCGTACCGACCAAATGCGAAAAAAATGAAGAAAATTGCTCAGATAAAAAATCGAACATACCCGTTTATGCTTTCCGTTCTACACGCATTTTTATGATATTTTGAGTATACCATACATACCGCAAAACTCAATGGTGGCAGCCCTCCCTATTTGTACGCAGGGCCAGCTTTGCGTATACTCAAAAAGGAATAATCACCGTAATTAGAGGTTGCGCATAATGACCAGAGCACAAAATCTTGATACGCGGGCACATCCAGAGACGTTAGCACTCTGTATTCAGGCACCATACAATAAAACGAAAAATATCCAGTCGTATTTTGATGAATTTTTCAACTTGATTAAGTCAAATGGAACACTCTATGATCACGCACTTATCGTCAAATTACGCGAAATACATCCAAATACTTTTCTAACGCCCGGCAAACTTGAGGAAGTCCGTGAATTTTGTGCAGAAAAGAACATCAAGCAGGTAATTATTTCCGAACCGCTCACGGCACAACAGGAACGCAAAATTGAAGATTACATCGGCTGTATCGTCGTCGATCGCACCATGCTCATTTTGGATATTTTCAAAAAAGCAGCCCATTCAGCCGAGGGCAAAATGCAAGTGGAAGTTGCGTACCTTGAACACAAAAAAACGCGCCTAGCCGGCAAGGGCATCCATCTTGAACAACAACGCGGAACCATCGGCGTAATGAGCGGCTTTGGCGAAACGCTCAAAGAAAAAGAAAAACGATTCATCGAAAACTTAATTAACAAAATCAACCGGCAGCTCCATCAGCTGCAAACGCGGCGCGATACCCAACGCAAACAGCGCATCGCGAGTAAAGTACCCCATTTGTGTTTGATTGGTTATACCAATGCAGGCAAGTCGACAATCATCAATGCCCTTACCAAGGCCAGCGTATTAGCCGAAGACAAGCTCTTTGCAACACTTGATACCACAACGCGCGAACTCTATATCGACGGCGCTAAAAAGGGGCTTATTTCTGATACCGTCGGGTTTATTCAATACCTGCCGCACAAGCTTATTGATGCATTTAAATCAACACTATCAGAATTGCAATATGCCTCGCTGCTGCTGCATGTCATCGATTGCGCAGACCCTGATTGGCAAGTGCATATCGAAGTCGTTCATGAAATTTTACAAGATTTAGAAGTCGATAAGCCAGTGCTCTACGTTTTTAACAAAGCCGACCGCCTCAACGAAGAAGAACTGGCCACGTTTAATGTGGCCATCGAGGCCTACGAACCACGCGTGCTCATCGCAGCAACAAGCAAACCGGGCATCGAACCTCTTATTGCCTACCTGCGCACCTGGCACGGCTAAGCCTCACCCTTCAAAATCGCCAATCGAACTCAATTGCGAGCAAATCCTGCGTTCCTGCGCAAGCTTTGTTCGACAAGCGCCAAAAAGTCTGCGCATGCATAGGGTTGCCGCAAAATCGGGATCTGAGCCATGTTTTTTTGATATTTCTTCCAGAGCAAGGATGGTTCGATCAACTCCCTCAAGAGCGGCTACGACATCCCCCTCTTCTCTGGCAAAAAATCGCGCCAACGCGCGCCCAAGGTTGGGCATCTCAAGCGCTTTTAAAAGCAGGGAGTAACCGGCAGAGAGCGACGCCACAAACTGGTAGTCAGCGGCGTAAAGCTGCCTTTTGTAGGCAATGCAACTCTCGCGATAGTATTTAAAACGCTCGAGCACTTTTTCTACTTCGATAAATTCAGGACCCGTGCGTTGTCGGCGCACCTGTTCTAAGTGATCAATAGCAATAGTCAATTTATTACACGCTTTAGTGATATCGGCCGAACCAAGATGGTTATGATGACGATCGGCCAGATACGCAATATAGCCCCGCGGATAATTGCCTCCCCCGGCGACATCGTCAAGATTAAGTTTTTCAGCATAACTTTCAATGCGATCATTAATACGCAAGATCGCCTGCGTAAAGGCACGATCGCGTCGCCATGGCTCGCACAGCCAATCAAATGCATACGAAGTTGCGGTAAAAACCAAAACACCTAACGGCGCTTCCACCCCCTCAACCATATGCACTCCCGCTCGCCCTGCCTGCGCGCCGCCACCAACTTTTGGTTGCGGGTCCATAGCGTGTACGGTACACGGGCTCAATATGGCTAACAATACAACGACATACGTAATCATAAATCCCCTTCATGGCTTTCAGAAACTTTACTGTACACGAAAAAAATAACCGCGCAACAAAGACCGACTAAAAAAATAAAAAACATGCTACAATGGTTTAAGAAATTGGCACATGCCAAAATTATCCTAAAGGAAACCGTATGAAAATTCTGTATGCACGCTTATCCATAATCGTTTTAGCGCTGGTCGGCACCTGCCACGCAGATTACACAACGTATAGCGTTGAGCAAACCGTCCAACCAGATAAAGTGCTTATCAAAGAAACACGCACAACCTACCGCCTGGAAACAATATCAAGCTGGGAACCAACGTTTTACGGACACACAACCTGCTGCCATCAGCCATGGTGTTGTTGCGCACAATCATCATGTAATTCATGCCATACCAATTGCTGCTGCCATGATAATTGCCACTGCACATACACAACATACGTCAAACCACGCTACGAGTGGCGAACGCATTACATTGAAGTCCCAGAATATCATTATAGCTATCACATGCTTGATTTAGTACCCGCGGTTGATTTTGGCATCAAAGTCAGCGATTACTCGATTATTTTCCATGCATGCGACAAACTTGAACGGCTCGGCAATATTGCGCTACTGCATAACCAATTAGAACGCGTGATGCTCATTGCAACGCAAGCCCCATCCTATACACCATATAATCACATAAACAACCTCATGACCCGCATGGAACGTACCGGCTACACGTCAGCCTTTGAAGCAACGCTTGAAGCTTTTTCAAAGCGTATATGCGACATCGTCGCACGCAAGCGCCCACAATCTGAATTTATCAAGGCAAAAGATAAGCTTAAAAACGTGCGCACGGGCGGCTATATTGCAAGCGGCGCCATCGCATTGGGCAGCATATGTGCGTACTTGAGCGGCGTTATTTCAAAAGAAGCCTGCATTGCAACAACAGCAGGTTGTGCCATAACCGCTGGTGCAAGCACGGCACTGCCAAGCCTGGCACCAAGTTACCGCAAACACATTGAGGACCTGCGCCGCAAGATTGATACCCAATACATGTTCGTCGATCGCATCATACAATCGTGCGCATTCGTTACCAGCGATCGCGCACAGTGCCTGCTGAAAAACATGCACTACCAAGCGGCAGTAGTTACCAGCGAACTCAACTAGAGGCACAGCACAATCACGCAACGAAGCGCGCACCGGCTTGAAAGCTTGGCCGCGTCCATTCGTAACCCACGGCGAAGACGGGCGACGACGGATCGCTTTCCAGGCACGAAAGTCGTTGCTACACTGAGTGCATGGATTTCGAAAGCTTTTTACGTAACCAACTCAATGAACCGCAACAACAAGCAGCGACGCACGAACGTGGGCCGATACTTGTTATAGCTGGTGCAGGTTCGGGCAAAACGCGCATCATCACCGCACGCATTGCGCACCTTTTACTCAATATGCATGCGCTACCAAGCTCGATCGTTGCGCTCACCTTTACCAACAAAGCCGCTCAAGAAATGCGCCATCGTATTGGTTCATTTTTGGGGCCGGATACCGAGCTCCCTTTTATCGGCACATTTCACGCCTATTGTTTACGCCTGCTTAAAATTAATGCCCACATGCTCGGCCTGGCGCATTTCACCATCCTGGATTCCGATGATCAGCTGGCTATGCTTAAAAAATTATTAGAACGCGCGGGCAATAAACGGCTTTCGGCACGTCAGGCGCATTATCACATCGGCCTGCATAAAAACACGCCGGCATATAGTGAACTGGCCGAAAACAGCATGCTCAATGATATTTATAACGCTTATGAAGCTGAAAAACGTATCAGTAATTGTCTCGATTTTGATGATCTTTTAATCAAAGCGCTCGATTTGTTCGCACAACCCGCATTTGCGCTCCGTTTTCGTGGACAAATACGCCATGTATTGGTCGACGAATACCAAGACACCAACCACGTACAGCACGAACTTCTCAAGGCAATGACGCTTGATCATAAAGATTTTGCCATCGATTCGCTGTGCGCGGTAGGCGACGAAGATCAATCGATTTATTCATGGCGCGGCGCTACCGTTGATAATATTTTATCATTTGCAACCACGTTCCCAAACACTACCTGCATAACGGTTGAACAAAATTATCGGTCGGTACAGCCGATACTTACGCTGGCCAATGCGCTCATTGCCAATAACACCAACCGCAATCCTAAACAATTATGGTCGCAACGCACGGGCAACAATCGCATCGCGCTCTGCCTGTGCCGCTCAGAGCACCAAGAAGCTGATCTTATCGCGCACACGGTTAAAACCCGCGCACGCATGGTTGACCCAACAACTATCGCCGTTCTTTACCGAACGCACGCGCAATCACGCACCATCGAAGAAGCGCTGCTCAAGCGATCGATTCCCTATCGCATTGTCGGCGGCACACAATTTTATGATCGCAAAGAAGTGAAAGATATTTTGGCGTACGCACGATTGATCGCTAACCCGTATGATCGCATTGCCTTCACGCGCGCCATTAATTGCCCACCACGCCGGCTTGGTGACGCCTTTATTGAACAATTTATGGCGGTTTGGCAGGCGCAGCCGCTGCTCACCTATCGCGATGTCGCGCACAAATTACTCGAAGAAAAAACGTTAGCAACTGCGCAAGCAACAAGCTTGCGTGGATTTCTCCACGTGCTCGAACAAGCGCCAACAGACCATCTTCCGCATTATATTTTTGAATACTTAATAAAAACGCTCGAGTATGCAGCATATCTTAACGATGAATACGAACCGCAGGAAGCTGAAAGCCGTCTGCAAAACGTGCAAGAGCTCATTAACGCCGCACAATTTTTCCAAGATCAGGGCGTAACGACATTAGAACAATTGCTCCAAGAAATCGCGCTTCTGCAAGATGCTGTTCACCAAGAAAAAGGCGCAGCATGTATTCAACTCATGACCTTGCACGCCGCCAAAGGGCTCGAATTTGACACCGTTATAATCGCCGGCCTGGAAGAAGGGCTCTTGCCAAGCACAAAATCTTTGGACAACGAATCAAATATCGAAGAAGAGCGAAGATTATTATACGTTGGCATGACACGTGCGCAAAATTATCTTTTGCTCACCAGAACAGAATTTCGCACAGTTTACGGTAACACGTTATATCAAACCGCATCGCGATTTGTTGCTGAAATGCCAACGAGCTTATTGAGCTTACAGGAATGCGCGGCATGGCGCGAAGTACAGGCACAATGGTTTGCGCAGCAATGGTTTACCGGCGCACCAGCACGCCCAACGATTCAAACTTTTTCAAACCAAGCACGCACCGATTTTCAAGCCAGCGTACCGCGCGAAATCCATTCGCACCCACCCAAGCTTTATGCGGAGACGGGGAAAAGTCGTTCATCAACAATAGCGCACCAAACAAAAAGTTCTGCGCCAAAACCGTCGCTTTCACCGCATGCAACAAACAAAAAAAAATCTTGGAAAGTATACCAGCCGATTACGCATCCAACATTCGGCGTGGGTATTATTCAGGCCGTTGAGACCAAAGAAAACGGAAAAACATATCTCACCGCACAATTTAAAAGCGGCGTAAAAAAAATCGATAGTTCGTTTTTAGGATAACGTGCGCCCGTTATTCCCTAAACGCATAAAAATAATCGTGCAGCAAAACATCCCGCATTCCTCTCACCTTTTGTTTGGTAAGTTGTAATTGTGCGAGCGCTTCAGTGAAGCAGGGACTGCGCATAGCCAAGTGAAGATCATCGATGCACTTTTTGAGCAACGCTGGAACGTCTTCTTTCTCAACAGGCCTTGGCATAACCGTGAGAAAATAGCGTCGATAGCCCTCAACGGAATGATCTTTATGAACAAAATCATATACTTTTAGCGCAGCATTTATCGCATTAACCAACGAAAATGCTTTCGGATCCGAAAGCATTTTCAGATCCTGTCGAAAAGAGTTAATCAGCGCATCCACCTCAGACGCGTTTCCGGCCCTCTCAGATACACCAGTACGTTTAGCAGCCTCAAGATCATCTATATATTTTTTGAGCAGCCCGAGAACTTCATCCTCCCTAACATCCCGTTTCAGAACCTCTGCAAAAACTTCTTGATAGCGTTCAATGGAAAAGCCGTCAAAGACACAATCCCGTATTTTTTGTGCGGTAGCTATCACACCAAGTAATGATGCCGCCCCGAAATCGGAAAGAACTTCCAACATCCGCCGAAAATGCGTAAGTTTCGCATCCACCTCACGAGGACTAAGGTCGCACATATCAACTATATCAGCATAATGCCGACTCTGCTTAACCGCCTCCATACCATCTACGCATTCTTTGAGTAACGAGAAAACATCCGCTTCTTTAACATCTCTTTGCATAAGCTCAGCAAAATCTGTGCGAAATTCTTGCACAGAATTACGGCAATATATTTTCTTCACCAGAGCTAGCACATTAACCAACGGTTCGACCTTTGAATCCGATAAAACACTCAAATCCCGCTGAAAAGTGCCACACACGCGCTCAACGTTCGGGTCACGCCGAACTTTCTTCCGATATGCATCAATAAAAGATGGGTCACCGCTGATCTTCTCAATATTCGCCAGGAACTGTCTAAGCAACGCAAGAACTTCTTCTTTCTCAACCCGCCTTCCCATAGCTTCGACAACACCGCGCTGGTAACCCCCTATGGAGTGATCGCCACAAACACTGTTGCATACCCTTTCCATCGCGAGAAAAGAATCAGCTGTAGAATCACATCCACCTATTGCACGAACCCCGCCAGCAACGCTGCTTTTCGCAAGCGCCTGCGGTTTTTCTTCCTGAGAAATTTCTTCGTCGCAAAGGCTTCGCAACACTGACCCACCGGTGGCGCGATTCGTCTCTGCTGCTGCCTTGGACTGACTATCCGCATTTTGCCGCACGGACGTAGCCGCGCTCACAGTTTCATCACAGCCCGTAAGCCTATCCGCCGCCACAAGAGAACTTTCGGCATTTTCCGAACATGCACGTGACTGCCGGCGTGCCCCGAATGGCACAAGCGCTCCCATCCTAGCCAACACTTTAGTTACGCGTTCTTTATAACCGAGGTCTCTATCCGCTTTGGGCGCAAAAAAGAGCCCGGCACCAATTCCAAGTGTAGCCAAACCGCCGACAGCTCCAACGGCCACGCCGGTTTTCCCCCAAAAGCCCAAATGTGAAAACTCCGCGTCGGCCAACGCGCCAACTTCACCTGGTTTTTTCACCGCGAGCGCCTGCGAAGGCTTTTCTTCCATTGCTAACAACTGACCACCCACCAAGCAACACCAAAACAATATTTTTTGTATATTCATAAAAAATCCTCAAAAATCTAACAAACCTCTTCAAGTATAGCTTGCATGGAAGTAATATGCTCGGCAAAAACGCGATTGAATACTTCAGCAAAATACGCAGCCATTGAGGTTACTTCTGAAGAAGAAAGCCCCAATCTTTGCATGCGAGAAATTGTCCGCAAGTCCCGCATAGCCCCCAAAAGCAACGTACAAACATCCCTTGCTGCTACCGGCTGATCAAAAACGACTGCAAAACTCCGCACACATTTGTCTTCAATATTTTTTACTTCCCGCAAACGTGCCATAAGCCGCATTATTGCACCATATCTTTTTAGCGCCATTCGTGCCGCCGCGTTGCTCATAACGTTATCAGATGATGCTTGCTTAAAAGCAAAAAGGTCATAAAGCAAACCGTGCAAAAAACGCACGCCATTCATCATCTCATGGTGCTGACCCATAAAACTCGGCTTGCACTTGAGAGCTTCAAGTGCATCGATCATTGCGCGCAAAACCCCTGGTTCAAGGGTACACACACTTCCGCAACTTTGCACAAAGGCACAAAACGCATTCAACTCATCGTAGAAGGTCACGCGGGGAACATCATGCATGTTCTCGCCAGAAACCGCGTCAGAGCTCGCACAGCCCCAATCGGCGCCAGACATAGCCAATCCGCCCATGGCTCCCATGGGGTCCCAGAAAGCCAAACGCGAAGCGCTCGTCTCAGCCTCGACGCACGCACCGCCAGCACTTCCCCTGAGCCCCTGCAATCGCCCGGATTGCATCGCCAACGTGCAGCCGCTGAACAGACAATAAAAAAGTAAAGTTCTTTGCATATTCACAGTAAGATCGG
>JAKANL010000006.1 GCA_021823685.1 bacterium | reverse complement strand
GGTACCGATTTGGCAGGGATGGTCATCTTGTTGCCTGTTGCAGGGTTAACCCCTACGCGGCTCTTACGACGAATAACCATGAACGTACCGAATCCGGTCAAAACGACAGGCTGGTTTTGTTTGAGCGACTGCCCGATAGCTTTTATAAAAGATTCCAAGCAGTTTTTACACGCTGACTTAGGAAGCTTAGTCAGCTTCGCCATTTGTTCAACTAATTTTGCCTTGTTCATACAACATTCCTAAACTTTTTTGAAACTCTTACCTCTTCGCCTGGGCAGCGACAAAACTAGTACTTACCCTGTAAAGTTAGGTTGGTTTAAAGATTTGTCAAGTTTTTTGTACATTTGGTTGGTGCCGAGGGCCGGAATCGAACCGGCACAGACATAATCGTCCGAAGGATTTTAAGTCCTTTGCGTCTACCTGTTCCGCCACCTCGGCACAATAAAATCATTGGAGGCGGCACTCGGAATCGAACCGAGGAATGAGGGTTTTGCAGACCCTTGCCTTACCACTTGGCTATGCCGCCGTATATTTCAATATTCGCAGGTGCAATGGTGCCCGTGCGTTTTTGCCGCATCGATTTTTTGTTTAAGCTCTTGTGTCGTTATTACCGGCACATCGGCCAATGATTCGCCCGTCGGCTTACTGACCACCGTCAGATATGACTCTTTGCACGCACCAACAACAGGCAATTTTTGTTGATACCATTCAGCCATCCCAGCTTCGTAGGCAGACACATGGCTGAAACCTTTTTCTTTGAGAATACGCACCGCATGCGCGCTTGCAGTGCATTGGTAATTTGAACAATACACAACCGTTTCTGCTTGTTTATCTAAACGATCTAAGCTCAGTTCAAGTTGTTCAAACGGTATATTAATTGATCCGGCAATGTGGCAATCGTTGTAGAGTTCTTGATCGAGAATGTTAATGACCACCGGTTCTTGCATATGTTTACAACCAAACCAACAGCAAGAACCCAACAGGAAAGAAATCCCCACCACTCCACACAAACGCTTCATAAATCACCGTATGATTATAACGATCTTTTCATCTATTAATGTATCACATTGGCTAGCAGTTGCAACCGAAAATTTGGATCAGTGAATGATCTGGAAAAAGCGGCTCCAACGAACACGGCGCCAAAAATCTATTGGGTGTTTAAGCAGGTCAATAATAGCCCAAGATTCATCGCTATCAATCGACCATAAACGCAACAAGATACGCCCGTGGATGAGCTGCCCTTCAATTGGACCGAAGAATCGTGAATCGCGACTTCCTTGGCGATTATCACCCATCACCCAATATTGATTTGGCCCCAAAATAACATCAAAGATATCTGCTGGCTGCCCAATATCATTCAAATCATTAGCCGGTGTTCCGGGATAGCGAACGGGCACATCGCCAGCAAGCGTAGCCCACCGCTTACCAAGAATTTCTTCATCACGTGAAACACGATAATATGGTTGGTCAGAAAATGGGCGTGACAAATCAACTGACTTGTGTGCAAATTTGCGCGACCGACTTGGGTCATAAGTCGCCAATAATGCACATTTATTCAAATATGGTTCGTCTAATTTCTCGTCGTTACGATAAATAACCGGCTTGCCATCTTCAATGACGCCACGAATATGATCACCCGGAATGCCAATGACACGCTTAGTCCAATTCGAAGGACCCCACACATACATCTGCCACCAACGCATTACCGGACTTTGCGAATACGGGTACGTTGGATCATTAAACGAGATTACTTCGCCATGTTTTGGGCTGCTAAAATAGGGCGTTAGTTTATCAGCAAAAAACCGTTCACCTACAAGCATCGTCGTTTCCATCGAGCCGGTTGGCACTTGATACAAGCCAAACCCAACGGTCCTGATAGCAAAAGCCACCGGAATAATAATCAAGAGTGACTCAAAAAAATCTGCCGTCTTCGATTTTGGACGACGATACCACGCAATCACTTTTTTAAACATCTGATTACCCATTTTTCGTTATTGGTTATATCCCGAACAATTCTGTTTTTAGTATAACAACACGGTCGGCAAGAAGCTATCTTGCACCAAAAGTAACGGCATTCCAACAAAAACGCCCTTGCTGCTTACGAGCCGCATAAGCTTTGCTGATCTACGCGTTGGGCCGCGCAATAATTACACGCAATTGAACTAAGCGCTTGGTCCAAATCAGCCATCAAATCGGCACAGTCTTCGATACCCACCGACAAACGCACCAAGCCATCGGTAATACCAAGTTTTATACGTTCGCTGGCCGGAAGCGCAGCATGCGTCATAATCGCCGGCAGCTCAATAAGCGACTCAACGCACCCTAAACTTTCTGCTAACGAAAAATAGTGCAAGTTTTTCAAAAAAAGCTTAATGCCATCAAGATCGGTATCAACGTCAAACGTCATCATGCCGCCAAAGCCCGTCATTTGCTTTTTTGCCAACGCGTGTTGCGGATGGCTTTCAAGCCCCGGATAAATAACGCGCTTGATCAGGGGATGCCGCTCTAAATAGTGCGCAATTTTTTTTGCATTGTATTCATGCTGCTGCATGCGCACATGCAACGTTTTTAATCCACGCGTGACTAACCAACAATCAAAGGCACCCGGCACAGCGCCGATGGCATTTTGTAAAAATTTGAGCTGTTTATATAGATCTGTATCGTTGGTGAGAAGCGCACCGCCAATAACATCACTGTGCCCATTTAGATATTTGGTTACACTATGCACGACGATATCGGCACCCAATAACAATGGTTTTTGGAAATACGGCGTCATAAACGTATTATCAACCACCAATAAACAATTATTACTGCGCGCAATCGTGGCCAACGCCTGGATATCGACCAATTTTAAAAGCGGGTTAGTTGGCGATTCGCACCAGATCATTTTGGTATTTTCGCGCAACGCGGCTTCAATGGCGCCGGGACACGTCATGTCAACCCATGAAAAAGAAATATTATTTTTTGCTTTTACGCGTTCAAAGAGACGAAACGTTCCGGCATACACATCATCGCTGCAAATAACGTGGTCGCCAGCCCCCAGAAGATTCATAACGGTATCAATAGCCGCCAACCCCGACGCAAACGCCAACCCGTGGTTGGCAGATTCCAACGCCGCAAGAGTTTGCTCTAAAACATCGCGCGTCGGATTCCCGGTACGCGAATATTCATAGCCTTTGTGTTCGCCAGGCCCGTCTTGTACATACGTTGTTGTTTGGTAAATGGGATTAGTGAGGGCCCCCGTTTTAGGGCACACTTTATTAACTGCATGAAGAACTTTTGTTCCGAATTCCACTGCATCTCCTCAGTTTCTTGGTTGCCTAATTACCATTGATCGCGTATACGCGCGATTTTCAAAGTATCACCCAACTCAATCGGATGTGTCAAATTTCATTACATTGAGCAACACATGTCATCTATTGCCAAAAGAGCTTCGGGGGTGTTAAATTATATATTAGAAATTAAAAAAAGGGATTTTATGAATAAAACAATCTTCGCCGCTGCGTCGCTACTTTTTGGGGGAATTTTTTATCACGCACATGCGGTATCATGGTTTGCCAACGAAATGTGCCACAACCAAGCAGGCCTGACCGGCAATGCCAATGATCAATGCATTGCCTGTGTTGATCGAAATGATCCAAATTTTGTGCTTGAGGGCGGCAGAGAGGGCGCCACAGGAAAAATAAGCTATCAGGAATTGGCCAAAACATGCATCGCCTGCTCAACCTTTCTCGATATTCGTCACAATGATAGTTACTACTGGGGGTGCATTAATCGTTGTCGTCCCGCGGTATCACCAAAGCCAGGCGAACCTCTCGGAAGCGCAACAGCAAAAAAAATAACCTACCCTTATGTCTACCAGTGCGCCAACTGTTGCTCAGGCATCCCAACAACCGAACCACTCAACTGGAACAATCAATCGTGTCAGAATAGTTGCCAAAATGCATGCGAAAATATGTGCGGGGAGACAAGCGATTCAAGCTGCGTCGGGGACTGCCAACAACAATGCACCACACAGTCAACCTGGTTTGCCAAAACATTTACGCAAGATCCAGCACAAGCAGCAACAAGCTACGCGCGCTGCAGCGGACAAATAACAACTATCATGGCAACGCTCAAACAATTGCGAGAAAAACTTGATGATTATAACGATGAAGCGATCAGCGCAAACCTCACCGTGGCCGGTCTTGAAGCGCGATTAAAAAACGTTGTTAACAAAAGTTCATTGGTTGTTACGGCACTTCAACAAGCAGTAACCCAATGCCAAAATACATAGGGGAACCCGATGATGAAAAAAATTATCTATTACGTCGCACTCGTGGCAATCACGCGTGTCAACATTACTTCACCAATTGGCTGGCAAGATAGCTGCTACTACGGCCAACTGATTGCGTATATCCAGACTGTATTGCCTGCTAAACAAAAAGATGTAGAAGATATAACGACTGAATTGCTCGATACCATCAGCCGACAAAATACGGCGACTGCAAACTTGGCCTCCCAATATCGTACAACGCTCAGTCAAACCAACCAACAAATTGCCAAACTTCAACAACAATTGGCTGCATGTGTAATGAATAATTGATTACCCAAGATAAGCTAATGGATTTCTTGGTTGGCCGTTAATAATTACTTCAAAATGCAAATGTGACCCGTCGTTGCCATTGGCACGCACATTGCCCGTATTGCCAACCGTGCCAATAATTTTGCCACGTTTAACCGATTGCCCGGGCTTAATTCTCAGACGGTGCATGTGGGCGTAGCGTGTTTTCACACCATGCGCATGCTGTAACAAAATAGTATTTCCATAGCCATTGCTCGCCGTAGCCTCCAAAGCAACGCCATCGTCAGCAGCCTTTACCGGGGTCCCCTTTACCGCAGCCATATCCAAGCCCGAATGAAAGTTTGGCGCATTGCCAATGCGGCGTTGACCAAAGTGAGAACTTATCCAAAAATGCCCTTTAGCCACTGGCCAAGCCAACCGCAATCGCCCATCTTGCTGCGGACACGTATGCGGCGGTGTACGCTGTTCGGCTCGTTCACCGCAGGCGATATGTTGACCAATAACCTGCTGCGCGCAACGCCGCCCCCGCATACGCCGCATTTTACGCGTTCTGAGTTGTTTCTTTTTTTTGCGCGCCTGTTTTTTTTCTATTTTCTTCGCTGGTGCTTTTCCTGTTATTTCCTGAAGCGCCGCTTGCTGGGCAGCCGTCCGTTCAAGCGATTGTACCCGCTCTTGATATCGCTGTTGCATCTCCTGCAACGTATCTGCTTGCTCCTTGAAATATGCGTATTGATCAGCCAATAATGCTAACATTCCAGCAGAAAGTAAACATAAAAAAATCCATACCAATTTAAAATTTACGATCTTAATAGTAGCCACCCTTGAGATTTTTCACCGCGCACGCATATCCAATCGTCACACCTTTTTTGTACACAAACCGCATCATTTTGATCCACGCAACCGTTCGCCCGATATTGTTTACCCGGCCCAATATATAAAGGCGCCGATTTACCACACGTAAACCAACAAGCCGTATCAGCAGCATAGCGGCAGGCAACCAACGTCGTCAATACACAACTGCAAACAATAAGTACACCAACGAATATTTGTCTGTTTTTTTGTGCAAAAATCAACACAACCACAGCTAGGTACGTACACACCAGCGTCAGCAACTGCACGGTGAAAAAGGGCAGAGCACGCACCATAGTGTACACATTAATTATATTTACAAACATTTTTTCACCTTGCGCAGCCATAACATGGATTCATCACCAAGCACTTCGTACATCGTTGCATGCTCTCGATCAAAAGCGGCAGATTCTAGCCGCATTGCATAACGTTTCCATTGGTCAATTAGTTGTTTATTATTAAACATTTTTTCACCAAAATCTACCATTTTTTTCAAAGACATTTGCTCAATGGTAATATGATCATGGTCGGCAAAAAACAAGAGCCATGCATCATAAACGGTAATGTAATCGTGCTTTTTAACGCCATGCTCAACCATACGCTTCAACGCCCGGTACCCAAAATGTGCCGGCATAAGCCTCCACAATTGCCATACATATCCAACAAAGAGCCCCGCAACGCCCAATAAAAGCATCAACATAAACCAATTCATGGGAATTTCTTGCGGCAGTGGCCAGCTTTTGCCCAACCGTATTTCACGTTTCACAAGTGCCACATCGGCACGCACGGCTACGGTAATTGGCGCAGTACGCAAGATATTGTAACGCACGCATTGCGGATCAAAATACGTAAACGTTTGCGCCGGAATCGTTATAATGCCCGCGCGTAGCGCCTGCACAACCCACTCGCGCTTTTTGGTAAAAAAACCACGCCTACCGGGATCGCACTGCACCTGTGTTGCTGATTCATACAAACGAACGTCATCACCAATGCCGCGCAAACCCGTTAAGAGGTTACCCGTATCGCCATCTCCGGTAATACCCAGCGTTACCGTCACCGCTTCAGATTGCCCAATAACCGCATGGTCAGCCATCATCAGAAAGTTCTGAAAAGAGCCAACACCATCAACAGTAATTGTTGGGCCAGGCAATGAACGCACGTTAATCGCTATCGGTACGCTGTGTACAAACGTTCGTTCAAGCGAAGGACCAAAAAAATGTGCAAGAAATGATTGCTCTTCACGCTCAACCTGGCACTGTGCCGTCAGGCGTGGGATCAATAATTCGCCAGATTTTTTGGGGTATATCACTAAAACATAATGCAGACACTGCCAGATTTTTTTCTGATACTCATAACGCTCCTGTTCAGGTTGCCCCAAGACATAAACGGCCGCCTGCGGCAATACGCATTGCTCGAGCGCAGCCTGCCTAACCCGATCTGACCAACAAATACGCACATCGAGCAAAAGCTGTTCGCCGACATAAATGATCTTCTTATTCGGCTGCACAAGCAATAAAAGCGTTGATTCTTTTTGTTCCAACGAATCTTTAACAACATCAAAAGCCAAGGCATTTGAGCGGATAAGGCGGTTACCCTCCACGATTCGTGCCGGACCAAGAGCATATGAACCGCAATGATCAATACGCGCCACAAAACTATACTTTTTGCTTACGGATTGAACACCGTTAACAAAACTCATGCTCGCCACTACTGGCCGCCGCTGAAAAATCGATAACTGATCAACATGGTCTATGACCGGCTCGCCCAACGTGCCGGCCTGCCCACGAGCCACAACACTCAGCACAAAGGGAACACCCTGCGTCACGTGGTTGATCGTGTTACCATCAGTATCGACCAACCGCAGTGACAAATCATTGCCGCACATATTTAAAAAAATGCTGCAGCATAAAAATACATATTTACCAGGTATGCACATTGCTACCCTCGGTTTTCTTTTGCCCCGCCAATGCTTGCAGGTACATCCGCTGACTCTCCTTTTCCATCGCACCAGCTTGTTGTAAAATCGCCTGCATAGACCGGTCTAATGGCCGATCCTGTTTTTTTGCGGTATATTGTTTTGCATCTGATAATCCGTTAGCCGGAGCTTGTTGATGTGCAATTTTTCGTTGTTCATGCTCATTATCACTGGATGCACGGTCTTGCTGCTGACCACCACAGTTATTTTGCGTATCATTAAGGCCCTTTTCGTGGGACTGTTTTTGCTGATCAGCCTTATCGCGCTGCCGTTTATTCTGGTCGGCCTGTGCGTTCTTTCCATCCCGATCCTGCTGCTTACCCTGCTGACCATTATTCTGATCGCTGCCGCTTTGATTTTCTTTGTCGGATTGTTTGGATGGTTCTTTTGACGATTTTTTATTATCGTTTTTTCCACTTTTCTGTTGTTGCAACATTTTTCTCAAAATCTCACAATTTTTTTGGGCGCGCTGGTTGGTCGCATTCATACGCACCACCTCTTCAAAAGAGGCCAACGCTTCTTTGAGCTGTTCTAAACGCACCTGCGCACAACCCAGGTTAAAGAGCGCCGACTCTTTGGCCAAATCAACCTCATGCTGCATAATCAATCGATAATAATCTGCCGCTTGTGCGTAGTTTTGTTGGGCATAACAGGTGTTGCCCAAACCCAATAACACTTGTTCGTCGCGAGGTTCGTCAATTAAGAGTGTTTCATATCGTTCTTGCGCAGCAGCGTAATCGCCCTTTTTATATGCATGAAGTGCGCGCACCTTATTAATGTGTTCTAATAAACCAACCGCATAAACGTGTGGCAACCATACGCCGAGCATAACGTAAAAAAACTTTTTCATAGCAGCCACTCCAATAACAAGCAACAAAAAGCAACCAGAACAAACCACGCATATTGTTCCTGCAAATGCCCCATCATCTGGGTGTCGCGCTGTTCTTTTTGGCACCGCTCAATGGCCCACACTATCTCTTTGACGCACCCATCCGACCGGTCAATAAAGACATACCGACCATCGGATTGCCCAACCAACGATTGAAGCGCGGTTTTATTGAGCCGCGAAATCACCACACGGCCCTGCGCATCTTTAATAAACCCCTGTTGCTTGCCTTGGCCATCATAAAGCGGGACTGGCGCACCCTGAGACGTTCCCACGCCAATAACGAGAATTTTGATATGCTCCTGCGCAGCTTGGGCGCCAATGGCCTGAAGTGTGCCCGAAAAATCTTCGCCATCGGTAACTAAAACGAGTAACCGCTGCTTGCATTCCGGCGTTCTCTTGCACTGTTCAATGGTCAACCGAATCGGCGTATCAAGGCACGTTGAACCATCACCGATCATCTGCCCATCCAATTGATCAATAAAAAGAGAAAAGAGCTCTTTATCATGGGTAAGCGGACAAGCCACCCGAGCCCGTTGACTAAAGAGCATAAGCCCAAAACGATCGGCTTGAAGCTGATTAACAACCGCTTTTATTGCGTGTTTGGCCACGCTTAATCGATCAGGGCTCACGTCACGCGTAAGCATACTCCGCGAAACATCAAAAGCAACGTACACATCGTGTCCCCGTTGCACGACGGCCTCCTCAACCAATCCCCAACGGGGGTGCATAAGCGCCACACAGAGGCTAATAATCGCCATACCGGCTAAAACTGCTTTAATAACCAATCGTTGAGAGCTGAAATACCTGAGTAACGTACCCGTGCGGTCTAATACACGCCCGCGCTGGATCCGTTTGAAATAATGATACCACACAAGCGTAAGCATGATTGCCCCAACTGCACCTATAAGCCCAACGCGTGAGGCTGCCCCCCATACCATGCCACCGTTCATAGCCCCCTCCACACAAATGTCGCCAACCCATATTCAAACAAAAGTACCACAAGCACGATCCATATGATGGGCTCAAAAATATCGTAATAACGCGCATACCAATTGATGGGCATTTGCCGTTTTTCCAATTGATCAATAAGCGCATAAATACGCCGTACATCGCCAGCCGTATACGCCCGATAATACGCGCCCCCCGTTTGCTGGGCAATGAGCTTGAGAAGCGGCTCATTAAGCTCAACACCAGCGCGCATCAATGCCCCCCCAACGTCAGAAAAGCCGCCCTGCTGATTACCGATGCCAATCGTGTATATTTTTACTCCCATCCGCCGTGCAATCGAAATGGGCACCTGAACACACACATCCTGCAAGCTTGGCTGACCGTCGGTGAGTAAAATCATAACTTTACTCGTACTTTGCGTATCCTTGAGCCGATTAAGCGCGGCGAGCATGCCACATGAAAGAAGCGTACAGCGCTCATCAACCATCGTCCCGACATCCAATGACTGTACAATTTCGCGCAATGCAGCTTTATCATGCGTCAGTGGACATGCTGAAAACGCCCCATTGCCAAAAACCACAACGCCAACGGCATCATGCTCACGCTGTTCAATAAAACGAATTGCCTCTTGTTTGGCCACGCAGATGCGGCTTCGCCGATCGGCCATATCATCAAAACACGTCATACTTCCCGAAACATCCATTACCAAAATAATATCGATACCCTCAACATTAATATGTGTCCGCCGATCGGGCAGCTGAGGACGACCAACCACAAATGCCAAAAGCCCAAGCCCAATCAAGCGAAGTAGAAAAAGCAGATATGCCGAATATGCTGAAAAGCGGCGAACGCGCGCCGCCACATAGTGCGCCAGCGAATAACGGTAGACCGTTGGACGGTGCCATAACCAGCGGTAGATCAGGCCGAGCAGCAATAATCCCGATGCAATTGCAAACAATGGGTAACTGGCCATACGCAGTGCGCAAGCATCCACAGCATCTTTCCTTCTCTAAACAGCAACGGATTTGCTCATTATAATACACAAAAACTGGAATGTTCTCCACTTCCATAGCACCCCATAGCCGTTTGTGCCCAAAATGGTGCTAAAAGGCTTGTGTTATCGATATAAAAGTGCTAATCTGTAAGTAGATTCAATGAATATGGAAAAGAGTGTTAATACGTTGTTCTTTATAGATCCAATTGACCATCATAATTCAGTTCAAAGATTCGTGTGTCAGTTCTGTTCTTTTGAAAGGGTTGTTATCGTCGTCTAGTCGTCACGCGTAGAGCGCGTATTTTACCCATTTTTGTCTATTAGTTTAATGTTTTTTAATTTGAGTTTTATAAATAATGAAAATATACGTAGGAAGTTTACCTCACTCAGCAACAGAAGATGCAGTTCGTGAGTTATTTGCATCACATGGCGCCGTAGAATCAGTCCGCATTATGGTTGACAAGTTCACTGGCCAACCTCGCGGTTTTGCATTTGTCGACATGCCAAATAATGACGAAGCAACCAATGCAATCCATGCATTGAACGATATCAATTTTGAAGGCAGCCAAATTCGCGTTAACGAAGCCCGTCCTCCTCGCCAATTCAACAACGGCCCTCGTCGCGAAGGTGGTTTCGGCGGCCCTCGTGGTGGCAGCCGTGGTGGTTTTGGTGGTCCTCGTCGCAGCGGTCCTCGCAGCGGCGGATACTAATCCCCACTCCTTTAACCAAAGTAATAAAAAAGGTCGGCTTTCGAGCCGACCTTTTTTGTTTGAAAGGATCGCAAAAGGATTTTATCGATTCAAACCAATATTAAAGAGTATGTGATGTTTATCGCTGCCCTGTATGGCCAACGTAAAAGACGGCTGGCCGGCACGCGCAAAGAACAAACGCGTTTCTTGGCTATGCGGCGCAATCGTTAAATCTGTTAGATTTTTTTTCCGTATATCGCTACGCAAATCATCATTAAACACCCCTCGTGAAATCCCCAGTGGAATCCCCGTGACGGCGGCGTAAAACGCCGTTGCTCCTGCAAAGACTCCTGCGATCGGCAGCAAATTTTCGGCCGCCAATAGAGACCCGCATGCCGAGCCGCTTGAAGCAACGATCGCCAAGACACCCATGGAGGTAAAAAGAACGGTTGCAACGCCACCTGCAACAACCCCCGCAATCAAAGCCCGCTTAAGCGTCGTTGAGCTATGATCATAACGCAGGAGCGCAAACACTTCATGAGCAGAGAGCTGCCTCAAACTAAGCTGGCGCGTACTCAAAAAGATCGTTTCGTTCGTCGTATTATCGACGGTTATGGCATACGCGGAAATCTTTAAAGCTTCCGGAATCGTTTGGCCATTAAAAATCTCGCCAATTTCGTGCTTTTTAAGCTGCCGAATGCAAACTTCAACGCCCGCTTTTGTCTGCACGAAATGCGCACGCTCACGCTTGACCGGTTTTAGTGGGCGAACCTGATAGCGCCCGCCGCATCCGGCAAGCAATAACCCTAACGAAAAAACAGAAAAAAGCCGCCAATTAAACATGATAAAAACCCCTATCCCTTGTACAACTTCCACGTATACTTAAGCATAACAATAAAAAGCAGATTGGCAACTTTATAGCATTTGGAGCCTAAAACCCTTGATCATTTATTTAAAAATTATTTAAAATTGGAATATATAGAGTGTTTTTATTGGGTATGGGGAAAACACATGAAACGCTTGATCATATTATTCGTTTTAGGTTGGTCAACGATATCGAGCAGTCAACGAAATCCAGAGATGGGCACGTGCCCCATTTGCTATGAAGAGCGCAATCTTTCAGATCATTTAGGAAAAAAGTTTTTCGGCTGCACGCATGATATCTGCCCGGATTGCGCCAAACAACTTATCGATCATCATAAATCAGCACTTCACACCATAACATGCCCCATTTGCCGCGCCCGCGCCAACACCCGCGCACTTTACGAGTACGCAAAGATACCATTTACACCGCCAGCGCCGATTAAGCTTGAATACATCGGCAAAGACTTCACCGGCTGGCGCCGTATATTGAAAGATATTAAAGATAATAAATGCTCCGTCGACCAAGCCTGTACGATTACGATTGCCTCGACACCAATCGACCGCGTTCTCGATAGCATACTCGTTCCCGGCATAACCATGCTCACCTTGACCGCAAATAGCGGCCTAACTGCTCTTCCCGACGCACTTACCCAAGCATCAGACCTCACGGTTCTCAACGCGTCTAATAATGCGTTAAAAGAACTTCCCACAGCAATATGCGATCTAAAAAATCTTGAAGAACTGCACGTAGCCAACAATCGCACGCTCTCCAAGCTGCCACTATGCTTAAAGAATCTGCGGCACCTATCGACGGTCAATATTAAGAATAGCGCCATTGATCCAGTGCGAGCGCTCGAAGTTATTCCTGCGCAACTCAATAAACTGGTAATCGATGCCGACCAGCAGAAAATCCTGGATGAAAAATACCCGGATATGCCGCCAGCAGTACGCGTAAAAATTAAAGCAACATGGTAGAAACGGTATTACAGCTCGCCGTCAAACTCATCGCTGAAGAAATTTACCTTAAACGGTATAACGCGCTTGGAAACAACCTTACCATTGGCATTTTCTACCATCTGACAAATGCGAATCGTAAATGGCATACGGAATAACTCACGTGATGCAAAAACAATCTTGGTTATCTCTTCACCAGGCCATAGCGTTTCTTCATGGAGCATTTTACTCCGCAGATCAACGGCAAACGTTTCGTTGCTCGAACTTGCACTTACCGACCCTGCAGCTCCCGCAACAACAGCGGCCCCACTGGCCAATGAGCCAAACAACCCGCCCCCATGACGACGGTGACTTGTTGTGGCATCCAACACCAATGCGGTACCCATACCCGCTAAAAGCGGAGCAGCGACTGAGCGTTCCATTAAAGCAATAAGCTCTTGCTCATTAAGCAATGGTAACGAGATATGGCGACGAGAAATCAAAATCGAATACGGCGATTCGTTTTTAACCGTTAGGATAAGCGGCATCGTCTTTTTAAATGGCAACTCGGCGCCATTAAAATAATCGCGCGCCGCTTTGCGCTCTAATTTGCCAACATAGACGCTAACGCCATCTTTTTTACCTTTATATTGCGCCGTCGCCTTACACAGAGGACGCAACAATTTGACCTGATAGCGCCCGCACCCGGTCAGAAAGACGGCCAAACAGATACCTAAACCAACACGTATGTTATTAATCATAAACGTCCCTTCTTTTCACCAGACTCATTATTTTCTTGGATAGACTTGCTCAAAAGTGTATCGAGCATATTTAACAGGATCCTGCGGCACTTCTTGGCTTCCGGAAAATTGGGCCGCCTGCCTTTGTTTTTCTTCGTGCATACTATCTTCAAAATCTTTGCGCTGGCGAAATTTATTTTCGCCGGTTTCCCCATATCTCTTGTAATCACCAGCACTTGGCATAGACAAAGAAACGGCAGAAGGCACATGCTTGCCGCCACACGCCTGCAAAAGAACCACGCCAATTAAACTCAATCCAATGCAAAAATTTTTCGCCATGGGCCCTACCCGATCCCTTAAAAACTCTCGCCAACATCAATCTATTCTTATCTATTATCTTACCATAAAAAATCTCACTCGTAAATTTTTTCCAAAAAGATTCTTTCTATTTGGCAAATTTGGTAATTTTGCTTGACAGCCTGAAAAAAGATCTTATATTGATAAAAGCATATTATATGGGTATACAGCGCATGAAAAAATTATTAATCGTCGAATCCCCCGCCAAGATAAAAACAATATCAAAGTTTTTGGGCAAAGATTTTCAGATCATGTCCACCCTTGGGCACGTCAAAGATCTACCGCAGCGTTCCCTGGGCGTCACCCTAGGAGACCCAATTGCGCTGGAATATACGCCGCTCGAGGGCAAAAAAAAAGTTATAACCGATATCGTCAAACAGGCCCGCACCTGCGACGAAATTTACCTGGCTCCAGACCCTGACCGCGAGGGAGAAATCATTGCTTGGCACATTGGCCAAGAAATTGAAAAAGCGGTTAAAAACAAAGCAAAAATTCATCGCATAGCCTTTAACGAAATTACCCAAACGGCAATCAAAGAAGCACTCGAGCACCCCAGCAACGTCGATCTTAAGAAAGTCGCTGCCCAACAGGCTCGCCGCGTTCTTGACCGCTGGGTCGGTTATGAAGTCTCGCCCGTTTTGTGGCGCAAGATCCAAAAAGGCCTCTCCGCCGGCCGAGTCCAATCCGTTGCGTTGCGCCTCATCGTTGAGCGTGAAGAAGAAATTGTGGCGTTTAAACCGCGCGAATTTTGGACCATCGATGGCCACTTTGCACATGATAAAGACACTATCGTTGCCGAGCTTACTCACATCGGCACAAAAAAAGCAGAAATAGGATCCAAAGAACAAGCACAAACGGTCGTAACCGATCTGGGCAAACAATCGTTTGTCATTGATAGCATTCAGGATAAAACGCGCAAAAGGAATCCGTTACCGCCTTTCATGACCAGTACGCTTCAACAGGCCGCCTATAATCGTCTGGGTTTTTCAGTACAAAAAACCATGCAAGTCGCACAAAAATTATATGAAGGCGTTTCCATTGAAGGTAACCAAGTAGCCTTGATTACCTATATGCGTACCGACTCGTTGCGTATCGCGCAAACGGCGCTCTCACACGTGCGCACTCACATCACGGATAACTTCGGTGCAAAGTATGTTCCAGCAAAAGCACAACTGTATGCCAAGAGCGCGCAGGCACAAGACGCCCACGAAGCCATACGACCAATCGATGTTGCCTACACGCCCGATCGTGTCAAAGGATTTTTAGAATCTGACGAAGCACGTTTGTATACGTTAATTTGGCAACGATTTGTTGCCTGCCAAATGAATCCAGCTGAATATGCTCAGCGACAAGTAACCATTAAAAGTGATGGTTACACGTTCAAAGTCACAGGTTCAACACTTATCTTCGATGGTTTTTTGGTGGTCTACCGTCCCGAAGACGATGAAGAAGAAAAAAAAGTTAAGCTGCCCAGCACGCTCAAAGAAAAAAATCCGGTCAAGCTTACCAAAACCGAGCCCAAACAACATTTTACCCAACCGCCAGCGCGTTACACGGAAGGTTCGCTTGTTAAAGAACTTGAGAAAGAAGGTATTGGCCGTCCAAGTACCTATGCCAGTATTTTACAGACGATTCGTAAAAGAGCTTATACGGCACTTGATGAAAAAAAGCGGTTCGTGCCCAGCGATTTAGGCAAAACGGTTACCACCATGTTGGTCAAAAATTTACCGCAAATCATGAACATCAAATTTACCGCGCATATGGAAGAAGACCTGGATAAAATTGCCGAGGGCAATCTTGAACGCGATACATTACTGAACGAGTTTTATAACAAATTTAATAAAGATCTCACGGTATTTAAAGAATCATCAAGTGCAAAACCAGTGATTGCCACCGAAATTCACTGCCCGCAGTGTAAAGAACATAATCTAGTCATCCGCAAGGGCAAAGCCGGCGAATTTATTGGTTGCCCCGGTTTCCCTAAATGCAAATTTACGAGCAATTTCACGCGCGCAGAGGATGGAACGATCACACTCACGGCAGCTGAGCCACCCAAGAAATTAGATGCCGTTTGCCCACAATGCGGCAAGCCACTGCAAGAACGTATGGGACGGTTTGGCAGGTTCATTTCATGCTCGGGTTATCCGGAGTGCAAATATATCCAACAAACTAAAGCTTCTTTTAAGTGCCCGTTGTGCAAAGAAGGCGATGTTGTCCAAAAAAGCTGGCGCGGTGGTAAATTCTGGGGATGCACCAATTATCCCAAATGCCGTTTTGCCGTATTCGGGGATATTGAAGAAACGCCATGCCCAAAATGCAAACTACCGTTCTTAGTTAAAAAAGTCGCCAAAGACGGCTCGGTCGCACTCATGTGTTTTTCAAAAGAATGTGGCTACAAACAATAAGCACTCTCGGCAGGCGCGGGATACACCCTTCGATAAACTCCCGGCCTTCGCTTTTTGAGCTACGGCGGGCAAGCAGGGTGAGCGGGTAGGGGTTAAAGCTTTTTCAAAACCATTTGTTTCAAGGTATTTTTGTCGGTAATTCCACGCTCAAGCTGTAACGCGTATGCTTTCTTGAGCACACGTCCCATTTCCGGACCCGGCGGCATAACATCAAGCAAATCTCGCCCAAGCAAGATCGGTTTTTCAACTGAGCGCAGCACGTTAAGCTCTTTGGCTTTGCGCAAAAAAGCGCGTTCCATAGCCGCACCGCGTGCAAGTGGCGCGGAACCTTTCGGATTGCGGCCACGCTTATCGGCACACGCAAACGTTCCCAAAAGCTCGAGCGTCACCGGCGCGGCCAGTTTTGCCGCCAATCGTTTATACGCAGCAGGTTTTGCTTTATGCGCAATAAATTGCCCGGGACACATGTGATACCGGACAATCGTACAAACACCCAGCAGCAACTCTCGATCACGCGTAATACGTTTTAATAGTTTTTTAACCAAAGGAACACTGGCCATTTCGTGACCATGCGCCGAAATGCGCCCGTCCGGTTTTTTTTGGCTACATGTTGCCTTGCCCAGATCATGCCCAAGAGCAGTCCACATCGCTATCAATTTTTCTTTGCTTGAGTGGTAATGCATACCTGCGGCTGCATCAAGCACCTGAAGCGTGTGGATATAGGCATCACCTTCCGGGTGCCATATGGAGTCCTGCGCCACATGGCGCAGAGCAGCCAATTCAGGCAAAAGTTCTTCAAGCCGCCCGATACGCCGCAACCACTCAATACCCAACGATGGCCGAGCAGATTGTAGCAGCAATTTGGCATATTCCATTTCAACCCGTTCGCGGGAAACACCGCGCAAACTCATCGTCTTACATAATTGCTCAAGTACACGATCGGGCTTCATTTCAAACCGCCCAACACATTGCACAACACGGTAAAACCGTAATGGATCTTCGATAAAACGATTGCTATCGGGTGTTCTTAATTTTTTCTCTTTTAAGTCGCGCAACCCATTAAATGGATCAATAAGCTCATAAGTAACGAGGTCGAGACCCATCGCATTAATCGTTAAATCACGCCGTGCAAACGCATCTTTGTATGGCATATTGGGATCAATTTTAACGGCAGGTTTACGCCCCCGGCTATCACGGCGCGGCAATGCCCAATCAATATCAAGCGTATGCAAGCGCAAAACACCAAACGATTTACCAACCTGCGAAACCGGACCAAAACGCTTAAGTACTTTTTCCAAAGCAGATAACGATAACCCATAAACCTCAATATCAAGATCCTTAAACGCACGTCCAAGGTATAGGTCACGTACGGCACCGCCGACAAGGAGCGCGCGCCCACCAGCATCATGAATGGCCTGAACAATGGTTGCCAAGTGTGGGTGACCGTCAATTATCGTGCGCAAAAGCGCGCGTTTCTTACCAACTACAAAAATGCGCCGCATATGCCGCCTTTCTCAACAAACCGTTTCGATGCTGAGCGTATAATAAAACGCGTTACTTTTTAACTGGTTGCCCCGACGGCCGACGGCGATCATCGCACGTGCCGGCACCATGGACCAACACAAAAGCCACAATGGCCCCCATCTCGTGATTATCAAGTAACGCTTTCCACATGCGTTCGCAGCGTTCATCATAACAACGGCAGTTCACATGGAGCCACGGCTGGCCTTCGAATCCTTTTGCCCCACACAGAGAAACCCACCGACCCATTCCCCACAGGTCATTGCCAACCATCAGCAAGCACATTAATCCAAACGTTTTTTTCACCGCATCACCTTTCAGGCGTAACCGCACCGGATACCCCACTCAAAACCGCCCTTCCCTCCTGGGCAGAAACAATAGCGCTCGCAAGTTCGCCGAAGGAGGCCGCAGAAATATCGTCGGCATGCTCACGTTTTAAGCGTTTAAAATCGACCACGACTTTTTGCGTCGTCTCCACGAGAAGCACCGCATCTTCATCGGAAACACCCAAGAGCTCATAATCTTTTTTGGTACGATTCAGATCTTGTGGTTTCTGATATGTTCTCATCAAATGCCAAATGATACGCGAAGTCGAACCACTCTTCCTGAGCCATGTAGCCCAATCCAGCGGCAAAAAAGTCCGATGGCACATCACGCCGTTTACCACGGTAACTAACGGCGAAAAATCCGCCTTTTCGATATCCGCCCCACCATAAAGAAGCGCAATAACTCCGGACAAACTGCGAGAATAAATGGCCTGATTAATCATATGATACCCCATGGAAGAACGAGCGTTAACATCGGCCCCGCACAGCAACGCCCTAATCACAATTTCATGATCACAAATGTGCTCTTCTAAATAGGCATTGACCGCCCGCGCACGATAACGCGCTAACAAAAACCCGAGGGGAGCCTCCGGTTCCATCGCGCGCAGCGACGCAAAAGCGCAAAAAATAATCAACAATGTATCTTTGTTCATAGACAAAATCCCGGTTTTATTCGGCCATCGCGCATCTGAATGGTTCACACTCAAGTATTCCCGTAGTCCACGGGTTCTCCGATTGTCGCGGTATAAAGTAATAGGTGCGATTTTCAAGAAAGAAGAAGTCGCCGTCATTTTTCAGTCGCTCAAACACTGAAATGACACGCTGCGTCTTCATTACAATTAACGTTGCTTTAATTTCTTGGACACCCAATTTTTTGTACTCCTCAATCGTACGATACAAATCACCGGGCCGCACAAAATTCCGAAGTACCTGCCAAATCAAATCAGCGTCGGAAGAATGGGGTCTCAAAGCATAACTCACTTCGCGCAGCGTATACCCACCGTGCCCGCCGGCTTTGCACTCAAGAATATCCGGATTGGCACCGCCCAAAAGCAGGGCGATAACCGAGAGAAAGTTTTCTTGATGCACCGCCTTTTCAAGCAGCCGATCGCCAGGGCCCACATTAACCTTGGCTCCCCTTAGCAATGCCCACGCAATGCATTCGTAGTTGGCAATATTTTGTACCAAAAAGTCGCCTACATCGCGCCCGGGATTGTACGTCCCGCAAGAAGTAACCTGCGATTGCATACCGTACAACGGTGCAAACATGCCAACAACAATAAACAACGTATATTTTTTCATGATGTCATCCCCAAATAATACCTATTTTATTCGTGTTCCATTCGCCACACACACTGATGGCGCAAGAAGGGCGAATTCTTTGCCATCGCCAGCAGTCAGCGTCATGCCCTGGGATTCGATTCCCATGAGCTTGCGCGGTTTAAGGTTAACGACAAAAATACCCTGTTTGCCAACAAGTACCTCAGGTTCAAAATACGGTTTGATGCCGGCCAAAATGGTACGCGCGCCATATTGCCCACAATCAACCTGCATTTTAAGTAATTTATCTGACCCGGCAACCGCTTCAGCCTGCAAAATCGTGCCCACAGCCAAATGTACTTTGGCAAAATCAGCAATATCAATCAGATCAACGGTTGGTTCTTCTTTTTTCAGCATGGCGTCAAATGTCCCTTCGACTTTTTTGAAGAGCGGCGCAATAGGCGCACAGTCAAACGCCTGATCCCAAACGCAAAGGACATCCTGTAACTGAGCGTTTTTCAAGAGCTGTTTGCCCAAAGCGGCGATCAACGTTTCCATACTTTTCGGCATTACCGGCCACAACATGTGCGCAACGGCGTACAAACTGTGGCACACCATGCTCAGTGTTTGCGCAAATGCATCGCGATCGATTGTTGCCTGAACCCACGGCTCGCGCGCATGAACGTAGGCATTAACCTGTGCAATGAAACGCTTAACCTGAGCATATGCCAAATGGAATTGGTACGTACGTAAATATGCATCGGCACTTTCAACCATCAGTCCACACGCTCGGTGCAATTCCTGCGATTCGGGCGCAAGGTCTTTAAAGGTGGTAATGTGCCGCATGTCATATTTTTCCGCTAAGACGAGCATACGATTAAGTAGGTTGCCCAGTTCGTTGGCCAAATCTTGCGAAATAACATGCTCCAAATCAGCAATACTAAAAGCCGCATCTTGGGTAACCGCCAGACGCGTGGCCAAATAATAGCGCACGCCATCAACGCCATACAAATCACGAAGGGTCTTCGGATCGACCACATTACCGCGTGATTTTGACATTTTTTGGCCATCAACAGTAATCCAGCCATGAACTAACAAATGCTTAGGCAACGGCAACTCGGCCGCCATTAAAAAGGCAATCCAATACACACTATGAAAACGCACAATGTCTTTTGCCATGACATGCACATCGGCTGGCCACCACTTTTCAAACTCGTCAGTGCGCCGCGCATCACCATAACCGACGGCAGCAATATAATTCGTTAAAGCATCAAGCCACACATAAATAACGTGTTCAGGGTCATCGGGAAATGGAATTCCCCATTTGACCGTGGAGCGTGAAATACTCAAGTCTTTGAGCCCGGATTCAACAAAAGAAATCACTTCGTTTAATCGTTCTTTGGGATACACAAAATCGGGATGCTGGCGGAAAAATTGCAACAATCGATCTTGATACGCTGATAACTTGAAGAAATAACAGGGCTCTGAAACATAAACGGTTGCGCGCCCACACGATGGGCACACCGGACCTGCTTGCTCTTTTTGTGCTTGGCTGGGCACAAACGTTTCACACGGCGTGCAATACCAACCGCTGTATTCACCTTTATAAATGTCGCCCTTTTTCATGAGCAAGCGTGTAAGCGCAATAACGGCTTTTTTGTGCTCATCATCTGTGGTACGAATAAATTTGTTATACACGATATCGTACGAATGCCACATGCGTTTATATGAATCGGCAAATTCGTCAACTAATTGCTGCGGTGTTTTACCAAGCTTTTGTGCGGTTTCGGCAATTTTTTGCCCATGCTCGTCAGTCCCGGTCAAAAAGAAGACTTCATCGCCATTAAGCACACGCCAACGCGCAACAACATCAGCAAGTAACGTTGAATAAAGCGACCCTAAATGCGGATGCCCACTTCCGTAATAAATCGGCGTGGTAACATAAAAAGCGTGTTCATTTTTTTTCATAGGTACCCCAGCAAAAAGCACATCTCGTATAAATTTCAGAATACCGTAAAAATCTGCTAAATTAAATAGGATATTTCAAAAAAATCACCGAAAAAACATATGTTTGACTATATATTTCCGTTCATGTTTCTTGCCAGTGGCATAACCGCAAATAAAGCGCTGCTGCAAACGCTTGATTCCAATTTTCTTGTGGGCATTCGCATGCTTGCCGCAAGCATTATTTTGCTCGCCATGGCTTTTTGGGCAAAAAAAACCGATTTTGTGCGGCGCATCTTAGCTCATTGGCCCTATTTAATCATTCTCGCGTCTTTTGCCACGTTTTTACCGGCTATCTTAAAAGCATACGCGCTTAAACACACGGATTCATCAACGGTCGCTTTTATTGGAAGTCTCGATCCATTCCTAACGGCCATTTACGCATATTTTCTCTTAAATGACCGAATGACACCGTATAAGTGGCTTGGCATTTTACTGGGCATTGCCGGCAATATCGTGCTCATCGTTACGCACAGCGATGCAACGTGCTCGCTTTTGGGGCGGCTCTCATGCGCGGAAGGGGCAGCATTGGCGTCGGTATGCATCAGCCGGTTTGGATGGATAAAAGTACAGCAAGTACTTAAGTCGCATTTGTTTAGCATAAAAGAAATTAATGGGCTTTGTATGCTGCTGGCAGGCGTTTACGCACTCGGATTAACGGTTATGGTATCTCCAGCGGCTTTCGAGGTCTCCTGGACACTGGGCATGGTTTTATTATTTATACACACCACCATCGTAGGCAATGTTATTGGTTATTCGCTGTACAGCTACTTACTTAAACATCACTCGGCAACGTTTGTCTCACTGGCAGGTTTTTCCACTCCGCTCTTTGTCTATCTTTTCGGCTGGCTGTTTCTCAACGAAAAGTTATATGCAAGTTTTCTATTGGCCAGTGCAATAACCTTTGCCGGACTTGTTATTTTTTATGCCGAAGAACTTAAATTAATACGCCTTAATCGACAACCATAACTGCACAAGTTGTTTGCGCGGCATCAGTGGTGCAATAAGGTGGATATTGCGCACGTACACACTATTCAACGCCTCTGCCCCACCCAAATGAGACAAGTCCAAATGTGGCAACACACGCGTATCGCATGGCAGATAACCAAAATCATCGAAGATCGCTTTTTGCGCTTCTCGTTGATACATAAAATTAAGAAAAGCGTACACATAATCATCTTTTGAGCTGTGTGCCGAAATAGCAAAGCTTTCCATAACGCTTACCGTTCCTTCACGCGGCAGCACAAAGCGCACCCATGGTGCTCGTTTTCGTGCACGATAAATTGAAGCACTTGGTCCAAAAACAACCGGACACGTTTTAGAAGTTAAAAGCAAATCTAACGTAAGATCAGTATACGCTTCAACATACTTTTTCTGGTCAATAAGCAGCTGCTTAACCAATCGTTGTTGATCGCTATCCAACGTGCAGACGCGACCAAAAAGATATTGCGCGGCGACGGCAATAATTTCACGCGGTTCATCAGTCATAGCAACGCGATAAGCATAACGAGGCTTATAGAGCAATTCCCAACTTGGCTCGAATGCTTTACCCTGAAAAAACGTCGAATCAATTCCCAGCCCATAAACATCCCACAGAAATGGAACCGCATAATCACTGTCTGGATCGACAAAACAATTAAAAGAACGTTTATCAAGAAAAGAGATGAACGGTAAACGCTTTTTATCAATCCGTTTGAGATGCCCATCTCTCACCAACTGCCGTAACATGTAGTGACTCGGCATAATAATATCATACCCGGCGCCCTGGCTGAATTCGAGCTTGGTCATCATCTCATCATTACCCTCATAATAATTAAGATGGACTTTAATACCGGTTTCCTGCTCAAACTGCGCAATTAAACGCTGTGGAATAACGTCAGACCACATAAAAACACTTATCGCTTTTTCTTTTTCTCGGTAAAATTGCGTCACGTATGAACTATATAAAAATGCAATAATTAATCCCGCCCATACCAGCGGAATTCCTACGTATATGGCAATATTGGCAACGCGACCATTCATATCAAATCTTCCGTTTTTGACCGCATGTAAGAATAAATCACTACAAGACCGCAGCTAGAAAACAACGTAACCGCCGAAAGAACATTGATTAGTGGCGACATTCCCACACGAATTTTTGCATATAAATACAGGGGTAATGTTTGCGACGAACTTCCTGCGCAGAAAAAAGAAATAAGAAAATCGTCAAATGAAATAATCCATGCAAGTAATCCAGCTGAAAATAATGCGGGGGCCAAAAATGGAACAACTACTTTAGCAAACGTCTGCCATTGAGACGCTCCCAAATCGAGCGAAGCTTCAACAAGATTTTTGTCCATTTCAGCAAAGCGCGCATGCACCAATGGAACAACAAACGCCAACCCAAGCAACGTATGGGCCGCAATGAGCGTTGGTAACCCCATGGGTATACGCAAAAACGAAAAAAGATATAAAAACCCAACTGATAATACAATTTCGGGAACCAAAATGGGCAGATAAAAAAACTGTACCATACGATCAAGCTTTTGCTGCAAGCCGTATACGACCATCGTTCCCAATATCAGACTCAAAACGGTCGCCGAAAAAGCAACGATGAGTGAATTACGCAAAACACTCCATATTTCACTATTTAAGATAAGTTCGTGGTACCAACGAAGTGTAAAACCACGCCATTCATATGAAGAAATGCCATCGTTGAATGAAAAAACAATAAGCACCAAAATCGGCAAATAAAGAAATAAATAAACCGCGCCAACGATCGATGCAAGCCGTATATTATTCACACGCATATTCACCACTCCCGCGCACTACGCTCAAGTGCCTTAAATATGAATAAACACACGATCATAAGAGCGCCCAACACAAGCGCACTCAAGCACGTAAAGGCTGACCCGACTGAAAATTCGCGACTCACCACGAAATAATCCGATATCAATGTACCAACAAAAAGCGACTTGCTCCCATTAAGCAACTGCGGAATAATAAATTCGCCAAACGACATCCCCAGAACTAAAAAGAATCCGAGTTTGGCACCCGACAACGTCAGAGGAAAAGTAATTTTCCGAAATGTCTGCCGCCGATCGGCCCCCAAATCAAGAGATGCCTCGATGAGGCGCAAATCAAACTTTTCAAAAATAACGTAAAGCGGCAAAATCATAAACGGTAAATATACCTGAAACATAACCAGCGAAACCGCAAATACCGAATTCACCACGTGCAGCGGCTCGCTGATAATGCGGAGCGAGAGCAGAAACCGATTAAGCAAGCCATCGCGTTCCAAAATAAAGAACCAGGCGTAAACGTGCACTAAAAAATTTACCCAAAATGGCAGCGTCAATAAAAACACAAAAATATTTTTCCAACGCTCGGTGCGAAACGAAATAAAATAAGCAACCGGATAGGCCACCAAAAGGCACAAACATGCGTTAAACAGTGCAAGAGTCAACGAGCGAAAAATAACGCGTGCATGTGCACCCGTCAACAACGTTGTATAAAAAGAAAAGGTCAGTCCCGAATTGCGCGTCATCATGCTAGCGATCACCACAAAAAGCAGTGGCAACCATAAAAAAAGCACCTGCCAAAGCAACGCGGGAACTGAAAAAAAATAATTGATATGCGAAATAAACCGCTCTTTTAGTGCGCGCATGCTAAACCCCCAATACGACGGCATTTTCCCTTTGCCAGTACAAATGAACCGCATCGCCTTCGGCTATTGCATCGCGCGAAAAATGATCTTCATTTTGCTCGAACACGGTTAAAATACGATCGCCAACTTTAACCAAATACTCGGTTGCTCTTCCATGGTAAATAAGAGCGTCAACAATACCAACGACATGATTTGCAAACCCGACTTGTTCGGTTTTATTAATCTCAATTTTTTCTGGCCTGACGCTCAATAATGCATTGTACCCCGGCTGCGCCCACGGTTTGGCTGAATCAACGGCAACCTGAAGCTCGCCAACATGCGGCACCTGCAACGTCCACGCCTGATCTTGCGCAAGCGTTCCCTGAAGCAAATTAGTTTTACCGACGAATTGCGCAACAAAAGACGTTTCAGGAAACTCATAGACTTCTTTAGGCGTACCAACTTGTTCAACAATACCGTCTTCATTCATGATTGCCATTTGATCAGCAAGCGCCAAAGCCTCTGATGGGTCATGCGTTACATACACAAAGGTTGTTTGAAGTTCTGATTGCAACTCGATAAGCTCGACAAGCATGCGCTCTTTAAGTGATCGATCAAGAGCCGCCAATGGCTCGTCAAGCAATAAAACTTTGGGTTCGTTAATAATGGCACGAGCCAATGCCACGCGCTGCTGTTGCCCACCTGAAAGTTGATCTATGCGTTTGCTCGCATGTTTTTCCAAGTGAACTTTATGCAAAACACGTGCAACGCGCTGACTAATTTCTTCACGCGCAACCCCCTTAATGACGAGCCCATAGGCAACATTATCAAAGACATTCAGGTGCGGAAACAATGCATACTGCTGAAAAACCGTGTTAACGCGCCTCTTATTAATGGGAACATCGGTCACGTCTTGTTCCTCGATAAAAATATGCCCGGCATCAGGATGCTCAAAACCACCGATCAAACGAAGAATTGTGGTTTTGCCACATCCACTTGGCCCCAACAGAGCAAAAAACTTGCCTTGTGGAATCACCAAGTCAAGATCGTTAATTACTTCTTCAGAAACGTATCGCTTACTTACCCGTTCAAAACGTATCGCGTTCATCCTTTTTGCCCATCTTTGCTACCAAAATCGGTACCACGACATCAGACAGCGTACACGGTACAACGACAGCAATTATCAACATAATATACACTACACCCATTACGGTATCCCATTGAAAAAATCCATGCGAAACAAGATAGAACATGGACGCCAATGAGCTCAACAAAATATGCCCAAAATGAAGCCATCCACTAAAAACCGATGGCCCGTGAGCTTGATCTACATGAAACTTAAGTGCAAAACCAGTTAAAATGCCAACGAGCAAAAAAATACTTATGCTCGTATATTCACACACAAAACAAATATGAAGACGCATGGGAACCCCCAGCATTCTTCCCCCGATGTATGGCAACACAATATCCGAAAGAACGCAAAAAATGGCTGGTGCAATGAGACCAACCACAAACGCTCGCCACCAACTGCGTGAATAACGCAAAAAAGCCAAAACGGTTCCGGCAGCAGCAAAAACAATATGCATAAAGTGACACGTATGAAATAAACGATAAAATGCATCACACGCCTGTTGCGCTGACCCGATAAATACCGTCAGAGTGCTCAAAATAATAAAACCAACAGCCAAAGACAACACGGCATACGGAAAATGACAAACCAATTCGTCAAACAACGTATGCTTTTGCTTACTATCACAACAATGTGGCCCCTGACAACACGATTGTCCCATTCGCACCCTTCAGCAAGGAGACTTGAAAAATACATTTTTCAATATACGGCATTTGAAGAATAAGGCAAAAAAAACTTTATGATTTTCAAGCGCGTAAATAAGCATAACAACGGCAAAAAATCAAAAAGCATGTCCTATCGTGAGAAACCACGCAAATGGCGACTGGTCGACACGGCTTTGATGCGCTTTCCATGAAATATCAAAACGTATCGGCCCAATACGCGTTGCATAGCGCAATCCAAAACCTGTCGCACTCGCCACGCACCATTTTTTGCAAAGTACATTTTTTAGAAAACCAACATCCTGAAATGCCGCCACGCTAAAATCAGATGTCAGGGAACATCGCAGCTCTCCGCTTAATAACGCCATCCCCGTGCTTCCCTGCGGCACCCAACACTGCCCTGACCCACTGTTATAGCATACTGAGGGATCGACAGCTTCGGCTTGGTAACTACGCACCGACGCCGGCCCGCCCAAATAAAAACGCTGTGATGGCAATAAACACCGAATATTTTTTACAAATATGTTACCGTATGCAGCCCGCAATCCGATAACAACATGGCGACCGCATGGAACATAGGCAGTTTGTTCAAAAAACACACGTACAAATGACACGGCACGCTCACGCAAGGGAAGCGCCACCGTCGTTTTGAGCGCACTGGCAAAGCCACAACGAGGGTCTAACTTATCGTCCACATTAACCGCACTAGCGTAGGGCTCTAAAAACACATACAACTCTCGCACGCCAATCAAGCGCGGTTCAAAGCAAATGGCCTGCGCATAGTTCTTACATATGTGCATAATTTTTTGTCCTGAGAACGTAAACATACAGCCCGTATTCCACACGTCTTGGCGATGTATCAGGCCGAAACGCCCGCCAAACTCGCTTGCTTTATATAACGGAAATCGATTTGAGCCATATGATAAG
This sequence comes from bacterium, assembly GCA_021823685.1. Taxonomy (GTDB): domain Bacteria; phylum Babelota; class Babeliae; order Babelales; family UBA12409; genus JAKANL01. The sequence goes on along the minus strand of JAKANL010000006.1, from coordinate 38,889 downwards.
TGATCAAATTTCTTATCAAAAATTTCAGCGCTTAAGCGTAGCGGAAACCCGCCCAAGCCTGGATAATAATATCCCGCAACAATGTCGCGATAAATATTGGTTGCGTTGATTTCTATTTTTGCCATGTCAGCATGAGCCGTTGGATTTTTACAGAGTACGGTACCCCCAATGATATAGGTGCTGCTCCGCGCCCGATTACCGATCAATCCCCCAACACGCGCCTGTATTTCAAAAGGATCATCCGCAACGGCATGAATAATAACCGGCGTACGTCCGTCAACATCATTAGCCGTTCCCGGCCGAATACGAATATCACTAAAAACACCCAAATCTTTGAGCCGTTGAAACGTTTTTTCCAATGCCCGCGCATCCCATGGCTCGCCCTCAGTACAGGCATTTTCACTCAGGAGACGCAATGTATCGACCTGCGGCATACCGGTAACGATGGTTCGACCAAAGAGCGCATGTGTTTTTTTGCCGTGTTGCGCCTGCCTGGTCAGCGGGTCATTGAAAAGTTTTTTATCCGAATCCGTCACGGGCCCTAACAATGCCACATGATCGACCGCGCCAATATTTCCTTCAACAATGTCAATATGCCATTGTTGAGTACGGCGAATCGAAACCTTGACACCTGCAAAGCCATGCTCTTTGTACCATTTTTCGATTTGCTGGACGATGAGCGGCACTGATAACACTTCAAGTATGGCATCATCACGCATGGCATACGTAATAAGTTGTTCGCCAGTAAAGTGGGTATTGCCATGCAAGGCAAGTTGCTGAGACTTGGTTACCGATGATCGAATCGTCAAAATAACGGCACCTCGATCGACCGCCCGCTTCGCACTGATCACGGCGAAGGGATATCCCCACCGTGCAAACAATCGTCGCATGTGCGCTTTGACACGCCTTATTTGCGCCGATCGATATGCCCGATGTAACAAATTGCGCCGTGCGTATAGACGCAAGGCTTCGAGCCACGCATCAGGCAATTTCCCAGAAATATTTATCGATTTGATCGTACAGCGTTGGCCCTTGCATATGTATAATCGGACACTCATCGCTTTATGTTTTAAATCACGAATAAGGGTGTCGGCTATGTGAACGTGTAAATATCCCTTTTTATGATAGTTACGATATAGTTGCTTGATAGACTGCACATGTTTTTCGTAATCGAACAACTCTCCGGAACTGATCAGATAGTGCCTGCGTATCCGGTCTTTGCCAAACCAAACACCTGATAGCAATAATTGCGCAAAAAGCCATTCTGCCCGCACCTGAACAATAACCACTTTACCATAACGGCCATCACTTACGTTGATACAAATATCCCTAAATCGACCATGCTGCGCCAGATAGAAACAGGCGTTCTTAATATCGCGAGCACCCATGATCCGGTGTTCATCCAACCCGGTAATCAAACGCAATTGGCTTGGGCTCACCGCCGCATCTGATTTAAAAATAAGTTTTGAGACCCTCCACGATTTACCAAGAAGCGCGATATCACGCAACCCATCGCGCGAGTAATTGATCGTAACAGTTGCAGCGCGTAAGCCACAGACAAACAAGCTTAAGAAAAATAATAACGTGAACCGACGCCCCAACCTACGTACCATAACCATAATCCGCATAATACTCTATTGTACGGCAAAACAAAGGCTATGAAAACGATAACCATCGAAAGCTCACCTCAAATGTTTTGAACGGTTCAACCGGCACTCATTTTTGACAAAAAACACAACTTCGGTCAACCTGGATAATGCTTGGATTGCGTATGGTTAAGGAAATGTGTATGGCTCTTGAAACACCCAAAAATGTACGTGTACGCTTTGCCCCATCGCCAACCGGCATTATGCACCTGGGAAACGTACGCACCGCGCTGCTCAACTATCTTTTTGCACAAAAATATAACGGCACCTATATCCTTCGTATTGAAGATACGGATCGTGAACGTGACGCCGATCCGGGCGCCAAGCAGATTTTAAAACACCTTGCATGGCTCGGCATCCGCCACAACGAGGGCCCGTATTTCCAATCACAACGAACACAGATATACCAAGAAAAGCTCGAGATGCTCAGACAAAAAAACTGCGTCTATCGGTGTTTTTGTACACAGGAAGAGCTCGAAAAAAAACGCGAGCGGCAAGTAGCGCTCAAAAAACCGCCACGATATGATCGCACCTGCATGCAATTATCGCAAGAAGAAATTCAACGCAAACTCGATGCGCATACACCGTTTATTTGGCGCTTCCGGCTTGACCACGATGAAAACGTACGTTTTAACGATTTGGCACATGGCGCACTGTCGTTCGATTTAGCCAATTTTTCTGACACACCGCTGACGCGCCAGGATGGAAGCGTTACGTTCATCTTTGCCAATGCCGTTGACGATATGCTCATGGAGATCAGCCATGTTTTACGCGGTGATGATCACTTAACCAACACGGTAACCCAAATTGCGCTGTACCACGCGCTCGGATACCCAATCCCGATCTTTTGGCACCTACCCATTTTATGTAACGTAGATGGCAAAAAATTATCGAAGCGTGACTTTGGTTTTTCACTCAACGATTTGCAAGATGCCGGATTTTTACCCCAAGCCATCGTTAACTATTTGGCCATTATTGGCGGATCATCAACGGAAGAAATTTTGCCATTATCACAACTTATAAACACAATTCACGAACGTCCCGCATCTACCAGTCACATCAAATATGACGTGGAAAAATTACGCTGGGTAAATCACCGGTGGGTTGAAAAAATTTCTTCAGAAGAACTCATCGATGCATGCAAGCCATGGCTTATGCAAGCATATGACCTCTCAAAGATAGCGCCGGACATCCTCGTCGCTCTTATCGAATTGGTGCGCAGCGACCTGGTCACCCTTAAAGATGTCATTCCGGCAACCCAGTTCTATTTTCAACGGCCAACTGGCGTAACGCTTGGTGCAAACATCGCGGCGATTACCGTACCCGCACTTAATCTGATCGAACAACCAACAATGTTTACGGAAGCCATAAAAAAATCGGCCAAACAGGCCAAGATCCCCTTATCAAATGTCCTCCCGGCCATCCGCAATGCACTCACCGGGTCTCCGACGGGACCTCATGTCATTGGTATCATTGAAGTACTCGGATCGCAGGAAGCACGTCTACGATTGGCCAAGGCGATTGGGTAATCGCGTAAGACCTCGCACGAGCCCCTTTTTCTCGAGTAAAAATATCAATTCGATAAATTCAGCTTCATTGAGTGGCGGAACAAAAAATTCGAACACACTCTGCGCAACGTCTAGGGTGCGGTCAAAAACAAGATGTTCGTAACTGCGTAAAACACCCGTAAAAAGCCAACATGTTTCCGGTTTTACCTGTGCTTGATAATAAAGACTGTACATCATAGTTATCTCGTTATGACCATTTATTGCAGCGTAACAAACTATTGCAAAATAGCCAAACAAAAGATTAAACTTAAACCAAGTCTTTATATTTGATAATTGAGGTAGTTATGAAAATTATTCTCTTCTTCACCCTGGTTTTGACCTGCATCGGTTCGCTTTTGAGCACCAATGGATCCATGACACCCATGCGCATGACTCCCTACGCACCAAACGAAGTAACCAATATTCTCAATCGATGCCGAACCTTACAGGAAAGCTTTATGCAAGAACGCCGCACATATAATGAACTGAAAAACATTTGCGACTTACTTGATTTTTGCGCCAGCCGCTTCATGGTAATGGCAGGGGCAACTGAGGCAATTTTACCTCTTACGCCACCCAGCACACCGGAACCATCATTACTTTTCGAAGCAGAATAAAAGCGTAATCATAACTCCCAAATTGCACGCGCAGGGCCGCCACACACGGCCCTGCGCTTTGCACATTGACGTAAGCATAATGATCCGTTATGGTATCTGGTAAGTAATGAATTCAAGGGGAAAAAGGAATTTTAATGAAAGCATCTATTCTCCTCAAGCAAAGTTTATTTGTCTTATTATTCGCTCCGCAAAGCATCTTGGGTATTATCACCACGCTCGAACGGCACGATCCAATTCCTCCCTACACTACCGGCAACACATTCGCATTATTAGGAACTAACGAGTACGAATACCTCAAAGGCACCAAACAAAAACTGCGCAAACAACACTTCAGCTTAGAAATTATGCCGTTTTATCAACGTGCTTCACGCGGTGGCGATGGGTGTGGCTGCAACGCTGAATTGGGCGATATTTGCGGACTCTGGAACATGATTGCACTTTTGCCATTTAATGGTTTAGACAATGTGACCCCAAATTTTATTAATACGAACGTTGATCTTCCCTGCGGATATACATTTCCGCGCATACTCGAGGACACCCGCGATCAGTTACTCACCGAAATTGACGATCTGGTAAATCCAACGACCAAAACACGCGTACCGCTGCAATTAAGAAGCACGCAAGGACTTTTACAAATTCAACAAACCAACACCACGCTCAGCCAATCGTTTGGATTTTTCTCCACTCAAATGAAATATAAAAAACAAGGTGTCCGATTTAACGGACAACTCTATATCGGTAAGGGATTTGGCGTAACGGCACAAAGCGGTTTTGCCGACATTCGTCAATGTGCCGTATTTATCGATCAAACGCCAACGGCACAAACAGCCAACCCTTTTAACTCCCTTGCACCAGAATCAGGGGGAAGATACTCTGCCGTTTATTCGACAACCTGGGTACAAATAACCAAAAAAGTAAGTTCCCTTCTTATGAGCCACCTTGATGAAATCATTTCGAACACACAAATCTGTTACAATAGCTGCGATTTCCACGATACCTCAATTGAAGACATTTATCTCGAGCTCTTTTGGCGCCAACCGATTACCGTCAATAGGGACGTAGCAGCCGACGAGTATCCGAAGTTCTTATTTATTCCATATGTAGCAGTCGGCGGCAGCTTTGGCGTTGCTAAAGAGCGAAAACCATGGCAACTCGTTGGTCTTGCTTTTGGCAACAACGGCCATAACTCATTACGCGCCCGCGCTGGATTAAGTTTGGATTTCTATGAAACAGTACAGCTCAGCCTTGAAGGCGGCATAACGGCCTTTAATAAGCGCCGTTGCAACTGCTACCCAGTGCCAAACAACACCTCACAATGGCCAATTTTCCCATTCCGCACAAGCGTTGATATCGAACCCGGCGCCAACTGGCACGTTGCACTGGCCATGAATGCCGAAGAATTCTTTGATCGATTCTCGTTCTACTTTGATTATGTATATATGAGCCACGATAAAGACTGCATCAAGCTTGTGTGCGAAAATAACGCCGCAGGAGAACCCGAGCACCCATCAAAATGCCGCAGTGACATTCATCCATTGAGGCCCGACGTTTTGTGGTGCAAGAGCGACTTTTCAGCGCAGGTCTTTGATGGTGCACTTAATTATGCCATCTCGCCATATGTTCGTCTGGGGATCATGATGCAAATACCGTTCAAACGACGCCAGGCGTATCGCTCTTCAACGTTTGCCGCATCGATTTACGCAAGTTTTTAAAAAATAGTCGCACAAAAACAACAGCCCGTCATTTCGTGAGGAAATGACGGGCTGGACAGCTCGCGGTAAAAGCAGTATTATTGGAGTGTAAGTCAAATCATTTAATACAGGATGGTGATTGCTCGTGAGCAAAAAAAGAGCGAATGTTCAAGTATACGTACATACCAACGTTGATCGTGCCCTCAAACAACTTAAGAAGAAAATCGAGCGTGAGGGAATTGTGCGTGATATGAAGCGTAGTGTCTATTTTGAATCACCCACGCAAAAACGCCGCAAGCGTCTCATGCGCGCAATAAAGCAAAATCTTATTCGCATGGCAGCGCGTGGATACTGGGATTAAGCGGTCGCCAGCTGAGAAAAGCTCATGACTGTTCCACGATCCGGGTTCATAAAGAAAAGCCAAAAAGAATCGGTCCTCAAACGTGTTGTAAGCCAACTGTTATTTCAGGCCTCGCTTGATTATCCTGCGATACGCGGATTAACCGTAACGCGTGTTACCTTATCGACTAACAAGGGTATGGCGTCCATTTTTCTTTATACACCAGAGGGACCTGAGACCTTCAAACAAAAGCTGGAGGCACTCAAACTGCTCGCTCCATCGTTACGCAAAGCCCTAGCGACTGAAATTAGAGCGCGCTACACCCCAGAAATTCGATTTAAATTCGACGACACCTTGGAAAAACTGCACCGCATCGAATCTATCCTTGATCAAATCAGCAAATCGGAAAAGCATGATTGAATTGGTATTAACGGTACCCCTTTTTTTATGCTGGGGGTCATTTCTTAACGCCCTTGCGTATCGTCTCATAGCACATCAATCACTCCTCACCCGCTCAGCATGTCCGACATGTCAGAAAACCATCGCTTGGTATGATCTTATCCCCGTTATTTCTTTTGTAGCACTCAAGGGCCGCTGCCGATCATGCCATAAACGCATTTCGTGGCTTTACCCATTCATCGAAATACTCACGGCATTTGTGCTTTCGCTGGTGATTTTACGCACACCGCCACCCTACTGGCCGGCATACATCTTCTTTTTTTCTGCGCTCATCGTCAGCGTACGCACCGATCTCGAGCACATGATCATTTCACGCCTCGTCAGCTTATATGCCGTCCCAGCCGGTGTATTATTCACGTATACCCACGCTTTGCCTATTACATCAACCTCAAGCATTATCGGTGCCGCTGTTGGTTACGGATCACTGTGGCTCATAAAAGAACTTTTCTTTGCGCTCACCCATAAAGAGGGTCTTGGCCAAGGTGATCTCGATTTACTCGCGTTTATCGGAGCCTTTGTGGGCATTATAGGCGTTTTCCCGACGCTTTTAATTGCCTCCACGAGTGGCGCGCTTTTTGGCATTATTTGCATCATAACCGGGAAAGCCTCTCGCAAAACGCGCATTCCATTCGGCCCATTTCTTGCTTTGGGTGCAATAATAGTCGTTTTATACGGCCTACCAAACTTTTTATTACTGTAAATCGTCAGTAACTGTCAGCAATTCTTTTTTCTCATTGATAGAGAGCACGTCCGATTTGCCGTCGCCATCAATATCGCCAACAGCAATCGCAATAAATCCATTCTTATCTGCCTTTGCTTGCGATAAAGCCGAAAGATCGGACGGGAGAACCCCCTGAATGTAGTTTGCATCGGCGGCTCCAGCAAAACCGTAAGTATACTGCGCTTTACCCTCTGGACGCCATGCAAGCCCGTTAGCCCCATTCAAAATAGTGGTATAGGTACCATGTTCGGCCCAATAAGCTTTTTCCGCCGTATAAAGCGATGCCAAATTGATATGCGCTTCAGCACGCTTGGAACGCGCAACAAATCGCAAATAGCTTGGCAACGCAATCATGGCCAAAAATGCAATTATGGCGACCACAATCATTAATTCAATCATGGTAAAACCCGTGGACTTTTTCATCGCTCTCCTTTTTAAAAAACCCGCTCCAGCGCTTACTTTAACCACTTATTTAACGTATTTTAAAGTAACAAATCAACAATATGCATGATAAATACGTTATTTTATCATTTTTGAAAAGTTTTAAATGTTCCCCTTGATCTTAAATACCTAATTTGACATTTTATGGTTTTATGCCTATAATGAATATATAACAACTTTTTTACAACTTTGAATAAACATTTTTTATTAAGTTGTAACGGCCTTGATTTATATGCAAAAGTGTACTAAAAATTGTACGACTATTTGTTGGTAATAATTGCTTATACGCAATGGAGACCATGATGTTGCAAACGGAAAAACAAAAAACAAAAAAATCAGCCTCTGCTGTTATATCCTATACCTATCATGATGCGATCGCGCTTCTCGATAAACGTTGGAGCGTAAAACAAAGCACCGATGCTAAAAAATTACTGCAATTAGACGCAGCGCTTGGGTCACCGTCCAAGAGCGTTCGATCCGTCTTTGTTGCTGGCTCCAATGGTAAAAGTACGACGATTAACTTAACCTCCCAACTTTTGCGCGCCGAAGGGCTAACCGTAGGCAGCTTTTATTCGCCGCACTTTACCACCTATAACGAACGTATTGTTTGCAACAACGATTCATTGAGTAACGCCACATTTACACAAGTAGCAAATGATGTCTTCAACGCCGCGGCCACGTTGGAACTCGAACTTCATACAAAAGAACTCCTCACCATGATGGCCATTCATCACTTTGCAACACAAAAAGTAGACGTTGCCCTATTAGAAGTTACGCAATTCGATCAATTCGACCCCGTATCAATCTGTACCCCGCTCATTTGCGCTATCACCCGTATCACTGATTACGCCACTGATGCCTCGGATGATGTCATCCGACAGCGCGTTGAACACGTCGCTCGGTTAATGAAAAAGGGAAGCTGGATCATTTCGGCTGACCAAAGTAAATTAAGTCTTCAAATTATGGAAGATCTTGCTGAGCAAAAAAACGCACAATGGGCAATGCCGATCCGCAAATTGGCCGCAATGAAATATCCTTACGAACAACTATTTGGCCGTTGTGCAGCATTGGCCGAACGTATTGCACAAATTTTTGTACAAAACATTTTTGATTCTAAGACCTCCAACAGCTTGTTGGCTAAACCAAAAGGAAATCGTGGCCGCCCAACGTTGGAAGCAAAACGTCACGCAGAGCTTAACCCGCAAAAAACCATTGAACAATTCTGGCAAGAAACGGTCTCAACGCTTTCACATCGCTTCGAACTCTTAGAAAAGGCAAAGCCAGCCGTTCTGCTTGATACGGCAAGTAACCTCGATGCCTTCAAAAACCTTTTACTCGGGGTTCGCTTACTTCATTATCAACGCCCATTTAAGGGCCTGGTGATTGTTGTTGGCAGTGAAAACAACGCATTACATCAAGCAGAATTTTGCAAAATGCTTCGTTATTTCTTCAAAAAAACCGCTGGCCAGGTAGTCTTCTGTCAGCCTGCGTCCGATGCGCAAAGCACGTCAAATGACGGCTCATGGGATGTTGAACAAATAACCAACGATGTCAAAAACATGAAGGTTAAGGCGCGTTCAACCAAGACGCTTGCGCAAGCGCTTGATTACGCTAAAAAGGCAGTTGACGAAACCAATGGCTTAGTTGTCATTACCGGCTCTCGCGCCATTGTCAGCGAATACTGGAACACGAAAATCAAAAAATAAATCCTATGATACGCTTATCCAGCGCAATGCTGGCAGGCTGCATCAGTGGAATAGTTTATGGGCTTCTTTTTGTAAGGCATCTGACTTTACGGGGAAGCCCACTTAACGTGACTCCATCTTCTTGCACCCTTCTCTTTAACACACTTGTACGCGTTGCTTTATTTATCGGCGTTTGCGTCGTTATGTTGCGTTACTGGCCCGACCATTTTATACTGGGTATGGTAGCCTTTTTAGGCTGTTTATGGTTGGTCATTATCGTCAATACGGGCAAACGCAGATGCAAGGACTAGATATCGTTCATCAGCATTACTGGCGACCGTTCAAGGCGTTCGGACTCACCGGTAATTTCTGGAATATTAATTACATCATTGTCATCAATACGTGGGTCGTCCTAGGCGTTATCGCCCTTTTTATCATTTTGGCGCGTATAGCAATTAAGCGAGAGGACAACGTTTTTGGGTATCTCGTTACATGGTTTGCGCAAGCATTCAGTGATTTAAGCATACAAAGCCTCGGAAAATTTTATTTCAATCACTTTGCATTCGTAATATCACTCTTCACGTTTATATTTTTGTGTAACACGCTTTCGGTTATTCCCTGGCTGGAAGAGCCCACCAGCGATTTAAATACAACCCTTGGATTGGGGGTCACATCGTTTTTATATACGCAGCTGAGCAGCATTCGAGCGCACGGTTTTTTGAGACACCTGAAGAGCTTCTTTCAGCCATTCGTCTTTATGTTCCCCATCAATGTCGTTGAGTCGTTAGCCAAAATTGTCTCAATATCGTTTCGTCTATTCGGCAACATATTCGGCGTCGCTGTAATATCAAAACTCTATCTCAAGGCTATCGGCGGATGGTGGATCGGCGAACTTTTGGGCATCATGAGCGGACTCAATTTCATTCTCATCTTCTTTTTTGTCATTTTGGACGGCGGCATTCAAGCGTTTGTATTTTCCATGCTTTCCCTGACCTACCTATCGCTCGAAGTAAATCACGGAGAAGAATAACCCATGATAACGGCAGCTTCTTATCTGCACTACGGCTCATTGGCAACCACGCTTGCACTCACCGGACTCGGCGTTGCCATTGGCCAAGGACGCATTACCAAGGCGGCGACCGATGGCCTATATGTTCAACCGCAAGCCCATCGCGCGCTGTCAAAAAATCTTCTTCTTTCGTTGGCGCTCACCGAGACGTCAGCCCTTATCAGCTTGATCATGATTATTATCATTTTTTTTGGCACCCGTCTTTCGGCGCCAAATGCACTCTACATAAGTATTGCACAAGCCGGCATCGTATGCGCCGTCGGCCTGGTCGGGTTAGTTATCAGTATCGTTTCAAGTATGCCGGCCATTGCCAGTATGCACGCCATTGCCCGCCAGCCTTTTTTTGCCGAACCAATCACCAACATGATGCTCGTGACCATTTCAATTATCCAGACACCAATCATCTTTGGTTTTATAGCCGTCTTCATGATTCATCTCAGGCAGGAATCGCTACTGACACTCAACGAATCACTTAAAATACTCGCCTCGGCAATCTGCGTCGGCATTGGATCTATCGGCCCTGCCATCGGACAAGGACTTTTTGCGCGCAATGCATGCGAATCGGTCGGCGTTAATCGGCTCGCGTATAAACGCATTTTTTCGTTTGCCTTACTTAGTCAGTCGTTTATTGAAACACCGATTATTTTGGCCTTTTTTGCCTCCCTTCTCATGCTTTTGAATATGCCGACGGATCCAACCACACTTAAAACGATTGCCATTTTGGCAAGCGCCGGCTGCATCGGCATCGCCAACCTTATGCCCGGTATTGGCTCAGGAAGAATCGCCGCTGCCGCGTGTACCCAAATCGGGCAACAAACGCCCGCCAACGCCGCAACTATTACCCGCGCCTCGCTGCTTGCCCAAGGTCTCGTTGATACGCTGGCTATTTATGGACTCCTCATCGGGCTCATGCTCATGATTTTTGCGTAACGTGCACCCAAACAATGGATAAGCAAACGCCACCAACTATCGTTTATATTATTACCAAGCTCGAACTAGGCGGCGCCCAAAAAGTGTGTCTGCGCCTCTTTGATGATTTAGCAAAACATGACCACCACACATGGCTCATCACCGGCGATCAGGGCCCCCTTGTTGAGCAGGTTAACCATAATCCGCATGCCATATTGCTCGATTGCATGACGCGCGAAGTAAGCGCGTATGGTTTACTGCGCGAATTTAAGACATTTTTCACGCTGATTAACGTGTTACGCAAACTCAAAAAAGAACACCCCAAACTTATCGTGCATACCCATAGCACCAAAGCCGGCTTGCTCGGACGCTGGGCGGCTTTTTTTGCCGGTATCGCTCACCGTGTTCATACGATCCACGGCTATGGGTTCCATCCGCACCAATCGCGCGTAGCCTGGCTTGCCGTATATTTGTCAGAACTCGTCACCAGTTTTATAACAACACGCTTTATCTGCGTTTCGCGTGCCGATGCACAAACGGGTGTACGATTATTTCCTGGATTTGCACACAAACACACGCTCATTTATGCAGCAATCGATGGCGAACCATTTTTGGCGCAAGCAACAAAAAAATGTGCTCCGACGGCAGAGCCATTTGTTATCGGCACGGTAGCCTGTTTCAAACCACAAAAAAACATGGGTGATCTTTTACGGGCATTTAAATCAGTTCACGAGAGATATCCACAAGCAAGACTTGAACTTATCGGTGACGGCGCCCTGCGGCCGGCCATAGAAGCATGGCTTTCAAAAAATAATCTGACACGCGCCGTCGTGCTCCATGGCTGGCAGCCCGATGTCGCGGCCATTACCAAAAATTGGCACGTATTTGCGCTTACATCACTGTGGGAAGGGCTGCCATGCGCCGTTATCGAAGCCCGCTTACTGAAGCTGCCCGTCGTTTCTTATAAAACCGGCGGGATTCCTGAAGTAATTATCCACAACGTAAACGGCCTGCTCTATGAACAAAAAAATTGGCACGGCATAGCCGATGGCATAGGCGATCTTATCGAAAATCCGGCGCTTTACGCACGGCTGAGCCACTACCCAGATCAATTGACCCCATTTACCTACGAGTACATGGTTGAACAACACATAAACATGTATCACACATTATCGTAGTAGCACCCACTAGATTTTGCCGCTATGACTGTTATGATAAAAAAGGTAAATAAAAATCCAGGGGAATATCCCATGATCTATAAAAATGTACTCACGGCAATTGGCAATACGCCGATTGTCGAACTCACATTAGACAGCAAGGCGCGCGTATGTGCGAAACTTGAGTATCTCAATCCCGGCGGCAGCGTCAAAGATCGCTCAGCCGTCTTTATGATTGAGGAAGCCGAACGCAAGGGCCTGCTCAAACCTGGCGGAACCATCATCGATGCCTCGTCAGGAAACCAGGGCATCGCCGTCGCCATGATCGGTGCAGCAAAGGGCTATAAAGTCATCATTACGGTCACCGAAAAAATCAGCAAAGAAAAATTGACCACGATTCAAGCGTATGGCGCGACGGTGGTCTTGTGTCCGCCTGCAGCCATGGATGACCCACGCAACTATCACAATGTTGCCGTGCAAATCCAAAAACAAACACCAAATTCGTTTATGCCAAATCAATATTTCAATCTCTCCAACCGCTTGGCGCATCAAACATTACTCGGACCTGAAATTTGGAATCAAACCGAAGGTAAAATTACACACTTTTTTGCTGCAGCAGGAACCTCGGGCACGGTCAGCGGCGCTGGGCGCTTTTTAAAATCACAAAACCCCGATATTAAAGTTATTGCCATCGATGCCAAAAATTCGTGGCGATCAACCAAAGGTAATCCAAAACCATATGCCGTCGAAGGTATTGGTATCGATTTTAATACCCCAATTACTGATTACAGCATCATCGATGAGTTCTTGGAAGTAACCGATGAAGAATCCTTAGGCATGTTACAGCCGTTGGCCAAACAGCATGGCCTACTCGTAGGGCTGAGCAGTGGCGCCGTAGCAGCTGGGGTTATGCAATATCTGCCAAAACTCAAACAAGGCGATATTGCCGTCATGATCTTTGGCGATTCCGGACGCGCTTACTTGAGCAAAGGGTTTTACGGACGCGTTGAAGATACGGTTCCGTACCACGTCGCGCTCAAACAACCAGAAGTTATGCAACTGTAAGTGAAACAATAATAGCAAAGAGAAGTGGCGTAGCAGCCACTTCTCTTTTATTTAAATTAACTTTTTTGTTGCTGTTTAAGCAAAAAAACATTCTAAAATCGCACAAAACACTTCTTTCTGCTCTTTTTTCTTTTTTACCCTCAAGGGCCGTAGGAGTGTACTGCTTACCTAACGCATAAAAAACGTTAAAAAAAGTACTAACCCCCGGCTTAAAGCCGGGGGTTTTTTGTTTGTAAAAAATGAAAGGATAACGAATGGCACGCACGAAAGAAACGATTAAAAACGTCGCCATGATCGAACGATTAAAGGTTTCAACGAGCGCCCTTCGACAAGCTTGTATGTTGAAACTAGGTACTTTTAAATATACGAAACGGTTACTAAGCTAAAGATTGGATAGTTGTTGGATATCGATTGTTCAGAGAAAAAAGCTGATAGATCTCGTGACAGGCTTGGTCTGATAGGACCGTTTCTGAGTTTGAGAGTATCAGCTTTCTAAAAACACCTCGAACAATCACTAGAGACGTACTGGGTAGTGCGATCTCGAATGTCTACAAGCCAGAGGTATTTCATGAAAAATATATCAAATGTGTGCATAGGTGTCGATATTTCAAAGAACAACTTAGACGCCTATATTCACCCGATAGGAAGATTTTTTAAAATAGCCAACTCAGCGGTTGAAATAGAAAAGTTTGTCAGAGAATTGGCGGTATACGATGTTGCGCAAATTGCATGTGAAGCCACTGGCGGTTATGAGAAACTCCTTGCTCAGCTTTTGAAAAAGAATTCTTATAACCTCTGGATAGTTGATCCACGAAGAATAAAAGGCTTTATTGTCGCATGTGGTTGCAAAAGTAAATCTGATAAAATTGATGCGCAAAAAATTGCTGAATTTGCCTCTAAAAATTCTCCAGATTACATAGCGGTGAGCCGAGATGCAAATCTTGATCAATTGAGAGCTTTCGTTAGTCGCAAAAATGATCTAACAAAGTTTTTAGCCATGGAAAAAACACGGTTAAAGCATCCGTCTCATGCTTTGTGTCTTGCGAGCATAAAAAAGCTGATCAAGACGTTAAAACTTGCGATTAAGGCTATTGATATCGAAATAGGTGCTTTGATTCAGAAAGATGAGAACTTAAATACAAAGTCAAAGTATTTAGAATCGATTCCAGGAATTGGGAAGGCTTCCGCGACAGTCTTGCTATCGTTTGTTCCTGAACTTGGCGAGTTAAGCAATAAAAAAATAGCGGCTCTTGTTGGGCTCTGCCCCTATGCCTATGAAAGCGGAAGCTTCATAGGCAAAAGATTCATCCGAGGCGGAAGAATAGTTCCAAGAAACGCTCTTTATATGTGCGCATTGACAACGATCAAGCATCATTTGCCGCTAAAGAAATTTTATGATCGTTTAATAGCAAACAAAAAACCCTTTAAGATCGCTATTGTGGCCATCATGCATAAACTCATTGTCATCGCTAATTCTCTATTGAAAAAAAGGGAGGTATGCATAACTTACTGCTAAGTTAAATTGTTCAAAAAGTTGTTGACTTTCAACACAATCACTCAGGGCGAGCGGGTGGGCGAATTTAGGGCGATTTGAATCAGTCTCACCACAAAAATCAGGAGGTACCCTATGCATAGTTGATATAAGACCTAACCGGAGAGTGTAGAAGCGTGAATTAGTTTAATTATTTATGAAGGATATTTTTATGAATAAATCAGTAATCATAACCCTTTTGGGCGCAAGCCTGATCTGCCTGGAGTGCCATGGCTTCATCTACCCATCCATGGGAACAAGGCCACCAGCACCAGTACCCCAGGTGCCAGTACCTCAAGTACCTGCCCCAGTAGTCAGAGTCAGCATGCCGGTCATAAGGCCACGATAGCAGTGTCGGCCTGAAAACAAGGGGAAGAGGGACTGCAGCCCTCGACCTCTTGAAACAAATAATTTGCATTACAACGTTACGATTTCGCTCGTTTCTGCCGGCTCCTGATTATCCGCAAACGCGATTTCTTGGCCATGGTTAATCAGACTCAATTGCTTATCACCCACGGCATCGCCGGCTCGTTGCCAGGCAGAAATTAAACGTTCCAGGGGCAAATGGGCCGCATCAATTCCCAAACGAAACGTGCCCCAATGCATGGGCACCAAATGCTTCGCGCCAAGCTCTAAAAATGCCCGTATAACCCACGAATCACTCATATGGTGGTGTTGCATATATCCACGAGGCTCGCATGGCCCTATGGGCAAAAGAGCCACGTCTATGGAAGGCATGTGGGCCTGAATACACGAAAAATGTTTCCAATACGCCGTGTCACCGGCAAAATAGAGGCTACGACCACCCCAGCCGATATGCCAGCTTCCCCATAACGAGCGGTTGCGATCACCAATCCAGCGCCCCGACCAGTGCCGGGCCGGCAAAAAGGTACAGGTAAGCGCACCGCTGCTCAAACTTTGCCACCAATAGTGTTCGTGAACCTGCAAAAAACCGCGCTGGATAAACCAAGAGCGGTCGCCGTGAGGCACCAAACAAATAACATGTTCATTGCGCTTAAAAAGCTGCATAAGCGTTGATTCATCCATATGATCGCGGTGGTTATGGGAAATAAGAATATAATCTATGGGCGGCAACTCAGATATCGCAAGGCCCGGTGGACACGTGCGCCGGAAAAAGGGCGTCGCATTACCAAAAATGGGGTCGGTCAGAAGCGTAACCGGCTGGCGACCCGAACCGCCGAGCTGGATTAAAAAAGTTGCATGGCCTAACCACATCAGACGGCACCACGCCGGCTGTGTATGCGGGATATGCGCATGCGTTACCGTTATGGGATGTTCGGGTTCGAAAAATCGCCGGCACAGCATTCTGAGGTAAAATGCCGCCGATGGAAGTAAAAAATACTGCCGGCGCTCAAACCGACTATGATAAAAACGGCCGTTTCGCATGACGGCAAAGAGCTTGTGCACAGTGGTTTCTCCATTACCGTGTTCTAATTAAAAACCCCCACCCAAGACTTACGTCGCGGATAGGGGAAATGGAGGTTATCGATTTTGAGACATTTTAATCCTATAAAAAATCAAATAAAAAATCAAATTTTTGTGGTAACAAAGAGTTTTATTGGCCAGAAAGCCCCTTCGCCCGCCGGGCCCCTTTGCTGCCGCCACACCCGCATGCCATGGATAAAAACGCATAAACCATGAAAAAGCGTATGTTGTCACCGGTTGGCGCCGCTTTTTTGGACGAATGCTACGGAAAAACAAGTAATTATACCCCACTCAACAATATTCACAGCGCCTACCAACACGCAAAAAAAGATTGGCATATTCTTGCGCAGTACGCGCAAAAGAAAAGCGTTGTACACTATCTTCTTGCGCTTTTTGAGTACATGCAGCGCACAAGTGCGAATTATTCGCCATTTTTCTTAAGATCTGCACAACTTCGTCGCTATTGCTCGCGTCAAAGATAAATCCATTAAAGCCGTCAATAATAACCCCATGATTTGCCTGCGCACTGGCAAGAACGGGTATGCCTAAACTCATCGCCTCTAGTAAGGCCATCGAAAGCCCCTCAATATGCGATGGCAATATAAAAAAATCGAAGAGTGAATAATAGGCGGCCGCGGCACCAGAAACCATAATTACGCGATCGTTCACGCCAAGCTCGACAGCCAAAATTCTCAGCTCTTTGCGCAAAGGCCCATCGCCAACAATAACGGCATACCACGCACGCGTATCGTGCCGCAATGCAGCAATCGCACGCACCACGAGCTCTTGGTTTTTAAGCGCAACGCAGCGGCCAACCGTGCCAATCACAAGAGCATGAGAAGGTATTGCAAGCCGATCGCGCCCGATAGCCAATCGACTAACCTGTTCACACATATAGTGCGCATCGATACCATTTTCGATAAACACCATGCGCTGTGCCGGGACCCAACGCGTTAACGCGCTTGAATCGCGCACATGAGCCGAAACCATAACCACACGGGTGGCCAGCCACATCGTTAATCGATCAATGATCGTGCGCATACGGCTATCGTACCCGTCACTATTTACTGGTGAATGGATGGCGCATACCACGGGAACGCGCAACAACGACCCAACAACTCGCGATATCGTATTACTCGACCACAAAAGCGCATGAATAACATCAGGTTTTACAGCAAATAAAACCTTAAACAAGCGATAAAAGATTAAATAATTAAAGGGAATAATATACACCGGAACGCCCAACGCACGTATACGCTCTTCAAAAACGCCGCCACGAAAACTGATCACTGTTTGATCAAAAGACGGTTGAAGGTGCCTGACCAAATGAAACAAAAAATGCTCGGCCCCGCCCATACCCAGATTTGTCGTTATATGCACCAGCCGTTGGTTGGCCATGACACTCCGCTGTAAACACGTTACACTTAAGGTATGACCCGCCATCAAGCCGGTCACACGAAATTTGAGAAAAACAATTGTCAGTATACCGGAATTAAGCCATGAAACAACTCAAATGCGGCATACTTATTACCGTTGAAGGTATCGATGGTTGCGGCAAGACAACGTTTGTGAAAAAGCTAGCCGAACTCACCGCTCAGCTCATGCCCACGCTCGTCACCAAAGAACCGGGCGATAATAGCTATGGACCATATATTCGTACCATGCTTCAAGAGCAGCCGGCACCGCTTGATCCAAAAGCGGAATTTTTGCTCTTCGCCGCGGATCGGGCACAACATATTACCCAAATCGTCAAACCTGCCCTTGCCAATAAAAAACTCGTCATTTCAGATCGCCTGGCCGACGCTTCAGTCGTTTATCAAGGCTATGCCCGTGGCCTCGATATTGATCTCATTAAACGTATCAATACGTGGGCGCTCGATGGCGTTACCCCCTTTCGCACCTTTTTTATCCGCATCGATCCGCAAACAGCTTTTGAACGACTTCTGGCGCGCAAGCAACCACTCACAGCCTTTGAAAAACAATGCCGCGATTTCATGGAACGCGTAGCCGCCGGCTATGAGACACACTTTGCTCATCAAAAACACGTGATCACGCTTGATGGCCGCGATACACCCGATAACTTAGCCAACCAGGCCTTACAAAAGCTGCTTGAAGCTCTCGAGCATGAGTCGAGCTATGAGTAACACGCTTCTTCAAGCCCCGGCTCATTTATGGGTTGGCCCGACGCTCGAACTACAAGCACGGGCCACGAAAGAAATTCAGCATCTGTGGTGCCCGAACCATGGCTGTCAGATCTGCGCCACGTGCCGCGCCATTGCGCACAAACAGCATGCCCAATTACTGTGGCTTGCTCCCGATGGAACGTATCGTTTGGAACAATTTGAACCGCTTTTTGAACGCATTGCCCTTGCCACCGACGACGGCATGCCGTTTATTTTTATTATCCAGCAAGCCGACTCTTTGCCGCCAGCATGCGCTAACCGCCTCCTCAAAATTGTTGAGGAACCGCCAACCGGATATCATTTTCTATTTCTGGCGCAGCGCGGCGCGATGGTACTTCCGACCATTCGCTCACGCTGTATAGTGCGCACGTTTGCGCCGGGTGATATAACCGTCGAACAGCCGTACACCGATTTGCTCGCGTTTTTTAAACAACCAGCAACCGACGGCGCGGCTTTTTTGGCAACGCTCGATCGCGCCACACCAACCGAATTGGAAAGTATCGATTTAGTCGATCACCTCTTGCACCACTGGACAAACCAGGCGCTCACATCAGACCATAACGCAATGGCTTACATAAATTTTCTGCACGACGCGCTCCGTAAACCGCCGATGCCGGGCAGCAGCAAAATCTTCTGGCGTAATCTTTTTTTGCAATTTAGTGCACTACGACGCGCGCAATCAGCGTAAGCGTAACGATTACCCAAAATGAACGCAAAAGCATGTTGACCGTTGTATCAAGCGCGGCAAATTGCGCAGCTGTTCCCGTGGTGAACAGGTAAATACCGTACATAAGGGTAGCAATAAGGGCCAACACAATACCCGATCGCTCCACAAAATGTGGAATGGGTACTCGGCTTGCACGCAGAAGCAAGAGCACAAAGTGAATCGTGATACACGCCATCGCAGCAAGCAAAATAAGATCTACAACGCCATCAAGCCGCTGGGCGGGAACATGCTCGGCTAATTTTACCCAAATAACAAAGGCCGCTGCCAAGAGAACCAACAAACTGATCAGTTTTAACATAACGTAATGCTTGTGGGCAGCAACACGCTCGATAAACCAAAAAAGACCAAAAAAAGTAAGGGTTAAAATCGATAAGAGCTCCCAAAAAAAGAGGCTCACAAAACACGCATCAATCGCCATATGATCCTTTCGAATTACTCATCCTGCCATCGAGATTAAATAAGTGCGTACAATAAGATCAATAAAATACGCTAAATAATGCTCACAGCACTTGTAAAAAATGGCTCAACCGCCAAACTATATTAGAGATTCGGTACATCAAACCATTCTAGGAGATTTTTTATGAACAAATTTTTAGAATGCACGATACTCTGCCTACTGGTAACACCGGCGTGGGGTATGGAAAAACTGTGGCGGAAAGAATTCGGCAATGGACCAGCAAAAGCTCGCAAGTTGCGCGAAAAGCTGCCCTCCGAAGAACGCGCCAAGTTGAATATGCAATTATGGAAAGCGGTGGATCCATATTTTTATCGCGATGTACCCGACGCATGCGCCCGGCTAAAAGTTGTTCTTAATAGAGGCGCAGACCCTAAATCTGATGATTTAGCGCTGCGGAAAGCAGCGCTTTCACCCAACAACGGCAAGGGCCTTGTTAACCTGCTTCTTGCCTACGGAGCTAATCCGCATCAAAAAAATGCTATCACGCAGGCTCGTAGCATTGGAGCCCTCAGAATCTTCCTACAGGCGGGCGTGGATATCAACACGGTATCCGAAGAAACACTGCTTTCCGCTTTATGCGGCTATGATTTCGACGAAGATCTTGAGGTACTGGCATGGGCGTTACTTCATCACGCTGACCCAAACCTACTTCCCCAAAATACTCCTGATAAGTGCTGCTATGAACCCGCAGCCCTCTACAAAGCACTGGATCAGCGTAATGTAAGTAAGGTCATAGCCCTTTTACAATATGGAGCTCAACTAAATACAACCGATGAAAGGTATGGAACACCTTTAAAGTTTGCCCAGACCCTTTCCCTGAACCTGGAAGATAGCGAATTGGGCACGCTAGCCAGACGAGCTCAATGCGAACTTTTACATGCAATAGGTGAAAATCATCTTGATCCAAACAACCTGACGGAAGAAGAATGCAAAGCCGCAGGTATTACTGATGAAAGCACAAGATTAATTGTGGCAGCCGCACAACGCGTTGCTGATGCCTTCAGGCAATGCAAAGAAGAAGACGAAGCATACGAACGAGCTGCACCAACGTATAAAAGCAAATAATTCTAAACAGGGATTTTTATGAACAAATTTTCAGGGGGCATCGTCTTCTGCCTACTGACAGATTCCTTAGCCATGGAACAGCGCCTTCTTGAGGATTCTTTACGCAGTTACAAGTTAGACGGGATCATCAGAGCACTTCAGCATGGCGCAAAAACAAACAGTAGAGCTTCCGACGGGCGATCGTTGCTGGACTTTGCTCTCGCTCCTAACGAACGCCAAGACCGCGGATTAAAGCTCCTTCACAGCATTACAGGACCCTGGATACTACCAATCGGTCCAGCGCCAATTAGGCCGCCCGATCGCCCTGACCTAAACGCCCTTTTCAGAACGCCTAGATGCTACGCCCAATACGAACTTCTCAAAGCGATAAAAGAAAATGGTCTTGATCCGCGCAATCTAGCGCAAGCAACATGCAAAGCCGCAGGTATTTCTGATGAAAGCACTCGATCAATTCTGGCGGCCGCTCAAAAAGTTGATGAAGCGCGAGCCGAAGCTCGGCTTGCTGACATAAAATACGAACATGGTAACTTAACCAAATACGTGCTTGACCGCGCAATTGGGCATAGCGGCGCACGCAAGCGATAGTTACAACCACACCGGAAAATCGGCGACTAAACCGCAGCGTCCATTCGCACAACACGATCGTTCAACAATTCCTGCAAATAGGCATCTTGCGTTGCGATAAGCACCGTTGTTCCCTGCCGGCAGCGTTGGCGCAAAAAATCAACCAACACGCGCGTATTGCCACCATCAAGCGCCGATGTTGGTTCATCAAGTAATAAAAGTGGAGTACGCAAACTCAGTGCACGCGCAATGGCAACTCGTTGCTTTTGGCCGCCGGATAATTGATCGGGCCAACACGTTACAAATGGTTCCATGCCCAAAATTGCCAGCATTTCCTGCGCAATCTGCATTGCCTGCTCGCGCTGGTACCCGCGCGTTACCACCAACGGCTGCACGATATTTTCAAGAACGCTCAAATGCGCAAATAACGTATTTTCTTGCGGCACATACGCCACTAACCGCGCGCGTTGTGTGCGGTTCAATTGATGCATATCCATACCATCAATAGTGATTGTTCCGGTATACGGCTGTAAGCCAGCCAAACACCGCAAAAGCGTCGTCTTGCCACACCCGCTCGGTCCAATGAGCAACGTAGAAGTGCCGCCGGCAAGATTCAGCGAAAAATTACCCAAAACAATATTTTCACGCTGTTTGCGTTGATACGCAACGCGTAAATTATTAATCGTTACCATAATGCAATCTCCTTTTGAGCCACGCAGCCAAAAGTGCCATGGCTCCAGAACCCACAAGATATATGACGGCTATAGCGCCGTATGCATCGAGCGGATTTAAATCACGCGCCACGATATTGCGCGCGACGCCCGTCAATTCCATCACGCCAAGAGCTGAAACAATGGCCGTACTTTTGAGCACTTGATCTGCTTCACCGCATAACGCCGGCAAAATTGCACGTAACACTTGCGGTATAACAATCAAACGTACCGTTTGCGGGATAGAATATCCCAATGTTTCAGCCATTTCCCACTGTGCTCGGGCGATAGCATTAATACCGCTTACG
Organism: bacterium; assembly: GCA_021823685.1. Lineage (GTDB taxonomy): Bacteria > Babelota > Babeliae > Babelales > UBA12409 > JAKANL01. The sequence continues at coordinate 16,551 of JAKANL010000006.1, read as the reverse complement.
ACGAGCTGGCTCACATATGCCGCCGAACAAATACCCAGCGAAACGGTGGCCACTGCCAGCGCAGAAATCGATATACCAAGCAGATTGGGAATAACAAAGTAAGCGATAAGCAATTGCACATAAAAGGGCACACCGCGCAATAACGCCGTGATCATATCTGCCACCTGCGCAATGCCCGGTACACGCAACGGCGCACAGCGCACGAGCCCCAACACGGTACCCAGAAAAAACGAACAGATCAGCGCGCCGATCCAGATAGCAGCCGTAAGCGCAGCCCCGTGCGCAAGCGGGACTGCATAAGTGATAACGGTATTAAACATCTTCGATCCCCCAACGTTTGGCTAGACGCGTGATCGTTGCGTCACGCTTAAGCGCATCGATGGTTTGCTGGATCGCTTGGGTAAGTGCACGCCGATCTTTGCGTACCGCAATGCCCGTTCCATACACACAAAATGTTGGCGGCAATGGAATCGCCAGCGACGTAAGTTCAGGCGTTTGTTTTTGCAACCGACGAGCCACAAGCGGCTCAACAATAGCAGCCAGCGATCGCCCATATTGCACGTCCATGATCATATCTGAAACACCTGATAATAACTTTGGTTCGATTTCTGGATATTGTTTTAAAAATGTTTGGCTGGCCGATCCTGGCTCAACGGCGATAATCGCTTTACGTTTTGTGAGATCTTCAAGCGTGCGCACATCGCGCGGTACTTGTTGCCAAAAAAGCAGATAAAAACGGTCAAAACCGCTGCCAACGTAGGGCACCATGGCTACTTTTTGCAAACGCTCGTGCGTAATATCAAGCCCCGACATTGCGGCATCAATAGCACCCTGCTCGAGCGCAAGAAATAACGGCGCCAGCGACCCGAAATCAACAATTTCCAAGCGTTTGCCCATTTTTTGCGCTAACGCTTGCGCAACGTCAATATCAAAACCCTCGTATTGGCCTTGCGCATTAAGCGTCATAAAGGGCGCCCAACCGCTCATCATGCCAATCTTCAGCACGCGTTCATCGCGCTTTGACGCCGGCCAATAGTTCAAAATAATCACACCAGCCAATACCAATAATCCGGCGATTACCAAACCCAATAATTTCTTTTTCATAATCGTATCTTTCGTTTTTTAGTTTTTCGCTCACCAAGATTAGTGTGTTGCGTCACGATAGACGTTCATGCGGTATGCCTCATCTTCATCCTGGAGCGCTTCCGTCATGATCTGATCTTGACGCCGTTGGGCCTCGAGCAACAACCGCTGTAATCGCTTTCTCCGAATGATATCGGCAAGCCGCTCAACGCGCGCATCGGCAACCATCTGCCGCCGCTCAGCAGCGCCCTTTTTTACCAGCACCGGTACGTTGGCAGACATATCTTTCACGCCAAAAAACTTCGTCATATCTGATAAATAATCGTCGTAAAATTGCGTACGCGCCTGAGTATATTCGGCGTCTGACATCACTTGGTCTTGAGAATCGCCGCCAGCACCCCGTTCCATGGCGTAATTGAACGTTGCCAAACAACATAAATAAACAATAAGCAGTAAACGTTTCATGATTTTCCATTCAATAATAAAATCTACAAAATACGTTATTCACCTGTGTATGCGCTCAACATACTTCAGCCGTGCTGAAAAGCGTTAACGCAACCGTGACCTTAGCTCAACTATGAACCGTCAAACACGCAGGTTTTAAAAAATGATTAATGGGTATGATGATGAAGATGGACGTGATGATGCGAAAGGACAAAAGAATGATTTGCGGCATAGAACACGCCACAAGAAACAACTTTTGGTTGGATTGAGAAACGTATGCGAGTCATACGCATTCCTTTCGATTAAAACAGCACGACACTCTTATGTTATCAGGCTTTTTACGAAAAGTCAATTTTCAATGTGAAATTATTTTCACATTTGCCGATGGGCTGATAAACGCGTAAAATAGAAGAAATATAACACACGCTAGGGGGAATTCGTGAAAAAGTTTTTTGGATGCATAACGCTCTTTTTAGTCGCAACAAATCTTCAATCCATGGAGAATCGCCCGGATCCTGGCGAGAAAGAGTATGCTGAAGCATTTCGGCGACATATGATGCTTAAAAACCTGGGCGAAGCGTATCAAAGGATCATCAACAAAAGATCACAGCTCCTGCCCAAAGAGCGCAAGGCTCTCAACGATGCGCTCACAAAAACAATCATTGGACGCATCGATATCACACGAACACAAAGTCAACGCAGAGCCGAACGAAAGGCCAAAATTAAAACCCTTCTTGAACAAGGTGCAGACCCCGATGGTGATTTTAATGATCGTCCATTGGCAAACGCGGCGCTTTTGGACCAAGACGAGACCGTCACATTGTTGCTCACGTATGGAGCCGATCCGAACCTCGGTTCAAACAGCGGAGCACCTATAACCTGCGCAGCGCATCGGCACATCATGGAACCTTTAGTGCACGCCGGAGCAAGAATTAACGCAATAAGAACGTTCTTCGAAGGAGGAAGAGCACATCTAGGGAGCGCTCTCGCCTGCGCATGCGCCTACCCCTTCGGCAACAATTTGGATACCGTTGTTTTTGCACTGGATCATGGCGCCGATCCCAATTTACCGCGAGGCCACGCTTTGCATGCTGCCGTAGATTCCGGAAATCTAGGAAAAGTTATCGCACTCGTACAAAAAAAAGCGCACATTGCCCCAGATGTGCTTCTGTTGGCTTATCAAACGCCTATGACAGGAGAATTCCAGACAATATTTGAATTCATCAAAGCTTTTGACCGATACCACTTTGATCCACATCATGCATATACAGCCACCGAATATAAAACATGGGGGATTTCGCCGGAAAACGCTGATAAAATACGAACGGCTACACTAACGGTCAATAATATGTTTGACGAATGTGCACTTGATGATTTCAGGTATGATCACGGTAAGCTTAATATCACCAAATACATGCTTGATCGGGCGGTTGGTAATACTGGTAAGCGCAAGCGATAGGAGAAAATTCATGAACAAATTTTTAGGGGGCATGGTGCTCGGCCTTCTGACATTGAATGCCATGGCCATGGAACACCCGTGGCGTTTGCAGCAACGCTGGCGCAAAGAATTTGGTGATGGCCCGGCAAAAGCGCTTGAACGAAGAAAAAATTTGTCGCCTGACGAAGAGATTGTGTTAGATTCTGAACTATCGCACATCCTGAATCCATATATTTTTCACAGTGCGTCCCAACCATACGTTGAGCTAAAACGGCTTCTTGATGCTGGCGCAGATCCTGAATCCGGTGGTCTATTACTGTGGCATGCAGTACGTTCACCAAAGGATAGCGAAAGCCTTGTTAACCTATTGCTTGCATATGGAGCTGATCCTCACCGAAATAATCCGTTTGGGGACTCCCCCCCCACGCAAGCACGAAATATTGGAACACTCAGAATTTTACTGCAGGCGGGCGTTGATATCAGCACATTATCTGAAAAACTGCTTTACACCTTGTGTGACAACGATTTTAAAGGCGATCTTACGATACTTGTATGGGCATTGCTCCATCACGCAAATCCAAATCCCGTTCGACAGAATGATCGACCGCTCTATGAAGCCTTAAGTTCGCAGAATATCTGTAAGGTCATAGCACTTTTACAATATGGAGCACAATTAGACCGCGCCGATGAAGAATGTATAACGTTTTTACAGTATGCCAGAGAAATCATGGAAGGAGATGTAAATAAAAAAAGCCGTGCTCAATATGGGCTCCTCTGGGCGACAGAAGAAAAACATCTTGATCCATGCAATTTGACAGAGAAAGAATGTAAAGCCCATGGCATTTCTGATGAAAGCACAAGATTAATTGTGGAAGCCGCTCAAAAAGTTGATAAGGCGCGAGCCGAGGCTCGGCTGGCTGACATAAAATACGAACATGGCAACCTCACCAACTACGTGCATGGTCGATCGCTCGGTCATGCCGGCACACGCAAACGATAATAACTCATTTGCCCGTTTCGTCTTTTAGGCACGTTAAAATCTCTTTATCGCCTCGTGCGATAGCAGCTTGTAAAAGTTTTCGCCGCTTATTAGAAATCGGAGCATCTTGCGATTCTGGATCCGAATCTTGTTCTTCGCGCGCCCGCACTCCCGCCGGCACACAATCCTGACCTGACGACGGAGTCTTCACTTTTTTGCTAGCCTGCGGTGTGACATCGTCTCCCTCGCGTAATCTTTTTAACGATGTTGCTTGAAATAGTTCTGCCATGTGTTCATCAAGAAAAGTTTCTCTTTCGTGCTGGTACTGCCCGTCGGTCATCGGTAGATCAGACTGCTGAACCGACTCAAGCCCGTAAAGTTTTTTCAATAAATACAGCTGCTTTACCGCCGGCATCCGCTTCCATACGTGAATCGTATTATCACCTGAGCCAATCGCCAACGTGGATCCATCACCGCTAAAAGCCAGCGAAACCGTCCCTTTAAAATTAACGCTATCCCGTGACGCCGGCAGCTCAACGCAGGCGCCCGTGTTAAGGTCCCACAATCGAACAATATTATCGGTACAACCGAGGGCATACACGCTACTATCCGGACTAAAAAACCCCACAGTCTCACCTGCTGGCAACTGCAGGCTACGCTCACTTCCTGTTGCACGGTGTTGCAACCTATGCGTTACTCCATCGTAAAGATGCAGATAAACTCCATCGGGGCTAATAAATAAGTCGGGCAGTCGAAAGCAGCGGTGTTTTTCCTGCGTTTCACCATTGACAAGGTTGCCGACCGCATCGGACACTTTTTCTACACCCCAAGGACCAACGGCACCTTCAACAACGCCTCCGCCAATACAATGCCACAAATTAAAATTATGGGTTACGCCGCCAATGTGCATGTCACTGGCCAAACACGAACCATCAGGAACAAATCTTATATTACAAATCTTGGCGACATTCTTCATGCGAGCCGACAGCGCCAGCACCATACCGGTCGCAACTTCCCACAACCGTATGGTGTGATCAAGCGCGCCACTCGCAAGCTGCTTACCATCAGGGCTGAATGCAAGCGCCGTAATTTCCCCTTTGTGCCCATGCAGCACCCCAAAATCATCCCACTTCTGTTGGAGCGATACCTTGCTTAGCAGATGATCAATCAGGGGTTGCTTATCGCCAGGAAGTGATCCATCAAAGTGCTGTAAAAATTCTTTTTCTTCTTGTGAAAGATCGTTGGGAACATCAACGACCGCTGTAGTCATCGAACGCAGATTGAAACTCATACCAAGTAAGAGTAAACAGGCAAATTTGCTGAACTTGTAATTCATAAAATCCCTCTAAAAATACCGTCCTGAAAGAATTATGACGGCAAAAAAGATAAAAGCAAGCGGTTTCTCACGCCATGGAACCGCTGTAGAAATTTTTGCAGCAACCGCGTAGAATAAAAAGAGATAGCTCGATCGAGAACAAAAGCGTAAAAAATCGCAAACGCGCGGTAAAAGCCCATGAAATCAGTAAATACTCTTTTACAAACGTTTATGACCACCAATACCAATTGGCGCAGTTCGCTCATGATGCAATGGCCGCACATCGTCGGCAATCTTGCCACCTACGTTTGTATTTATAAAATTGAAAACGAATCGCTCACGCTCGGCGTTGCCAATGCAGCTTGGATGCACGAAATGCACGCGCTTTCAGACGCTCTTCTTGCCCGCATCAATCAAAACATCAAAGGTCACCAAATCAAACACCTCCGCTTTAAATACGTCGCGCGCAATACCGGTGCTCCACCGCACACGTATACCCGCACGCCAATCGCCCGAACAACGCGGCCGCTCAGCCAAAAAGAACAAAGCGCCCTTCAGCGGGTTGCCGATAAAGAATTAAGCGCAAGCCTTCACCAATTTTTAATGCGCTGCCAGCAGGCACATCAATCATGAACACTATCGCCTACGCCGCCGGTAAATCCGGCGGGCATATTATTCCATGTTTAACCCTGGCGGCGCGCTATAAAAACAAAAATCCTGGCGCACGCACGGTTTTTTTTAGCACCCATCACGCGCTGGATAAACAATTACTTGAAAATCCTGCCGTTGACGTACATGTCGCATTGCCGCTTCATAGCACCTCACGCCGCACGTGGTATCGCTATCCTCTTTTATTGGCTGAGCTGGCAAGCGCTTTTTGCAAAAGTGTTTATCTACTCCGCAAAAATAACGTTAAAGAAGTAGTCAGCACGGGCGGCCTTGTCGCCATCCCCGTCGTTTTTGCTGCACGGCTGCTGCGTATTCCCGTTAGCCTCTGGGAACTCAACGTTGAGCCCGGCAAAGCTATTAGTTTTTTATCGCGCTATGCAACAACGGTATACACCTGCTTTCCTCAAACGCAGCATTATTTACCTCACGCTCACTGCGTTCTCGCCCCATACCCCGTACGCTACACGGCGCGCGATATTCAAGAACCGCACGCTGCACGCCAGGCACTCGGCTTAGACCCGCATCGATTTACCATCTTTATCATTGGAGGATCTCAGGGATCAGTTTCGCTTAACATGCTCATCAAGAACACCATAGAGCAATATCCAGAGTTGCGCACCAACACCCAATATATCCACCAGACCGGAACAGGCCAAATCACGGATTGGCAATTATGGTACAAGCAACAAGCAATTCCCGCACTCACGTTTGCCTACCGCGATGACATCGCGCCTCTTTTGAGCGCCGCCGATATAATTATCAGCCGCGCCGGCGCTGGAGCGATTTTTGAAACCGCGTTATTTGGCAAAAAAACGATTATTGCGCCATTGAGCATTAATTACACGCAACATCAATGTCTCAATGCCACCGCATACGCCGAACAATACCCGAACCGTGTTGCCGTGCTTACCCCAGAACAACAAACTAATCCCCACGCGCTCTTCACCCTTATCGAACCATTTTTGAAAAAATCTTTTTAAAAACATTGCTATTGTGATTTAAAAGCTGCTACGATTAAAAAAAAGGGAGGATATCATGAAAAGGGGTATTATTTTTGCGTTTCTTGCGTATACCGCGGCATCTGCCGTCCCGCTCCCTGACGCGCTTATCGATTGCCACATCAATCAAATCCCGCGAGCCGCACAGGCGCTTTCTGACGTTGGTCACACTTCATACAATGATGCCATATCGCGACAAAAAGAGGATGCACGCTCGATTAATGATAGCCGTGTTCAGCTGCCTATTATTCACCGTTACGCCGAACTGAGATGCTTACAAATAAGTAATCAGCTTATCAATAACAATGGTTGGAAAATTCTCGACGTTCAGGCGTTATCAGATCGTCTCCAAAAACTAGGCGATCTCGTCACCTACAAGGGTATTGGCTACCTCAAAAACAAACCCGTACGCGTCGTTTATTCGTAGATCGTAAGCGCTTCAGGATTTTCTGGTGATACCGGACAGCCGGTCTTTGCGTCTATGGTTATTTGTTTAAGCGTAGAATCGAACACAAACTGCGCACGAGCGTTATCAAGCGTACGATGCAATTGCAACCATATTGGGAACGCCGTCCAAATTGGATAAATATTATGCCCCAACGGGGTGTTATCATCGCTGCCAATATAAATACTCGTTGTTAGGCGTGGCGTTGAACCAACAAACCAACACGTTCGTGAATCATTGGTTGTTCCCGTTTTACCAATGGCCTCACACGCCAGATCATGCACTTGCATGCGATCGCAGTAGCGTTTGATACCTAACGCCAATACCCGATTAACTTGGCCAGCAATACGTGCCGGCATGACCCGCTCAGAAAACGGTTCATGGCGGTATATTTTATTGCCCCACCCATCTTTGACCCACCTGATCAGGTATGGCTCAACGTACACGCCGTTATGAGCAAAAATATTAAAAACCTCGGCAACCTGCTTGGTCGTCACATCAATGCAACCCAGGGCAAGTGAGGCGTATGGCGGCAAATCGGCCGTTACGTGACACTTTTTAGCCAGCGCAATCACACGGTCGATACCGGTACGCAATAACGTTTTGATCGCAATAATATTATTAGAAAGCGAAAGCGCGCGCGCCAACGTCATTTCGCCCTCAAATTCCCCGGTACTATTTTGCGGACGCCATACATTCGTGCCATTAATAAATTCTGCCGGCTCATCGATATCGGTATCCTTAAACGATCGTCCCTGCATCAGGGCTGCTGCATAAATAAGCGGTTTAAACACCGATCCCATCTGACGCCGCGCCTGAAGAGCGCGGTTAAATTGCGATTCTCTAAAATTACAGCCACCCACAAGCGCCTTAATTTCGCCGGACTCAACGGCGATCGTAATTAATGCGCCATCGACATGACGATTTAATTCTTGACGTAATTTATAGCACTGCGCCGTAAATTCTTTGCTGGCTAATTCCTGAAAAGAGCGATTAATCGTTGTCTGAATAATGAGCCCGCCGGTGTACAGCGCATGCCGCCCTACACGCTCTTCAACAAACTGACGAATAGCCTCCTTGCCGTGAGGCATAAATGAACCCGCGGCACTTTTCTGGCTAACACCGAGCGGCGCTTGCCGTGCCTGCGTGCATTGCTGCTGCGTAATATAGCCCATCTGCGTCATGCCCAATAAAATGGTATCGCGTAAACGATGCGTAATTTCTGGATTAACGAGCGGATTATAGCGAGCCGGACAGCGCACAATTGCGGCGAGCGCTGCACCCTGATCCACCGTTAATTCTTTGGCTGAAATGCCCCAAAAACGCTGCGCGGCCGCTTCAATGCCATACACGCCAAACCCGAAATAGACATGATTAAGATAGGTCTGCAGAATCTGTTCTTTAGAAAATTGGCGTTCAACCAATAACGCACAAACCTGCTCTTTGATTTTACGAACGAACGTTTTTTTACAATCCAAATACAACAAGCGAACGAGCTGTTGCGTAATCGTACTGGCGCCTTGCGCACGGCGCATGCGATACACGTTAACACAAATAGAGCGAATGATTGAATACCAGGAAATACCGCAATGGTTAAAAAAGTTACGATCCTCTGACGTAATAAATGCCTGTTGCACGTGCAGCGGAATCTCGTTAAGCGCAATCGGATCGCGCCGATCAAGCTCAAAGCGCATAAGCTCATTGCCCGCATCATCAAGCACAATCGACGCCCGCCCCGATGAGTAGCAGGCCAAAGACGAAAAATCGATCACGTAACTATGCAAGACAAAAGAGACCACGCCAAGCGTGGTCGCCAAAAAAACCACTGAACTCAAAATCACGTAATAGCGCAACTTCATATCCTGAGTATATCACGCTCGCCACACCGGGTCCAAAAGGCGCGAAACTAAGCCATTTTGTCGCCAGCCGTAATAAAAATATTGAATGTTTGTAATAAAATCGCGTATCATGGTACCTGAAGTCTATGGAGGGGGTTTCCCATGCGTCTGAAGAAATTATTAACCGTTATTCCATTGAGTGTCATTGTATCAATACACGCCATTTGTCCACTGTGCACCGTCACAATCGGGGCCGGCGTTGGCCTATCACGTTGGCTTGCCATCGACGATTTAATTACCGGTATTTGGGCCGGCGGCCTCATTGCCTCACTCACACTCTGGATTTGGCACTGGTTACAAGATAAATCGAAAACAACTCAGTGGATTACCGGCTTGGTATATGGCGCAAGTATCGCATTTCTTTTCTGGACCCTTGATACGCAATCGGGCGCGCTTATCGGAGGAATCAAACGGTTATGGTTTGGCATGGCGTTGGGCGGATGGGCTTTCTTAACCGGCATATGGATACACTATGAAATAAAAACACACCGTAACGGGAGACAACTCTTTGCCTTTCAAAAAGTCATTATACCTGTCGCTTTAATTACTATCGTCACACTCATTGCACTTCTTATACCGTAGGGGATGATCATGGAAAAACTGACGCCCGAGGAATTACTTAAAAAACTAGAAGCCTGTAAGCAACAAGCACTCGATTTATCGCTTGATGAAGATTTATCTGTTGCTGTTATGAATCTGATCTCACTTGAAGAGCATTTCTTTTTTACCGGGGCAAAAACGGGCAAGCCATCATACTATGATTTGCTCGATCAAACGCGCACCATGCGCAAGGAACTGCTCGCCAAACTGGTCAAAAACCCCGAAGGCGAAGTCTGGTGCATTTCAAAACATCTCTTGGCCGCAACCATGCGCCTGCTTGAAGTGGGAACGAAATATATGGGGCAAAATAAAAAAACTGAAGCCGCAGATTTATTTGCAAAGGCATATACGCTCTACTCACTTTTTTGGGCGCTCAACCTCAATATGATCGATGTTTCAGCCGTCAAACAAATTGACGAAAGACAGCTCAATAAAACCGATACCAAGAAAAGCGTTCTCGATCGCATTGGTGACTTGGTCAAAAAAATTATTAACTGCTGTATTGAATAAATTATATCTTTTCAGTGTGGTCCTCACACAGGATTATCTCGTAACCGCGCGTTGCGGATCGCGCGTATTTTGCGTACGCTGGTGAAGCGCGTATCGACTTTCGAGCCTGCATATCGCGCGAAATCCGGCCGTGCCCGCCGACCTGTCCGCCATCTTGTCCGCCGTAGCTTCATGCGAAGGCTGGAAGTCTTGACGACGGCGGAAGCTTTATGCGAAGGGTGGGACAGCCTTGGCGACGACGGAAAACAGCAAAGGGTAACTGATGTCAACGCGTTTTAATTTAGCGCATCCACTAATCGTTTTTCCATTTTATATCATCGTTCTAGCTGGTTGCTTCATGCTCGATCTGGCGTGGTTTACCTGGCAACAAACGCCAACCCTGCAAACAACCTGGTGTCTTTTTATTTTCGGACTCAATGTATACGCACCACGATCATTACTCATAGCCACAGTTTTTGGTCTCTGTTTGCTTTCATTACTCGTCTTTGGATCAATCGAGCCAGCCATTCTTGCCACGCTCATTGCCGTAGCCCTGACTAAACTGAGCCGCACGTGGGTTGATACGCGCCTTTTGGCATTACTGGTCACCTTCAGTTTCTGGCTCCTGGCCTGGCATTTGCTCCTCTTATGCCGCCAACATTCGCTTGGTTTTTTGTATACAATTAAGCAATTTTGTGTTAACGTAATAGTACTGTTAATAATGTATGTAATCTTTGAAAAAATACGGCATGCAAGGTAATCGCTTGTCGCACTCGTTGCGGCAAGAGGAAAGTCCGGACTCCTAATGAAGTGGGTACCATACCAGAATCGTAAGATTCGCGTATGGGGTGTATATCGCAAGATATATGCATGGATAGTGCCACAGAAAATAACCGCCGCTGCAAGGCGGTAAGGGTGAAAATGTGCGGTAAGAGCGCACGGTCGTACGTAGCAATGCGTACGAGGGGCAAACCCTGCCCGGGGCAAGGCAAAATAGGTGCAGACGGTTCTTCATTCCGGTTTGATGCACGGGTATGCCGCTCAGATACATGATTACCACGTACACGCAGGTGTGCGCACAGAATCCGGCTTACTGCATGCCGTAAAAATTATTCAAGAGAAAGATATATTAATATGTGCAAATCGTTTCTCTGGCTCGTCCCGTTCGCCTGTTTTGTGGTTGGTTATATTATCGCCAGCCTCATTTTTACGCCAAACGCGGTCACGATACCACCTGTTGTCGGGCTTCCGTTGGCACAAGGCGCAAAGTTACTTTCTGACCAGCAGTTGAGCCTGCGCGTTGTCGGCGAAAAAGAAGATTCAACACTCCCGCCTGAAACCATTATTAGCCAGGAACCACACGCCACGTTACGCGTAAGGCCGCACCACGCCGTTCTTATCGTTATCGCCAAAACACCCGCCAAACAAAAGACCCCTTCGCTGCTCGGACAAACCCTGGAAAATGCCGATAGCCAACTCAAAAAAGAAGGTATCAGTTACAAACACAGTATTATTGAAAGTAACGCACCAACCGGAACCATTGTCGCGCAGGATCCGGCGCCCGGCAGCGAGTTACCAGAAACCATTCATCTGTATAGTGCGCAAAATACCAACAACTGGTACGTGCTACCCAACGTTGCGCAGCATCAGCTCACTGAAGTTACCGAATTTTTTAATCGTCAGCACATACCGATCAACACGGTATATCCAGAGGAAACCATAAGCTCAACACGGCAATATCATGTGGTAGAACAGCGGCCGCTTCCCGGCTCGCTTATTAAGCTCAGTAATCCACCGACGGTACAATTGCTTGTACAAGAAATGCAGCCGGGGCCTCTTCAAATACCACTGCAAATAAATGCTCAAGAAGTGGCAGACTCATTTCTTGACGCGCCAGAAACTGTCTGACCGCTTTAATCGTATTCACGCCTTCGGGAATATATCCGGTTTGTTCAATAATGGTGTGCAAGGGAACCCCTTGTCCCAGCCGATGCCCAACATCCAAATTTTTACTGTATCGGCCCGTCAGCGTTAGAAATAAATCGCCAATACCGGCCAACCCAGATAATGTTTCACTGCGCGCACCCAACACAGCCGATAGTGCAAGCACATCGCGCCAGCCGCGCGTTAAGAGCAGCGCTTTGGTATTATCTGAAAATCCTGCCCCCTCGGCAATACCTATCATTACGGCCATAACATTTTTGAATGCACCGCCGCATTGCACGCCAATAACATCGTCAGTCAAAAAAGGACGAATATAATGGCACTCAAGCAAACCTGCAACCGCCTTGGCTAACTGCTGATCAACAGCAGCAACGCTCACGCCGGTCAGTTGCTTGGTCATCACTTCTTTGGCAAAACTGGGCCCAGCAACAACGGCACATGGCGTCGACGCTCCAAGCACCTGAGCGATAATCTGCGCAGGTAATGCGCACGTTTCATTTTCAATGCCCTTGCTGAGCACGACCAACGGCTGTGATGGCTGCACCCATGGCCTACTTTGCATAACAATCTGCCTAAAAAATTCAACGGGCGTTGAAATAAAAATATGGGCGGCATCGGTTACCGCCTCCTGCAATGATGGGGTAGCAATAATTAATTGGTGTATTGGTTGCATGGGCATGTAACGATCATTGCAATGATCACGGGTGATTTGTGTGGCAATGGAAGCATCGTGACACCATAATCTCACAGGGTAACCGTTATGTGCCAACACTGATGCAATCGCCGTACCCCACGCCCCCTCGCCCAGAATGGCTATCGGCTTCATTTTCCAAAATTCCTTTTTATATGGGCGTAGCGCCCGAGTATTTCATCTAATTCTTGTTCAGAAAAATCCGGCCACAAGGTGTTTGTAAAAAAAAGCTCGCTGTACGCAGAAGAAAAAAGCAAAAAATTGCTCAGACGCGCAACGCCGCCCGTGCGAATAACAACCTCCGGCGCCGGAGAATACCCGCTCCAGAGCATCTTGGCAAATGATTCGACGGTTAATTCGTCTTCACTCAGCGTGCCTTCGCACGCACGCCGCATGCATTCTTTGGTTGCAGCAATAATTTCTTGCTGGCCACCATAGCAAAAAAGAACATTAACGTTAAGCCGTTCTAGTTCGGCCGTTTCCCGCGCAAGCTCATCGCATATGGCCTGTATTGAATCGGGGAATAACGTCCGATCGCCGATAAAACGCACGCGAATACCCTCTTGGACAATACGTGTGAGATTGGCCCGAATGAATTGCGCGACCAGATCAAATAAATACCCCTTTTCCTCGGCGGTTCTTTTCAAATTTTCAATCGAAAACGTATACAGCGATAAATGCTTAATTTCTTTTTTCAGGCAGTAGCCCGCAATCGCTTGCAGCGCTTCTGTCCCGGCCTTATGGCCCACAAAAGCGGGCAATCCGCGAGCCCGCGCCCAGCGGCGATTGCCATCCATAATGAGGGCTAAATGGGTTATCATGCAGTTTTTCCTCAACGTCATTTTCAAGGCTTTCTCATAGTTTACCAAAGCAATGCAAATCTCCAAAATCGAAGTTGGCAAACCGCTGATTTTTACGGCTAAGATCGTATAATCGGACTTGACGAATATTCCAATCTGTGATAAAATATAAATAATTTAAAAATAATATTTAAAATTGTGTGTTTATTGAGAAAATGGGGTTATTATGAATAAATTATTACTTTTCTTATTATCGCTGATCTGCTTGCCCTGTGTTGGCAATCAGATCCACGTGCTTCTTGATTTAAAAACTACTGATAATCAAATACGGCAGATTATGGGCTCTTATAACCCAGAAACCCGCAAGGTCACATCATTCTTTGCCGAAGCAGACGGCGCAGCTGGCCTCTTTCTGGCCATGGAAGCGGCGCACCTGGTCGATACCAGTATAAACGACGCTCACGGCCAGCCCGTCACTATCAAAAAATTGGATCAAGAAATACCCATAAGTACTGACGCTGCTACGTTTGATCTTTTGCAAGACATCATGGCAGGCAAAAAAGACATTGCCAACCTCGATCAGCCTACAACGGTCAAGTTGCTCAATACGCTCGTTTACACAAATGCGCCAGCAGTTCTTTGTGATCAACTCGTCTCGCGCTGCGTCGATTTTTTTATAGCGCACCCTGAACAGCGCTGTCCCTTTGGCTGCATTACCGCGGGCGATGATGCCAACGCCCCATTACTTTATATACAAAACGCCCCTTTGATTGAAGCAGCTCGCAATAATCTCCACGATCGCTTCAAAGCTCACGTTCTCCCACATAGCCCCTGGCAAATCGCTCAAACATTTAAACATCCCGACGCGGCCAGATCAGCAGCCTTCTCTCCCGATGGCCACCGGATCCTTACCGCATGCGTTGATAACAACACGTATCTCTGGGATACGAATGGCACCCTCTTACAAACACTTCAGCACCCGGCCCGCGTCAAGAGCGCAACCTTTTCTCCCGATGGCCACCAAATCCTTACCAGATGCGTCCGTGGTCACAACGCATATCTCTGGGATACCAATGGCACCCTCTTACAAAGACTTCATCACCCTACCCACACCTGGAGCGCAACCTTTTCTCCCGATGGCCACCAGATCCTTATCGCATGCGAGAATCACAACGTATATCTCTGGGATACCAATGGCACCCTCTTACAAACACTTCATCACCCTGCCCACACCTGGAGCGTAACCTTTTCTCCCGATGGCCACCAGATCCTTATCGCATGCGAGAATCACAACGTATATCTCTGGAATACCAATGGCACCCTCCTACAAACATTTCATCACCCTGCCCGCACCAGGAGCGCAACCTTTTCTCCCGATGGCCACCAAATCCTTACCACAGGCTTTTATGATTCCAACGCGTATCTCTGGGACACCAATGGCACCCTCTTGCAAACACTTCATCACCCGGCCCGCGTCGAGAGCGCAACCTTTTCTCCCGATGGCCACCAAATCCTTACCACAGGCTTTTATGATTCCAATGCGTACCTCTGGGGCACGAATGGCACTATCTTACAAACGCTTCAACATCCCGACACAATCAGATCAGCAACCTTTTCTCCCGATGGCCACCAGATCCTTACCACAGGCTATTATGATTCCAACGCGTATCTCTGGGATACCAATGGCACCCTCTTACAGACACTTCATCACCCTACCGCCAACGGGAGCGCAACCTTTTCTCCTGATGGCCGTCAGATCATCACCGCATGCGAGAATCACAAGACATGTATCTGGCAATTGGCATGGATGCCTCGATTTAACTCTATTTTAGATTTGAGTGAAACCGAATTAAGACGCCTTGCACTCATAACTCGCGTTGCACTCAATCCGCGCCTTACTGCCCAAGAAATTATCAACTTGCGACCGATTTACCGTAATTTACCGAGAGACCAACGCGTTTGGGTTAATCGACGAACTAACCATGCCTTTCCTGGCTTATTTTTGAGAACTCTGGGCTCTGTTTATGCAACCATGAAAGGCATTTTTAAAAAATAATGGAGTTGTTATGAATAAATCGTTATTTTTCTTATTGTCACTTATCTTCCTACCGTGCTTTGGCAATCAGATCCACGTGCTTCTTGATTTAAAAACTACTGATAATCAAATACGGCAGATTATGGGCTCTTATAACCCAGAAACCCGCAAGGTCACATCATTCTTTGCCGAAGCAGACGGCGCAGCTGGCCTCTTTCTGGCCATGGAAGCGGCGCACCTGGTCGACACCAGTATAAACGACGCTCACGGACAGCCCGTCACTATCAAAAAATTAGATCAAGAAATACCCATAAGTACTGACGCTGCTACGTTTGATCTTTTGCAAGACATCATGGCAGGCAAAAAAGACATTGCCAACCTCGATCAGCCTACAACGGTCAAGTTGCTCAATACGCTCGGGTACACCAATGCGCCAGCAGTTCTTTGTGATCAACTCATTTCTCATTGCGCCGATCTTTTTATCGCGCACCCTGAACAGCGCTGTCCCTTTGGCACCATTGACCGAGGCGATAATGCCAACGACCCGTCACTTTATATACAAAACGCCCCTTTGATTGAAGCAGCTCGCAATAATCTTTATGATCGTTTCAAAACACATGTTCTTCCTCTCGGCCCGGGTTGGTCACCGGTAACAACTTTAAATCATAATAGTTGGGTATGCGGTTCAGTAATTTCACCTGATGGCCAATATATCCTTACCAA
>JAKANL010000005.1 GCA_021823685.1 bacterium | reverse complement strand
TCTTGTTGGATAGGTGTGCCATATAAAATGGCGTGGTCTACGACGAGTTTTTGCTTATACATTTCTTCGTATTTGCCCAAATACAAAATCACATTGCCACCATGGCTATGGCCATGAAGCACAAACGTTACCGTATTATGCGGATATTCTTTTTTGAGCTGGTTGCGCAGATTAACTAACGCTTGATAAAGAACGCGTGCATCGCGCTGGCGATAGCCATCATCTAACACGCCGATCCAGCCGTAGGTATAGTATCGTGGAATTTGCTGATTTTTGTTGATGAATGAATCGTAGGCGCTTATCACATGGATTGCTGCCCTTTTACGCAAATGCTCGCATAAGCCGTGGTTGCGGCAGTAGTTGATGAGTCCCTCAGGAATTTCTTGAAGCCCTTCTTCGAGGATAACCTGTTCTTCAAAAAAGCGTTCGTCACTGCGGATTTTAGTAAGCGTTTTTACATACGATCCGTCATCGGTAATGCGGTGTTTGAACGCTGCCTGCGGATCAAGAAAAATAAACCCAGGAAGCCGCGTTCCATGGATAAATACGTGCGCTACGACGGGTTTTGCATACGTCTTGTTTATGCCGGAAATCGTGACGTTTTGCTGACTTTTTTTGAACAGCAAATCGCTGATCGCCGTCGGAATCGATCCGGCGAGATATCCAATAAAAAGTAGGAATTTGAATAACAAAAACATAAAAACGCCCCCATTTTGTTTATTTCTATTAGTATAGCAAAATTATGGTTTTTTGCAAGGGCGAAAACGGGGAATTCGGCTCTTAGACCATATGATCATGAATGAGCATTTTTTCGGCTACGCGCTCAAAAAGAGGTACGGTGACGTTTGACGCGTAAAGATGATAGTGCGGTATAGTTACGTCGTTGATATAGGTAACGATAACGCGTTTATACGGGCCCTTTTCTATGATGCCGGCAAATGTGTATACGTTCTTATTTTCGTTATAACGCCCATGCTCTATGAGATTAGCCGTGCCGGTTTTCCCCATGACGGTGTATCCCTTGATGCGCGCATGTTGTGCCGTTCCTTCGAGTACCGTTTTGGTTAAAATTTCACGCATTTGTGCAAGTACTTTTGGGCTAAATACGGGCTGTTTATGTTGTTTTGGCTGTTCATTTTTTAAAATATGAAGCGTGACCGGGCGGCCATTATTGGCGATGAGTCCAAAGGCTTGCGCCAATTGAATGAGCGTAACGCGAATTTCGTATCCAAATGAAAGCGAAACAATAGATCGTTTCGTCCAATTATGAGGGTGATTAATGAATCCGGCTTGCTGGCCGGGGAAGTTGATTGGCGTTTTTTGTGCAAAACCAAAGCGGCGGTAATAATCGTAGAGTTTTGGCCCAACGCGTAAAATAACTTTAACGGTTCCGATGTTATTAGAGTCTTCAATAACCTTGCTAAACGTCACCACGCCGTCTTCGTGCACCGTATTAATCTTCATGCCGTTTACGTAACCCGTTTTGGTGTTTTGGCAATCGATGAGCTCGTCGGGGGTTACCACACCGGCTTCCAGGGCAGCCATTGCTGCAAATGTCTTAATAACCGAGCCGGCTTCAAAAGCCTGTGTGAACGGAAAATTTTTCATGGTGTTTGGGTCGGGAATCTTGCTGCTATTCGGGTTAAAGTCAGGTGCCGATACACTGACGATAAGTTCGCCAGTTGTCGGATCTATGATGACAACACCGCCCTCACGTGCTTTGAAACGTTCCATGCTGTCTTTGAGTTCGGTATACGCTAAGAATTGTAAATCGCTATCGATGGTTAATTGGATCGGGGTTCCCTGGGATCCTTGCTGGTGAAGTATTTTATTGAAATAAAAGTGACCCGAACGGGCGTCGCGTTCCAGGCTGCAGGTGGTTGTTTTACCCTTGAGCTGTTGGTTAAACATCAGCTCAAGTCCCGATAATCCATCGTTATCGATATCAGTTATTCCAATAAGTGTCCCCATCGTTTGAAAAGGATAGAAGCGGCACGGCTCTTTGACGATTTTTATGTCGTCGGTACCGTTTTTTTCAATGAGCGCAATTTCATACGGTGCCAAACGTCTTTTTATGTATAAAAAGTGTCGATCGTGATGTGTTTGTAAGCGTCGATATGCTGCTGGAAAATTTTTTTGCAAAAAGCTGGCTGTCCGCTGCGCCTGCTCGAGTTGGCGGGGTAATAAAAAGGCTGAAAGGCACTCGGCGTTCATGGCGACGGGCTTGTTATTGCGATCATAAATGGGCGCTCGCGGGGGATTGACGGTCGCCGAGACGGTGTATTGTTGTTTACCCAGGTGTAAAAAAAATGAACTGTTAAAAATTTGCAAATAAAAAAGCATAACGATGATAATGCAATATGCACCAAAAAGAATTAAAAATATGATGGTTGAGCGTAGTTTGCGTGCGGCAATCATTGCTTACTTTCTTGCTTGATTGCTTTAGCCTGGTTGAGCGACATTTTTTTCATGCCTAGCGTTGTGGTGGCGTACTGATAAACGCGTTGAGGATCTTTGAGCTGATATAACTGTCGCGAACGTTCTTCAAGCTCTTTTTTGAGTTCAGTGCGCTTAATGGTAAGCCGTTGCTGTTCATAAACAAGCTGCGTAATCCACGTTTGTTTATAGATAAGTAGAAAAATAGCCGCAATTGCCAATAGCGCAATAATAAGCATGGCGCGATTTTTTTTCATGACTCATAACCCTTCTCTGTCAGCAGTCTAACGCCGGTGCAATAGAGAAGGGAAGAGATCTATACGATGGCCAAGTGATTAAAATTCGCGATACATGCCAAAGTGAACAGCGTATGGGCTTTCGCCGGGACGTCGATCGAGTTTGAAGCCCCAGTCGATGGTCAATGGTTGCGGTTGAACCATGCGAATACCAATGCCGATTGATTGGCGATAATCAAAGCAGCTATTGCATACGTAGCGATTGAATTCACGTTGCGTGAGGTTTAATGCCGGTGGGCACCATCCCGAGCCGCCATCATAAAAGAGCGCCCCCTTGATAGAATAATCGCGTTTAATAGGGAAGCTCAATTCAAGGTTGATGTAAAATGCCTTTCGTCCGCCAATAGGTTCACCACAGCGGTATTCACTGCTATCGTCCTCAGGGCGAACAAACCCTGGATTCAAATTAAATGTTGGGCTAATCTCGCCCCATTCAAAGCCGCGTACGGTAGCCGGCCCACCGATATTATACAATTCGTTGTATGGAATGCATTTCCGTGATAAAGCGCGGACATAGCCGGCATGCGTATGGAATCCAAGCGTTAAGCCGTATTCATCGATGAGTGAAGTATACCAGCTGTAATCAGCATCGAGTTTGAAAAAACCAAAGGTGCCGATTGGGGCGCCCAATTTACCAACAAACCCCCACTGAAAACCACCTGATGGGTGAATAATATGGTTGCGGCAGTCTTGCCCAATTTCTTGCGTAAGGTAGTAAATAGTTCCGCTGCGGAATTCATCGCAAATTAATTTTTGATACGCGAGTCTTCCGGCACCCTGAGCATTATTAGAAAGGCTTGGTGGGCGGTTGAGACTAATGTTTTCAAAGCCGAGTAAGCTACGGAAGATAGTGTCGATCGTCCAGCGTGACGTTATGTAGCCAGCATGCAGGGAACTTCCCACAAATCGTTCAGAAAGATCATTAATTTTATCGAGTTCTTGGCTACGGTTGATGTTATTAAAGTGGAAGTTAAACCCTAGGGCGACTGGGTAATCCATAAAATATGGTTCAGTGAAATCAAGAGCGGTTGCCCACGCGCCTACTGATCCAGAAATGCCCAAGCTTGCCTGGAGTCCCTTGCCCAAAAAGTTAATATCATGAATGTTGAGCGATCCATTGAAACCTGACGATGGGAAATTTGGGTTACTTTGGTTACCGCCGTAACCAATCGTGCCATAAATTTTACCCGTTTTGGCTTCCTTGAGCAGCAGTTCAAGATCTGCCGTTTCGTCGTTTACGCGATTTGTTTTCCACGTAACGCCATTTTCATGCTCCCAAAACGAAAGGGCTTCAACGCGCTCTTTACTTGCTTCCATGGCTCGATGGGATATCAATTCCCCTTCGGCGATATTAATTTTGCGACGAATAACATGTTCGCGCGTTTTTTTATTGCCCTTGATTGTGAGGCGCCCCAAATGAACTTTTTTACCAAGTTCGATATCGAAAGATACATTTACTGTTTTAGTTACTTCGTCGGGTACAATGTTGGGCTGCACATCAATAAAAAGATATCCGTAATCGCCGAAGATATCTTTTAATTTTTCCATGCAGTCCATGATATCTTTGATTGAATAGAGCATGCCTGTTTTTATAGGTAAATATCTGAGGAGTTCTTGTTCGCTCAATTGTTCGGTTCCTTGAACGTGGATATCTTTGATGTGGTATAGGTCTCCTTCTTGAATAGTAAAGGTGACGGAGTATTGTTTGGTTGTCGGATCTTGTGTGACGGTTGCATCGGTGACTTTTGCGGTTAAATAACCCAGCGTTTTATAATAATTTTCTAAATAACGTTTATCCTTCTCAAATTTATCGGGCTGAAAGCTTCCCGCTTTGCTCATGAAACCAAACAGCCAATCTTCGCGGGTGAAGATTGATTTTTTGAGCATTTTTTCTGAAACGTGCGTATTGCCTTTGAAGTAAATACGCTTAATTAACGACTTGCCACCTTCTTTGATCGTTATAATAATCGTTGCTTTATTATCTGGCGTTATTTTTATCTGCCCATCGATATCAACGAGGTGATAATCTTTTTCCTGGTATAATTTTTTCAATTTTTTAATGATGCTGTTTAAGCGTGCTTGGTTAATGGCGCGCAATTCGCTTAATTTAAGTGTTTGTTCGATTTTAGTATCGCTTATTTGGCTATTACCGGTTAATTCAATATCAACAACCTCGGGAAGTTCCTTGAGCACAATAAAAAGATCAATCTTACCTGGCTCAATATCAGTGGCGCGAACGGCGACATGTTCGAAGTATCCTGTTTGATATAATTTTTTTATGAATGCATTTGTCTTTGTGCGATCAAACGGCTCACCCTCTTTGAAGGGGATAAAGCTGGCGATTGATTCTTGGGTCAAATATTTGTTCGGATTTTTTCGTACGATAGAAATCTTATTAACGATACGTTCTTGAGGCGCTGCGATAAGAGTTTTTGACGTTGTTGCAGGTTCTTCGTCGGCATGCGCACGTGAAACGATAGCGATAATTGCCAAAAACAATATACAGCGAAAATTCTTACCTATGCATGTACTGAGCATTGATTCTCTCCGGATTGTTCACGCAAGTAGGCGCAATGTGCGCGCCTGCAGTCACCTATATGGTATGTAAATCGCCTTTCATGATACTAAGTTTTTGATGAATACGCCAGCACAATAGATTTCGGCGGATGTTAATACTCCGCATGTCAGCCGCTCCCCCTGAGTTTTTCGGACAATACTCCAAGCGCCGTGGGGGCCACAAGCCCCATAAGATCTCCATCTCATAGGTTATGGGGATGGCTTTTTACGTGTACAGTGATACAATCTACGGCAACCACGTTAATTTTATTACCAGCGTAAAATGGAAATGACCTATGAAAAAGCCGTTAATGCTGACTAATACCTTGAGCGGTAAAAAAGAACTATTTGAACCGCGCAACCCCAACAGCGTTCTTATGTACGTATGCGGTGTAACACCATACGATGAAGCTCATATTGGTCATGGTCGTTGTTACGTTACCTTTGATGTTTTGTTTCGTTTATTGCAACAGCTTGAATACGAAGTGACATACGCGCGTAATTTTACTGACGTTGATGATAAACTCCTCAATCGCGCCGAAAAAGAATTAGGCGATCGTATGCGTTTTGGCGAAGTTGCTCAGCATTATATTGATTCGTTTACTGATGACATGGAAAAACTTAACTGCATGAAACCAACCGTCGAGCCGCGGGTAACGCAGGTTATCCCAGATATTATCCGTTTTGTGCAGGGTTTGATCGATAAGGGACACGCCTACGCCGTTGATGGCGACGTTTATTATGCGGTACGTAGCTTTCCTGATTACGGCAAATTATCACGTAGGACGCTTGATGATTTACAGGTTGGCGCGCGCGTTGAAGTAAATGATAAAAAGCATGATCCGCTTGATTTTGCCTTATGGAAGGGTGAGCCTGCGGGATCTTTTTGGCATAGTCCTTGGGGCTACGGCCGTCCTGGTTGGCACATCGAATGTTCGGCAATGGCATCAAAATTTTTAGGTGCGCATATCGATATTCATGGTGGCGGGATGGATCTTATTTTCCCCCACCATGAAAACGAAATTGCACAATCAGAAGGGCTTTTCGGTCCGCGTTTTGCGCGCTGTTGGGTGCATAATGCTTTTGTGCAGGTCAATAAAGAAAAAATGTCCAAGTCGCTCAATAATTTTTTTACGTTAAAGCAGGTTTTTGAGCAATTTGATCCGATGGTTGTTCGTTATTATTATTTAAATCATAACTATACCAACCCACTCGATTTTTCATTTGAGGGATTACAGGTTGCTGAAAAAAATTATCGCCGTTTATGTGCGTTCTTTGACGAAACGTGCTCAGCCGATGAGTTTAATCAATCGCCAACAGCCTCGCTTATGATCGATAAGCTGTGTGATGATCTGAACGGCGCAGCATTATTTGGTGTTTTATTTGAAAAATGGGATGAGCTCAAAAATAACGAGCAAGAACGCTCTGCGGTCAAAGCGCTCTTTCAAGATTTGATGGGGCTTACGCTTTTGCCATTGCCTGAGCAGCAGGTAGAGATTACGCCTGAAATTCAGGCACTTCTTGATGCACGCGAAAAAGCACGCCAAGAAAGGGATTGGAAAAAATCGGATGAGTTGCGTGATCAACTTCGCCAATTAGGTATTGAAGTGCAGGATCGCAAAGCATAGCCGGGATCTGCGATTACATGGCAATGTATTATTTTGAACAATGTGTTAAGCAGCGCGTTCTGATTGTCGGGATGTTGCCTCCGCCGCTTGGCGGTATTGGTGTGCACATCAAACGCAAATGTGCTTTTTTGCGTGCGCATGGGGCACAGGTATATGTGATTGATGTCTGCAAAGAATCAGCAGTGCGCTCAAAAATTGGGTATGCATGGTCTTTGATGCGTCGGGTACTTTCTTTCCAGCCACACGTTGTGTATTATCACACGCTTTCGTTGCGCAGCAACTTTGTAGAGCTTATCTTACTGATCATGCTTAAGTGGTGCCGTGGCTCGAAACTTGTTATCGTAGAGCACAGCGGGCGTTTCCTGTATGCGCGTTCGTGGTTATATAAAAAAATACTTAACATGTGTATTTGCGTTGGCGTTGATGAACAAATCCTTATGGGGCAGCCCATGGTACAGGCATATCGTGATAATGACATGGTGTTATTGCCATCGATGTGCATGGCACAGGCATTTATTGAGCCAGACTCCAGCGAAGAATTTACGCATATACAGCAATACCCTGACGTACTATGGCAATTTATGCGCACAAAAAATATGTTGTTTATTTTAAACGCTTCGAGTATTTCGCTGTGGCAAAACCAGGATTTATATGGTTTTGATTTGGCTATCACGTTATTGGCTGATTTACCCGAAGATTGCGGTTTGATTTGTGTGGTTGGCGCAATAAACAATCAACGGTATCATGATAGCGTGATGAGCGCGTTAGATCGTTGGTCAGAAAAAGTTTATGTTATGACCGGTTGCCACGCAGAGCTGTGGCCGCTGATCAAACGAGCCGATTGTTTACTGCGGCCAACGCGTTGGGATACGGCGAGTGTGAGTATCCAAGAAGCGCTTTTTTTGGGCAAACCTGTTATTGCTAGTAACGCGTGTGTTCGGCCCGAGCCGTGCGTGCTTTTTGAGTCGGGCAATTACGAAGATTTTTTAGCGAAAGTAAAAACCGTTTATGACCAATATACGCGCCAGTGTGATAGTGCCGACGCGCAATCGTGTGCGCGATGTGGCGATCATGATGAGCAGTCTGTGCACGCAAACTGAAAAACCATTAGAGCTTGTTATTGTTGATGGCAGTGACCAGCCGATCGAGCATGACTTGTTTTTTGTTGGCGCGCGTTCAGCTTGCGAACATGCTGGCATAGCCATCCAATACCAGCATGTTTTACGACGAGGTGCTGCGTATCAGCGTAATGTTGGTATTACGCTATGCCGCGGGGATGTGATCCATTTTTTAGATGACGACGTTGTTTTAGAGCCCGATTACTGCCGGTGTATGCACGAAGCATTTGTAGCTTTTCCAGATTATGTTGGTGGCATGGGAACGGTTAGCAAACCAAAAACCGGGTGGTGCGTGAGCCGTTTAATACGTTGTATTTTTTTGCTCCAGCGTGAAAACGCAGATGGAAAATTCACGTTTTCAGGGATGCCAACTCATGCGTACGGTCGTTGTAGGTTTTTACCCGTAACCGTTTTAGGCGGGTGCTGCATGTGCTTGCGCGCAGATGTCGCGCGAAAGTTTTTATTTGATGAATTTTTGGGGGCGTATTCATATATGGAAGATGCTGATATTTCTAAGCGCATTTCAGGAAATTATAAACTTTTTTATAATCCATTGGCGGTGCTTGATCATCGCCAGAGTCCGCACAATCGTGATGCGCTTAGAAAAAATCGTGCATTATATCTGCGTAATTATACGTATTTATTTTTTAAAAATTTTTATCCGCATAATAAGCTAAAAATTATCGGTTACTGGTGGAGTGTTATAGGATTATTTGTAGAAGCCGTTGTCGGAAGAAATAAACTGGCTATTTTGGGTTATTGGGATGGTTTGAGTGATGCTTGGTATCGAAAGGATGCTTGATGAAAAGGTTATTGTGGTTGATGTTGGTTATCTTGGGAAGTTTGTGCACTGAGCCTTCAAAAAAACCGTTGGTTGTTGATCCCGGATTATTGACCTGCGTTTGTAATTCGTTTAATCGTCCCATGCAGCTTTACGCACATTTAAAATCTGTGCGACGGCATATCCCCGAACTTGCGGATATTAATGTGATTTATCGTGCTGACAAAGAATATGACGCGGCCTACGAAATTGTTAAAACGGCTTTTCCTGAAATAAGATTTTATAAGCAGGGTGTCAGTCCGTCGCAGGATTATAAACCGTTAACCATGCAATGTGCGTTTGCGCGTCGAGATGGATATCTCATGTTTAGCGTTGATGACATTATTGTGACGCATGACGTAAATTTAGGGTTATGTTTGCGTAAATTAGAGGAAACGAAAACATATTGTATTCATCTACGTTTAGGTAGAAATATTGATCATTGCTATGCAACGCGTTCTAACCGTTCGCTTGCTACGCCCGTTCCTCTGCTCAAAGATATTGGCGAGGGGATGTATTCATGGCGCTTTGGTAGCGGGCGCGGCGATTGGAGATATCAAAATAGTATGGATATGGCCATTTATCGCAAAGCTGATGTGTATGAATTTTTTAATAAAACGCCTTTCAGGAATCCCCATTTTGAAGCGGCGTGGAATGGTCGTGCATCAGATTGCAAACGGCGTGGTTTATGTTTTGACCATTCACAGATTATTAATATTCCGACCAATATTGTGACACAGTATGGCAAAAATCGTCATGCAAAAAATGGGTATTCACCTCAAACGCTGCTTGATAAATTTAATGAAGGTTACGAGATCAATATTGATAGATTTTTACACGTCAATAACCGATCACCGCACGAAGAACACGATTTTGAATTTATTAAGCGCTGCCCGTCTTCGCCCCGTGCCCTCCATAGCCCATTTGGGCGACGGCTGGGTGTGGCTACGCTCGGGTTTCGCTGAGTCGCCGCACTTGCGTATGCGCTTTTTATCCGGCGCTCGTGACCAGTTTTTTAGTTGCTTGCCGATTGAGGTAGAAAAAGAGTCCGTATGATCCGATAAGTGCGGCTACGCAGCCACTGATACCAAAAATGGGCACGAGTAAAATATTGAGTCCAATATTAGTTCCGGCGGCGACGGCATTAAGCCATAAAATAGTCCACGATTTTTTAGCAAAAACGAGCGAACACGAACTGAAATACGTTCCCAACAGGAAAATGTTGGCGAACAAAATAAACCAGACGTAGCGCAGCGCCTGTTGGTAGGCTGCAGGCAAGATATATGGACCAATCATAAATGCCATGCATGTTCCTAGGGTGATCAGTACTCCCGCCCCAACCATGGCCCACCACATGGTGCGCGTATTTCTGTGTTCAATGGTGTTTATGGGCTCTTTGTGTGCCGCGTATTGCTCGAGCATGTAAGGGACATAGGCGTTGGCTACTGGTTCTAACGCACACATAACAAATATTTGTCCAGCCATATCGGCAAGTGCGTAAATACCCACCAGCTCCATCGAGGTAAAATATGCCAGTATCCAGCGGTTGCCGGCCGAAAGAAGCCAGGAAAGGGCAATATTGGGAATAAACGGAAATCCCAAAATAAGAAGCCTTTTGGCGTTTGTAGGCATGTCTTGCAGCTTGATCAAACGATGAGCGCCATTGATGAAGTATTTGGTTGCTGCGATGACGACGATGCTAAAAATACCCAGCGTGTTGGCGCCAATAACGCCGGTAACGCCCCAGTTAAAATAAAAAACAAAAAGTAGATTAGCGATAATGGTCACCGCTGCTGCACCCAGCTGTATGCTTGCCAGGAACAGCGCGCGCATTTGGTAGCGTAAAACTTGCAAAAAAAGTTCTGAAAAAAATTGTAAAAAACAATAACCGAGCGCAAGCGCAATAATAGTGCGATTTGCTTGATTGATAAAGAGATAGTGACTAATCGTGTCCGCGTGTAAAAATCCCAGCGCAAGAAGCGGAATGGCAACGCATAGATAAATAACCATGATCGTATTGAGCACGTGTTTGCGTTCGTGAGGAGTTTTGTGGAAATACTCAAGCCAGAATGCCTGGCGCAGCCCAAGCCCCAAAAAAACGGGAACAATGCGCAACGCCGTGTTGACGAGCGCTAACAAACCAAATTCTGCCGGTGTGAGCACATGAAGTACCAAAAGGGCCGTGACAGCAGTCATGCTGCGCAAAACAACGGCGCCGATGGAATACATGACTATGTTTTTGATAATGGGGTAATGCGTTTTAAACACGGGCGTTCGTCAATATTTGAGCAATGCGTCTGGCGATGCGGCGCGCTTGTTTCTCGGTCATGCCGCGTGAAGTCACAGCTGGCGTGCCAATCCTGATGCCGCTGGCGACGAGCGGCGATAACTGATCGCCGGGGATTGCGTTGCGGTTAACTAAAATACCGGCTTTTTGCAAAATTTCTTCGGCTTGTTTGCCGGTCAGCCCCTGTGGGCGTAGATCAACGAGAAAGAGGTGATTATCCGTCCCCCCACTGACGATACGATAGCCGCGCTTGGATAGTTCGTCAGCCATCGCCTGGGCATTGGCGATAACGCGCTCTTGATATTTTTTAAAAGCTGGCGATTTGGCCAGTTCAAAAGCGATGGCTTTTGCCGCGATAACGTTCATGCATGGGCCGCCCTGAATGCCGGGCATGACAGCTTTATCGATAGCGCAAGCATGCTGTTTTTTGCATAAAATAAACCCACCACGTGGGCCGCGCAACGTTTTTTGCGTGCTACTCGTCACAAAATCAGCGTAGGGGGTGGGGTTTTGGTGCAATCCTACGGCTACTAATCCGACGATGTGGGCCATATCTGCCATCAGATAGGCGCTAACTTTTTGGGCGATATGCGCAAAACGTTCAAAATCTATGGCGCGTGAATACGCTGAAGCGCCGGCGACGATAAGCTTTGGGCGATGTTCGAGTGCAAGCTTTTCAATCGCTTCATAATCAAGCCGTTCGGTTGCCTGGTCAACGCCGTAAAATATAAAGCGATAGAGATTGCCTGAAAAATTGGCCGGAGAGCCGTGAGAAAGGTGCCCGCCGCTCAGCATATGCATGGCCAAAATAGTATCGCCAGGCTTGAGCATTGCCTGGTATACAGCCATATTGGCTTGTGTTCCTGAGTGCGGCTGGACATTGGCATGTTCGGCACCAAAAAGTTGTTTTGCCCGATCGATGGCCACTTGCTCAATGCGATCGATTACTTCGCACCCGGCGTAGTACCGTTTTCCCGGGTACCCTTCAGCGTATTTATTCGTTAAAACTGAACTGAGCGCGCGGCGCACTTCGTATGGAGCGATATTTTCTGAGGCGATCAAATTAATCGCCCGCTTTTGTCGGTCATTTTCTTGCGATATCAGGGAGTAAAGCTCTTTATCATACATATCGTTTACCTAATATTTAGTATACCAAAAAATAGCCGTGTTGGATGCCCAATTTGACGCTTTTGGCACTATTTTTTATACTTAAAATAGTGCTGGGGGTTTGGGCAAGCGGTTTGGTGTCTGCAAGTAAAGGAAGTTTCTTGATAAGTGCTGGCGATTTTCGTAAAGGTTCAAAGTTTCTCTATAAAAACGAGCCACACATCGTGGTGGGCTATCAACACGTAAAACCAGGAAAAGGTGGCGCCTTT
Source organism: bacterium (assembly GCA_021823685.1). Taxonomy (GTDB): domain Bacteria; phylum Babelota; class Babeliae; order Babelales; family UBA12409; genus JAKANL01. The sequence continues at coordinate 57,445 of JAKANL010000005.1, read as the reverse complement.
ATGCGCACCAAAATGCGTAACATGATCACGGGTTCTACGTATGAGGAAACGTTCCGTACTGAAGAAAAGTTTGAAGTTCCCGATTTACAGCACAAAGACATGCAATATCTCTATCATGAAGGCGATGATTATCACTTCATGGATCAAGAGACTTACGATCAAATCGTTATATCCAAAAAATATCTTGAAGATGTGTTGCCATACTTAAAAGAAAGTTCGGCTTATTCAATCTTATATTTTAACGATCGGCCTATTGAAGTTACGCCGCCGATTTTCATGGAGCTTAAAGTAGTCGAAGCTCCACCAGGGGTGCGAGGCGACACTGCTCAAGGGGCAGCGACTAAGCCGGCAACACTTGAGTCAGGGATGATTCTACAGGTTCCGCTCTTTGTTAACGAAGAAGATGTGATTAAAATCGATACGCGCGACGGCAAGTACGTTGAACGCGTGAAAAAATAGATGGGTATGTTAGGGGGAGGTTTTTATGGCCGGTGAAAACGAAACGCTCGGATTATCAGAAATTGTTGAAGGTGGCTATACGCGCACCCAGATGCGCTCTCTGATTTTTCATTTGCTTTATATTATTGAGGGCTACGAATACGATCAGCCATTATCGACTGCTATTGAAAATCTTAATCGTGGCTACGACCAAAAAGTTCCTGCCGATGGGCATATCGCACACGTGACCCAAGAAATTATTGATAAGCGCGAATATTTAGATGCGAGCATCCAATCAGTGCTTGAAAACTGGCGCTTAAGCCGCCTGGGTATTTGTACGCGGCTTATTTTGCGCATCGGCGTTTGGGAATTGCTCTTCACCGATACCCCGTCAAATATTGTGATCAATGAGGCTATTGAATTGGCCAAAGATTTTGCTGAAAAAGATGCCTACAAATTTATTAATGGTGTACTCGATCAGGTTGCCACTAAACGCGATGAACTAAAATCGAAATCGTCAGAGCCCTTAGAATCTTAAAAAATAATAGCGTAAGAAAACTAAAAGTCCCCGTCATTTCATGATCGAAATGACGGGGACTTTTGCTTTAATAAAAGTAGTTATTTCCTATGGCAACCGGAACAATCGTGGCAGCATGGGCAATCTTCGCAACCCTTGCCTTCTGGGCACTCATCACCCTCCTGGGTGCAGCCGCATGCGCAAGAATCGTCTTTGGATTCTTTGTGTTGTTCACCGCCAAAGAAAATCATCAGTTCGCGCGCAGCCGTTTCAGGAGAATCGGAACCATGGACGGCATTTTTGCCGATGTTGGTACCAAATTTCTTGCGAATAGTGCCCTCTTCGGCGCCTGCTGGATTGGTGCTTCCCATAAGTTTACGCCAATCGGCAATGGCATTTTCTTTGCGTAACGCCATAACTACGATAGGGCCGGATGAAATGTGATCGACAAGCTCATTGAAAAATGGCTTATCTTTATGCACATCGTAAAACATTGCGGCATATTCTTTGCCAATAAGCCCCTTTTCCATGCGGTCTATGGTGAAGCCTTGTTTTTCGAGCATGCTAATGATATCGCCGGTATGTCCCTGAGCTACCGCGTCCGGCTTTATAATGCCGAGTGTGTGTTCCATTTTATTTGCCATAACTAACTTTCAGTGATGATTGATTATTGTTCTTCAATATCTTCGCGTGATTCAAGCCGTTCAAGAGCCAATTGTAATTGGTTCTTGGCCTTAGGCATAGGAGCCGCAGATTCTTTTTTCTTGGCGCGGATCTTAGGCTCTTTGGCAATACGTTCGGCTTGTTCATCAAGATGGATTGAAAGATCGACTTTGCGTTCTTCCAAGTTAATATTGATCAAACGAAGCTGCCGTTTCATGCCAATTTCAAGCGGTTCGCCAGTCTTGGTTTCTTTTTTGCCGTTCTTTATTGCTAATTCACTGTTGTGGATTAATCCTTCAATGCCGTCGGCAATTTTGACAAAAGCGCCAATGTTGGTGAACTTGGTGATTTCGCCTTCAACCAGCGACCCAATTGCATGTTCTTTGGCAAATGCTTCGAGTGGATCTGGCGTTAATTGTTTGATACCCAATGAAACTTTTTTATTGGCTTCGTCGATATTTAAAATAACGGCTTCTACGTCTTGCCCGCGTTTATACAGATGTGATGGATGATCAATATGTTCAGTCCATGACAAGTCTGAAACGTGTGCTAAGCCATCAACGCCCGGAATCAGCTGGATAAAAATACCGAAATCGGTAACGTTGGAGATAGCGCCTTTAATTACTTGGCCGACCTTGAATTTTTCATTAACTGATTTCCATGGATCATCTTGCAGCTGTTTAACGCTCAATGACATGCGGCGATTGTCTTTATCGAGGGATACCACGTACACATCGATCATGTCGCCGACTTTGTATAGAGCGTTGAGGTTATCAACGCGGCTGGTCCACGAAATTTCAGAAATGTGAACAAGCCCTTCCACGCCTTCTTTGACTTCAACGAAAAGTCCGTAATCCGTAATGCTGGCAATACGTCCCTTGATTTTTGAGCCGATTTGGATTTTAGGATCGAGGGTGCTCCAAGGATTGTCGGTGAGCTGCTTCATGCCCAACGAAATTTTGCCGTTATCTTTATCGATTGATAAAACCTTAACCGTAACGGTTTCGCCGATTCTGACAACTTCACTTGGGTGAGCAATGCGGCCCCAGGTCATATCGGTGATATGCAGTAATCCATCGACGCCGCCGATATCAATAAACACCCCGTAATTGGTGATGTTTTTGACGACGCCCTGAAGAACTTGGCCTTCTTGTAAGGTTTCCATGGCCTTTTTACGAGCCGATGCGCGTTCCTCAGACAAATACTTGCGGCGGGAAATAATTACGTTGCCGCGTTTTTTATTAATTTTAATAATTTCAGCGATAATAGATTTACCGATATATTGGTCGAAGTCGACCACGCGTTGGATATCAACCTGCGATCCTGGCAAGAATGCAGGGACACCGATATCAACGCTCAAGCCGCCTTTAACTGTTTGGGTAACAATACCTTCAACCGGTTTGCCCTCTTCGTGAAGTTTGGTAATCTTTTCCCACGCTTTAAGCGCCTTGGCGCGTTCGTAAGAAAGGCTTACGGTTCCTTCGGCATTTTCAATTTCAGAAATAATAACATCAATGATGGCGCCCGGTTTAAGTGCGCGTAATTCATGTTCTCCAAATTCATAGGCCGGGATCAAACCGTTTGATTTATAATCGATATCAACAAGAACGCCGCCTTGGTCAACGGCGAGAACTTTGCCATTAATCAGTTTGCCTGCTCTGATATGAACGCTGGCAGCTTCATATAACTGGTTGAGTTCCTGCGACTGTTCACCGCTGAGTACAACGTCCGTTTCGAATGGTACGTACGCTTTGCCAAATTGACTTGGCTTAAGCACTTTTTTAGGCATAAAGAAAAAACTCCTGAACCGATCGGTGCTTATTGAAAATAAGCACAAGCTCTTAACGGCTGTAGAAAGCTAAGAGGTTACAAGGTTACACATACACGATAATCGCTTTAATAGTAGCGTTTTTTTGACTGATCGTCAAATTTTGTTCGTTCGCATTTATCCAGCAAACGCGGCACCAACATATCCAGTAAGGGTGATATTGCAGCCTTTTGTTCGTGTGGTGATGTGGTAGGTTGGCAGGCCTTCAATTTCAGAGACGTCAAATTCAACGCGGCGACCAGCCGGGCAGGTAATCTGATAGACAGAAGGTGTTTGAGAGTAACTACCACCAAAAGAGACTTCATCTTTACGCACGACTTCCAAGTAAGCGGTTTGCTGGTAAGCAAAAAGCGTTTCTCCCGGTTCCATCTTTTGCCCATTGACGTAGTAATCGATAATAGAATTGAGTTGTGGGTCGGTTTTAAACAAGTCGGTTGTCGTGTAGAAATCTGATGGTCGGTAAGTGAGCTCAAAGCTAGCGCGCGAAAGCAGGTTAAATGAGTCTTTTTCAAAGAACTTGTAGTTGGTTGGTGCAGAAACTGTTTGATTAAATAATTTTCCGTACTCGAATTCGTTGTCGATTGATATGTCTTTTTTGACTGGTTTAGGTTTTTCAAGCTTAGTGAACGATTCTCTTGCGTATGGTGTACAATACCAATCAGTGCAGGGTGGCTCTACGATTTTTTGCGGTTCTTTTTCTGTTTCGCCCTTTTTGGATTTTTCAGCATGGGTTTTTGTTCCGAAGGGGCCACTGGTTGAAAAATAATCAAGGTCGGTAACCAAGAAATCATCAACTTTATCGGCGGTCAGGGATAAATCTACTTTATTGATGGTTACGGTTTCTGGTTGTTTATAAGTAAAAACAATAATTGCTTGATTGGTATGCCACACCATGCATGTCAGAATGCCTAAAAAGCTTATATATTTCTTAAATACAGGTGTCATTGCGCAACCCCTTTTTATTTCTATTGTTAATTTTATTTGATTGGCTCATGAAAATGCAAGAATTGCGTTTTTTATCCAAAAAATGGCTTTGGGCGCTTGCTTTTTGTCGTTATTGTTTCCATAATACAAATAATTTTAGTTGGGAGTGCTTTATGAAGAAATTGGTATGGGTAGCGCTTCTTTTGGGAAGCGGTGGCAGTCGCCTTGATGCGATGATGCGCGTAGAATTGGGGTCAACGGTACAAATTAAGGTGCCACAGGGCGATGCGCCAAAAGAGACCGTAAAACAAGAAAAACCGGCGCCTACGGCCGTAGAGTTGGCCGAACAATTGAATGCTTTTTGCCACAGGCAGGTTTCTGCTGTTTCAACCGGCAGTTTTTTCCAGACATTCATGGCGGCGCTTATGGTTAAACTTGGCTGTGATATTGTGCAGGAAGTAAAAAAAGACGATAGGAGTAACTGGACCATTGGTATAGATGGCACGTTAATACTGGCATCTTTGGTTGGTTTTGCGCTGGCGACATCTGGGGTACAGCGCGCTAGGCTGGGGCGTTTTTTTGCCCACGAGGAGCCGGATATGGTTGTGCGTATTCTTGCCGACGAAAATGCCTGCAAATCGTTAGATCAAGATTTATTGCGCGGGTTGCGTGAGGGCTTTGCTTGTACAGGAAGCGATAGAACAAAGTGATGGGGAGTAGTTCATGAAGAGCGTAGTATTTGCGGTGTTTTGTTTAGCAAGTACCATTGGTGGGGGCGGGCTTGGTGCCATGGAGCCAAAATCGAGTGCGGTGAATTCTGATAAAAATCGATCGGTACCAATAGTCGGTTTTGCGCAGCAGCTCAATACTTTTTGTCAGGCAAAAACGGGTTATTTCGGACCAAAATTTTTCTACAAATTGTTTTTTGCTGCAGCGGCAGCAAAAGCCGGATACGCCGTTGCGTGTGACTTGAGAAAAATACAAGACGTTCAGAGCGATATATTTTCCAAGGCGAACTATTGGCCGATCTACCTGGATAGCGCCGTGCTCATATCTGCACTTACCGCTTTTTTCATGACGGCAGCTTGGCATAGTCTTTACAGCCGCGGAGCGTTTGTATCGCGTGCGATGCCACACATCGCCAAACACATTGTGGTAAACCAGGAAGCCTGCGCGTGCTTGCATCCAGAATTGCTGCGTGGCATGCGTGAGGGACTTGCAGATATTTAATTAAGTTGAGGGGATTTATGAAAAAAATAATGTTTGTGTTGATTGCCGCCACGGTTATGAGCTTGAATGCCGGCGGGCAGAAGCGGCGGATTGAACGTTCACCTAGTTTTGATTCGCTTGGTCCGGTTATGACGAGTGCGGTTTTGCAACGTGCACATAAGCCGGATCCGCGACGTACGACGGTGCCGTGGTTGTGCGCTTTGTGTTTGCCAGATATGAAGTCGGTTAGACCGTTATGGCGTATTGATTGGACAAAATTGTTTTTGGATGCGCAAATAAGTGGCTGATTGTAACGTGATATACGCTGAAATCGATTGATTTTTTTCGTTCTTTGTCCATAATGATACCCAGATTTTATCTTTAAAAATACGAGGAAAAGTATGGCAACGCGTGCACATATAACGATGTTCATTTTGGGTATTAGTGGTACATGCCGGTGTTTGGCGATGGAGCCGGCCACTGCTCAATCCGTGGTTATTCAGGCTCCTGTTGTTCAACAAGTCCCGCCAGTTTCTGAAAAAGAAGTGACGCCCCCAGCTCCAGCGGCACCTGTTGCGCCCGTGGCCCGTGAGTCGGCCAAGCCAGAACCCATACCACAAGAACAAAAAGTTTCGCCCGTGCCGCGCTTTCCCAGAATAGGGCTTTTGCCATATTTCAAGGCGACCCATCATGGGCAGTGCTTGCATGATGCAAGCGTGCTGGCAAAGACGGTGCAGGATGAACAAGAAAAACGCTATTTATATCTGCCGGCGGCCGCGTTTTGTGCAATTTATGCGGTCAAATTTGGCGCTTCAGGCATGTTTAATTTCTTCGCTCGGCGGAGTGGCGCATTCTCCCGTCTGTGCGCTGCAACGGCCCTGGGGTACAGTTCTTGGCGTCTTGGAATTAAGGCAACCGATTATCAAACGGGCAAGCGCGTTGGGAAAGGGTTGTGCCCGGTATGTTTAAAACAGTTATTATTGGATAATCCGGTCTTAATTGATACGTGGTGCCAAGCTGCCATGCCCGGTGATGCCGTACTTGATGGTATGTGTGCCGTTGCTGGGTTAACGGTTGAGCCTTCTTAAAGAAAATTTTAATATGCGTTGTCTCGTTTTTTTTGCTTCTTTGGTGGTAACGAGTAGCTGCCTGGCCATGCAAAAAGTTGCGCCATCGTGTAGCGCTGATTTTTTATCAGCACGCGCGGCAGAACTTTCAAAAAAGATTAAGCAGATTTATGCCAAAGAAGATGCCGATTATCAAATGGCTTGGAAGGGAGCGCTTGCATATGCCGTGATGGCCATTTTTGCCTGGAAAGGCTGTTCGGCATTGGGTGATGAACGAAAAGGTCTTGAAGAAGCTCAAAAAACGCTTGCTGGAGATTTAGAAGCTCTTGCAAAAAGTCAAGAAGCCATTGAAAAGAACAAAGATGATTTTTCTTGTTTGGGAGAGGTGTTACGTTTTTTGGTGCAACGGGCTTCTGGTTGCGCTTTGCGCGCGGGGAAGGGCAAGCGTAGTGATCGTATCATGGTGCGTCAGGCGCTGAAAAATTTTGACGATTTTTTGTTGGTTGAACGCGTGCTTGTTTGCCCGGAGTTGGCCGGACTTTTTGATGCGCGGGTTCTCGATGAATTGCGCGCGTGGGCTGCTGCCAAGCGGGTAAAATGGGCGCAAGAAATGCCGTTTATTGAGGTAGGGTATGGAATAAATGTTCTTGGAATTGCCAGGAGCGGTATATGGCCGCGCAAGCCGAATTATTTGGCAATCGGTGCCGGCGTATTGATTTTGGCTGCCAAGTTTTTGTGATATTGCCAACGAAAAAATACGCCGGAACGTGTAAATGCGCCTAACTTCGGGCAAAAATCCTACTTTTTGATAGACATTTTTTGGTATTAGGGCATCATATACTGCAATGAGTTAATTTTTAGTGAAAGGGATTTTCATGGTACGTAAGTCGTGTTTCTTTGGATTGCTGGCTGTGGTGGCGATGCTTGCGCCGCTGCGAGCGGATGTTGTTAAAATTAACGCACAAAACTGTGCTGATTTTGCTCGTGCATTTGTCGCCAGCCATCCGGCTGTTTTATCAGGCGGTCGTTCTTTTGCTAACGCTTCCGACTTTGGTTTAGCTATCAAATTGGCTGAAGCGGAGCGTCCTCGTTTTAAAAAAGCCGCGCTAGCTGCAATGGTGTGCGCTGCAGGCGCTGCTTTGTGCACTGTCTACATTGCACATAATGCATTGGACGAAGGATATGCGTCTTACTTGAAAGGTGCATATGATGCAAAAGTTTCGTCCTTGACGAGCGGCGCATTCCTTCCCGGCCAACTTCACTTAACCAATTTTGCAAAGTACATTTTGCCGTACGATGTGCTCAGGGGTGCTGTGTTTGGCGGTTCATCTTACGGGTTGCTTAAATTAGCTCGTTGGTTTAACCAAACGCCATTAAGCCGCGTGGTTGCAACCTCTAATCCATATAGCCTATGCAAAGATGTTTTGGCTGATCCAAATGTGGTTAACGTGCTCAGTGAAGCGCAGATCTGCGAATTAATGACGTTGCTTTCAAAAGTTAAGTAACGCAGTTCAAAGTAATTTTTTAGGGAGCGGTTTACCGCTCCCTTTTTTTGTTCTCAATAGGCGTGATTTGCTCTATAACAAAATGGTGGCATTTGGGAAAGCTCTAGCGTTTTTGTGGCAAACTTATTTTTAAGTCAAAACCCATTGCGCTGATCAATGTTGTTAAGGTGGTTAGTTTTGGATTACCCCTTTTTGACAGCGTTTTATAGAGGCTTTCACGGCCTAGACCTGTCTTGGTTGCAAGATTTGAAAAACCGCCCTGTGCGAGCGCGACATTTTTAAAGGCGATAAAGAGAAGTTTTTGAGATTCTACGCTGCCATCTTTGCATTCCTCCAAAGCAGCATTTAAGTAAGCAACCGCTTCTTGAGGCTTTTTGAGTGATTTAATGAGTAAATTGTTATAACTTTTACCTTTGTTCATATTTTTTACCTGCTTTTAAAAACTTTTGGCGTTCTTCTAAAGCTTACCTCAAAAGTCTGGTTTTTTGGCCAAAATAAGCCATTTGTGATACTCTAATAAAAGAACTGGTATTCGCCCGTTCATATATTGCGATTGCGCGATTGGTTCTTGCCAAGGGGGTTAAAAACGTGTCGTTATTTAAACTTGTTTCACCGTATCAGCCTGCTGGCAGTCAGCCGGGCGCTATTGCCCAGCTCTCTGACCAGCGTCCCGGGCGCTCAACGCTCATGGGTGTGACCGGTTCGGGCAAGACGTTTACGTTAGCTAATGTGATTGCTGGGCAAGATCGGCCCGTGCTTATTTTATCGCCTAATAAAACGCTTGCCGCGCAGTTATACGAAGAGTTTTACCAATTCTTTCCGCACAATAAAGTTTGTTATTTTGTGAGCTATTACGATTTTTACCAGCCTGAATCGTACCTGCCGGCACAGGATATTTATATTCCCAAGGAAACCAAAGTAAACCGCGAGATTGAGCGTTTGCGCGTTGAAGCAACGGCATCGTTAATGAACCGCCGTGATGTGATTATGATTGCTTCTGTTTCGTGTATTTATTCGTTGGGTGACCCAACCGCTTATCGTGAGTTAGCGCTGCCGATTAATATTGGTGACAAGATTTCTCGTAACGATTTGTTACACAAATTGATTTTTATCCAATACGAACGTAACGATGTCCAACGAGCATCGGGAACGTTTCAGGTTGTGGGTAATACTGTTGAAATCCAGGCGCCCTACGCCGCGCATAAGCTGCGCATAGAGTTTTTTGGCAATACGATTGAACATATGGCCTGGGTCGATCGCCAGCATAATACCGTTATCGAGAGCGTTGATCATACGATTGTTTTTCCTGCCAAACACTTTGTAACTACGCAAGATAAAAAGAATTCAGCGATTATGAGCATTAAGCGTGAACTTAATGAGTGGTTGCCCAAAATGGCTAATCCGCTTTATCAAGATCGTATTGGGCGCCGGGTTGCGCACGATTTAGAGCTTTTGGAGCAATATGGCTATTGTAATGGCATCGAAAATTATTCCAGCCACTTTGACGGCCGTGCCGGCGGACAAGCGCCATTTTGTTTATTTGACTTTTTTCCGGAAGATTTTTTGTGCATCATCGATGAATCGCATATTGCTGTCCCGCAGCTTGGTGGTATGTATTCAGGCGATCGCTCACGCAAACAATCGCTGATTGATTTTGGTTTTAGATTGCCTTCGGCTTTGGATAACCGTCCGCTCAAGTTTGATGAAATTGAAAAGTATTTGCGTGACGTTATTTTTGTATCAGCCACCCCTGGCCAATATGAGCTTGCGCAGAGCCAAGGCGTTGTCGAACAAGTTATTCGTCCAACCGGATTGGTTGATCCAGTTGTTGAGGTGCGCAGCCGGGTGAACCAGGTGAACGATTTAATTGAGCATATTCGTCAGACGGCCAAGCGAGGCTTTCGCTGTTTAGTAACTGTTTTGACCAAGCAGATGGCCGAAGAATTGGCCGATCATCTTGAAAATAACCAGATTAAAGTGTGTTATCTGCACAGCGAGATTAAAACACCAGAACGAACTGATATTTTGCAAAAATTGCGTTTGGGCGTTTTTGATTGTTTGGTCGGCGTAAACTTATTGCGCGAAGGCCTTGATCTGCCCGAGGTTGCGCTCGTGGCGATCATGGACGCCGATATTGAAGGTTTTTTGCGCGATCGCCGCTCATTAATACAAACGATCGGCCGTGCTGCGCGCAATAGCGAGGCCAAAGTGCTTTTGTATGCCGATAAGATTACCGAATCGATGCGTGTTGCTATGGATGAAACAGCGCGTCGGCGTAACTTGCAGCTAGCCTATAACAAAGATCACGGGATTCAACCGCGCACCGTTACCCGCGAAGTCGTTAAAAGTATCACCGGCTCACCGCTTGCAGCCGCTAAAGCGTACAAAAAACATGGCAGCCGCAGTACGCGCCTGGATAAAAATGCGCGCATTAAACGCATGGTCGAGCTTGAGCAAAATATGCGCCAGGCTGCAGAAAATCTTGATTTTGAATTGGCGATTAAACTACGCAATGAACTGCAGATATTAAAATCTACGGATTAATCCATCGGTTTTCGCGCCATTTTTTTACAAAAACTATTGTTGCGATTACGATATACAAGGCGAGATTTTGGAGTTTTGTATATGAAAAAGTTTTGTGTGGTTATCAGTTTTTTGTTCTGTTCTTGTTCGTGTATCAAAAACAATCAACCGAAGGATATTTTTGTGTGTTCCATAGCCGATATTGCCGATGTTGTTACGCTTTTTCCATCAACGGTGAAGCAGGTGGAAACGCGCACTGCTGTGCTTAAAACAAAAATACTGGATGATACTCAAACGATACTGGATATTTCCGCTGAAAGCCGCACATTTGCTAATACTATGCAGGCGTATGACACGCTTTTACGTACGGCCAAGCGCCTGATGGCGCCGCTTGAGGTGCTTAATGAAGTAAGTCCGGATGCGGCAGTTCGTCAGGCCTGTTTTGATGCATTACTCGAGCTTAACCCCTTTGTGCAAAAGCACGTGCTCCAAAATAAAGATCTTTTTAAGGCCATTCAGACGTACATCGATGGTAACAGTAAAACTGAAGTGCTCGATGATGAGCAGCAGTATTTTAACCAGGAACTCATGCGCGATTTCAAGCGCAATGGTATGCTATTACCCGATGATCGGCTTGCTGCGGTTATTGCGTTAACCAACAAAATAAGCGAGCTTTCGCTGCAATTTGATAAAAATATTTCTTCGGATGCTACGCGTGTTGCCTGTTCGGAGGCCGAGCTTGAAGGTGTGCCGGCCAGCGTTCTAGAGCATTTGGCAAAAGACGGGCAGGGTAACTTTTTGGTTACGATGGATTATCCCACGGCCAAAACCGTGATCAAATTCGCGCGCAATAGCCAAACGCGCAAGCGTGTGCATGAAGCATTTAATAATCGTGCGTATCCCGCAAATTACAAGCTGCTTGATGAGATTATTACGTTGCGTGACCAAAAAGCAAAGATGCTTGGTTTTCCTGATTTTGCCTCCTACGATTTAGATAGCGAAATGGCCAAGCAACCGCAGGCCGTTGAGGCGTTTTTAGGCGAACTGCGGCCCAAATTAGAGCGTAAGCGCGCCCAAGAATTCAACGCGTGGCTGGGCGATTTACCGCAGGGCATTACGTTGGCCGCTGATGGTGTTTTACAGCCGTGGGATGTTGCATACGTCAAAGAGTACTACAAACAAAAGCATTTGCAGCTTAACGACCAGTTGCTTTCAGAGTATTTTCCGGTTGATCACGTTATCGACGCTATTTGTGCGATCTATCAGCAATTTTTAGGGTTGCGCTTTGAGCGCGTTACCTGTGCGGGCTTATGGCATGAATCTGTGTATTGTTTTGCCGTTTACGATACCGATGCGGGGCGCCTGCGCGGTTATTTATTATTTGATTTATACCCCCGCCCCAACAAGTATTCGCATGCCTGTATGATTGATGTGGTATCAGCACAAAAAGAGGGTGACGTGCTTTGTCCGGCTGTTATTGCCATTATTGCCAATTTTCCGCACGCAACGACGGATAGGCCGGGCTTGCTCAAATTTGCCGATGTGGAAACGTTTTTCCACGAATTCGGCCATGCCATGCATGGTATGGTTGGGGCGACACGCATGTTTAGTTTTTCTGGCACAAGCGTCAAGCGTGATTTTGTCGAAATGCCTTCTCAGATGTTTGAGCAGTGGGTTAAAGAGCCGGGTATTCTTAAAAAGCTTTCCAAGCACTATCGTAGCGGTCAACCGTTGTCCGACGATATGATTGCGACATTGGGCGCTATTGACCGTTTTGATGCGGGCTTGTTTATGCTTGATCAACTGGGCAAGACGCTGCTTTCGTTGCGGCTCCATGCTGAGGGTAAGAAGGATATTCAGCGGGTATATGTCGATATCATGCGGTCGGTCGATGAGCCTTATATCGCCTGGGATGACGCCGTGCATCTGCCGGCCAATTTTGGGCATCTGACGGGCTATGCCGCCAAATATTACAGTTATTTATGGTCGAAGGTGTTTGCTTTGGACCTCTTTTCGGCCATCAAAGAGCAGGGGTTGATCAATCCAGCCGTTGGCAAGAAGTTTGTTGACCAAGTTTTGGGCAAGGGCGGGGCTGTTGATCCGGAATTGTTGCTTGAGCGGTTTTTGGGGCGCAAACCTACCGTTGATGCCCTTTTAAAACAGTTCGGTTTGGCTGATTAGGGTGTTTTCTACGGCCCGCATGCCGGGGCACGACATTCTTCGACAAGCTCAGAATGAGCGGGGACGGTATCGGGCAGAATGAGCGGGATATGGCCCATGGTGAGCGGTTTGTGTGATGGTTATATTCCGTACGCCTAGCGCTCCACCATTTCCTACGAAAATCTCTTATTTCCCATGCATCCTGAGTTTACCGAAGGGTACACAGGCTAAATTTCCCCCGCTCTCCCTGCCTGCGCGCCAGTCTTCGCTTACGCAGGTATTTCTTCGAAGAAATGCTAAGCTACGCCTGGCTGGCGCCATAGCCGTGGCGGCGGCGGGAGCTTGTCGAAGGGGGCAGTCTAAATTCCTACCTGCCGGCTCTCAATCTTACTTTCGCTTGTCCTGCCTGCCCACGGGGCGCTGGTGCCTTAGGTTGCGGTCGGATGCGCCGAATGGCAGCGCTATTTGGGGCCGCATTTCCCCAAAAACCATCTGGCGCAGGAATACTTCCTCTCGTTGGAAAATTATTTTCAGTTAAAATAAACTTGCAATTTTTTTTAATTAGTATATTCTGTATATTGTAATGGCAGGAACCTTTAAATAGGCGTGAAAAGCCTCCCTTTTGGGGGGGTAAAGTAATGCGGTTTAAGTTTCCGAAGTTTAATTGTACAAACTGGAGGTTTCTTATGTACAAGAAGATATTATTGCCTGTTCTTTTGTTGAGCGGATTTGGTTTGTCGGCGGCACAACCTAAAGCGGTTAAGCCGGTCAAAAAACCAGCTCCAGCAAAACAAGTGAAAAAGGTAGATCAAATTGCCAAGACTATTGGGCAATTTAATGCGCAAGTGAAGGCGTTGATAGCTCAAAAAAATATTTCTGGGCTTGAAGGTGCCGTTTCAAAGTTACAAGCTACGCTTGCCTCTTTGAAGAAATCGTCAGATAAGCGCGTGAAGGGCCTTTCTTTCAAGGGTGTACGTGGCGTTGGTGCTATCGTGCGCAAAGTAAATGAACACAAGAAGGCCGAGTTGGCTAAATTTGATAAGGCTTTGGTTGCCAAGACGCAAGAATTGACGGCCAAAAATGCCAAATTAGCTGAAGTTAACCGAGCCATGGTCGTTAAAGGCCAAGAGTTGAGCGCAAAGGACGCTGAATTGCAAAATAGTGAGCGGCAAGTGGCTACGCTGACCGATAACGTTAGCGAAAAAGACTGCTCGTTGAATGCTAAAGTTCAAGAATTGGACACTAAAAACGCCGAATTGCAGAATACTGAGCGGCAAGTGGCTGCGTTGACCAATAGCGTCAGCGAAAAAGACGGCTTGCTGAATGCCAAAGTTCAAGAATTGGACGCGAAAAACGTCGAATTGCAGAATACTGAACGGCAAGTGGTTGCGTTGACCAATAGCGTCAGCGAAAAAGACGGCTTGCTGAATGCCAAAGTTCAAGAATTGGACGTAAAAACCGCCGAATTGCAGAATGCTGAGCAACAAGTGGCTGCGTTGACCAATAGCGTCAGCGAAAAAGACCGCTTGTTGAATGCTAAAGTTCAAGAGTTGAACGCTAAAAATGCTGAATTGCAAAATGTTAACGATTCGTTTAGCCGTGCCATGCATCGCGGCGTTTGCTTAGAAAACGGCGACCGTGCATTGCATAATCAGCTTGATCAGGCTAACGTTCGTCTCGCTGAATTGCAACGTACCAACCATGATCAGGTTGAACAAGTTAATGCTCGTCTTTCCGAATCGCAACGTCTCAATGCGACTCTCATGGCCAACAATGCCCGGCTTGTTGCTAAACTCAATGAGCTCGTTGATGACTATGCCGATGTTATGGTTTATGAACCGGGCCTCAAGGTCAACCTGAAGAAGGCTGAAAATGGCGAAAAGCAGTATGATGCTATCAAGGTATCGGCTAGAGATGCCAATGGTAACAAGGTATTTGCAAAAGATGCCAATGGTAAGTTGGTCGAACAAAAAGTGACGCTTCCTTCGCAAAGAATCTTTGCTAGCTTGGAAGGTCTCACTCAAGAATTGCAAGAGCTCTATGCCGTGCAACCAGAAGCGAAACCTGCTGTAACAACACCGGTAGCGCCTCAAGCGCAAGCAGCCGTTGGTGGTTGGTTTAACTGGCTTCGTTGGTCAAAAAATGTTAGTCCAGTAGCAAAACCAGAAACAACGCCACAAGCAGTAACTCCGGTAGTTCAACAACCAAAACCTGTTGTAGCAACGCCGGTAGCACCTCAAGCGCAACCGGAGGCTCGTCGTTGGTTCGGTTGGTTGCGTGGATCAAAAACTCCAACTTCTGAAGCTTCTAAAC
The DNA here is from genome assembly GCA_021823685.1 of bacterium. GTDB lineage: Bacteria > Babelota > Babeliae > Babelales > UBA12409 > JAKANL01. The sequence goes on along the minus strand of JAKANL010000005.1, from coordinate 42,298 downwards.
CAGCACAACCAGCATCTGCGAAATAACTCTTTTTAGATTATTCTTGAAGAGGCAGTTAAAAAACTGCCTCTTCTTTTTGTTTACATTACATTGTTCAGTGTAGTAGAACAGGAGTAGGTTTTTTGTTGGCCAATCAAGAAAGGATAATTATGATGGCGCGAAAGCTACTGCTTGTTCTTTTAATCTCAATGCCGGCGGCACGGCTCTTTGCCGACGTTTATGGACTTACATTTTTACCAATACCACCACTCTATAAAGTAGAACGGCCTGAACTGATATCAATCTTCAGAGATTTTCGTAGTGTGCGTGAGGATGGCCACGGAGCATCATTGCAGGCCACCGTTTTTGGCGGTGAAACCACACAGGCAAACAAAATTGCAAAGTATTTCTTGCCCAATGAAGGTTACGAAATTATCGTTGCTGAAGACGACGCTCCAACCTCATCGTTTGTCCAACCGGTTGATATCAATGCTTACAACCTGGGTATTCAGACGGCTCCCGTTGATATCGATAATCTGACACCACTCAGCTATGCCAGCCGCGTTCGTTTTTGCCCTAAGCAGCGATCGTTTGGCGTTGGCTTTTCTTACTTCCAACGCTTGCCGCGCAATTTTTGGTTTGATATCTCGCTACCCGTCGTTCGTATCGAAAATCGCTTAAATATGTGCGAGACCCCTCTTCATGCCGGTAATGGCAATGTGCCTGATGGTGCGTTTGGTTCGTTTATCAGCGCCATGGGCGATTGCAATACCAAGCGTTGCTACGGCCGTATGACGAATAGATGTCTGCGTAAAACCGGGGTTCCGCAAGTTGAGGCTCGCTTCGGTTATGACGTGCATAAAAGTGAAGAGTGTCTACACGGATGGTTTGTAGGTATTACAATTCCAACCGGCAATAAACCATGTTCGCGTTATTTATTTGAACCAATTTTGGGCAACAATGGGCACGTTGAGCTTCTTTTTGGTTCCAACAACGAATTAGAATTGTTGAACGATAAAAAAGGGCGTACGGTTACGTGCTTGTGCGAGTCGGTTTTGCGCTATCTTGTGCCAAACAAGCAAAAACGTTCATTTGATTTAAAGGGTAAACCGTGGAGTCGTTACATGGTTTGCTATAAAACCGATGCGCTCCTGCCCGATTGGACCGCAGATGACGCAGTTATAGGCAACTCAGACTATCTCGATTACTTGATCAACTACACGACGATGTGCGTTGAAGTGCATCCACACTACAATATTGATATTAACATTGCATTGCGTTACAACGAGGGTGGTTTTAGCGCTGAAGGTGGTGCCAATTTGCTCATGCGCCACGCCGAAGATATTTGTTTATGTGGCAAGTGCAGCAAGCGCGTAGGTATTCCGGCGATGGCTGCGTGGGCTAACGGAGTCAATACGCCGTATACGCGTAGTCTTGCCAAACCAAATTCTCCTGTTTTTGATATTGATAACTTCCCATTGGGTAATCCTGATATCCAAACGCAGGGCGCAAAAGTTCCAACGTATATTGCTATCACCAATGACGATATCGAAGAAAATTCAGCAGCATATCCTGGCTGTATGTCGCAGATTATTTATGGTGCATTGTCATATGCCTGGAAAGATATTGAATATCCAACATTTATCAGTATCGGTGGTTCGTATGAATCAGGACATGCAAATACGGTAACTAACCGTTGGCTCGCCTGGATTAAGCTGGGTGTTTCTATTTAAATTTGTAGCTTGTTTAAAAAAGAGGGGCCTGGAAGCGAGGCCCCTCTTTTTTGTGCTTTCTGAGAGCAATCCGTCTTAATTACGCTTCGGTTGGCGCTCGGCATCTAATTTTCAATTAGCATTTTTCCTTGACCTTTGTGGGTATTTGGCGTATACTGTAATAAATGGACCTGAAAGGGGAAATGGTGGTTATTTCACGATTATATCGCAGTATCTTTTTTATCCTTTGTTCCGTACCGGGTTTGATGGCAGGTGATGCCGTCGATGCCTATCGTAGTGCGCGCAGTGATGTTGAGCGTCTTTTAGCGCTTGGCAAGCTTCAGCCTGAGGTGATCCATGGGAGTGTGCGTAGAAAGCTTGGGGATCGTTTTGGCAAAGGGGCTGTTTCCATGCGTAAAAATATTCAGCGCGAGATGGATGCGCTTGCCAAGCGGATTAGATCGCAACAATTTTCGTACAATAGCAACATGGAGCTTTTGCGCCAACGGGCTCAATCGATTAAGAAGCTGCTTGTGACTGAACGCACAGGCTGCCAGGAAGCAAAAAATGCCATGAGCAAAACCGCGCAAGAATCAGCGCATCTAAAAGAGCGTTTAGAACAAATTGTCCAAGATCGTGCTGTTGTCCAAAAGCGCGCTGAGGTACTCGATACGGCCATTAAGCGTCATGAGCAAGAGGCTGTTACCCAAAAAGAAATCCATGAAAAAGAAACAACTGATGCGGCGGCGAAGGCGCAAGAACAGCACCGGCTCGATACCGTGCAGGCTGCAAAAGCGGCCCAAGAGCGTGATATTGCCCAAAGGCGCGCTGAAGAACTCGAGACGGCCGTTAAACGTCATGAGCAAGAGGCTGTTGCTCAAAAAGAAATCCATGAAAAAGAAATAACTGATGCGGCGGCGAGGGCGCAAGAACAGCACCGGCTCGATACCGCGCAGGCCGCAAAAGCGGCCCAAGAGCGTGATATTGCCCAAAAGCGCGCTGAAGAACTCGAGACGGCCGTTAAACGTCATGAGCAAGAGGCTGTTACCCAAAAAGAAATCCATGAAAAAGAAATAACGGATGCGGCGGCGAGGGCGCAAGAACAGCACCGGCTCGATACCGTGCAGGCTGCAAAAGCGGCTCAAGAGCGTGATATCGCCCAAAAGCGCGCCGAAGAACTCGAGATCGCCGTTAAGCGCCACGAGCAGGAAATCGATAAAGTAACTGCTGAGATGCGCACCAAAGATCAGCGTTTGGCAGATGCCGATAAGGTGCTCGCTGATCAACGGCAAGCTGCCGCTAAAATTGAAAGTGATCGCGCCAAACTTGAAGCAGCGGTCACCGCAAAAAATAAAGAGATGAGCAATTTACGGCAATCTGCCATGCGCGCAAGAATAGAAGAGATGTTTGTAAAACCCGGGCTCATTCAACAGAAACTTGCTGCTGTGCAGCGCCCATCCAACATAACCGACAAAGTACGTATTGGGCAGCTTTCCAGCGTTGTTCGCGCGCAAAAAAGCGCTATCGAGGGGCTAAATCAAAAAATTACCGATCTTACACGTCCAACTGTGCACGCTGAACTTCCCGGCCCAGCTGTTTTCCCCGCACAAGCCAGACCTGCACAAAAGGCCCCAGAAGCGGGCGTTACCCAGCGCGTCATCAACAAGCTTTCAACGATGTTTGAATGGTTTAATCCTAGAGAGGCGCGCGAGCGCTTGGCAGCCGAATCGACGGATGTACCGGTTGCACCGGTACGTGGCCCCATAGAACTTTCTATTGGTGAGCCGACAACGGCTTTTCAGGAATCTTTTGAACCGATCGTTTCAAGTCCAGCTGGTGCTGCAGAGCCAAAAATGGTAATCTCATCCAGTCAGCCGGAAGCCGATATCGCTGGGCTTATGTTTAAGCAGTTGGCGCAGGAAGATCCTTCTGCCGTGACAAAACTTACGGGCATGCTTGCCGAGAAAGTTACCGCACCTGAATCGCCCATGATAAGCGCGTCAACGGCAGCCAGAACAGCAGAATTGGCTCGCGGTCTTGCTTCAGCGGCTAGCGTTGCGACGGGTTACTTGCCGGGCTAAAAACAACCAGGGGATTTAAATCGCGATGGTCAAACGTACGTTTGGGTATCTTGTACTGATGATATCATTGACGATCGGTTCTCTTTTTGCAGCACAAAAACGTGAAGTTCTTCACAATCAACAAACATTTTTATCCGAAAAACTGCGCATTAACGTATTACTGCATGTCGGTTTTGCTGCGCGCAAAAAAGATTTGGCGCAACCACTTATCACCTCCCTTCAGCCGGAGTCGCGGAGATATCGGAGTTGGTGGCAACTTGCCGGTGAGTTGGACGCATTAAAGTCGCTGGTATCGCAGCGCGCAGAACTTGATCGCTTGCAGCGGTTGTTTTTGGCGCCACGAATGCGAACGTCGGCTGAGACGCGCGAAAGAAGATCAGTTGGTGCGCAGACTCAGGATGCTCTTTTCTCTATTGAGCGATCGGCTGCTGATTGCCAAGAAAAAAGTACGCAGACAGATGGTCTTGTGGAATCAGAGGCACCTGCGATGCGTGCCTTTCAGGATGAATTTATACAGACTGATAGTGTAACAACAAAAGCCGAGGAAAAGTCCGAATCAGCCGGTGAGGATCTCGATGCGCTGAGGGGTGCAGTATCGCGTACGCTTTCTATCGTTCAAAATCCGGCTGGTGCGCAAACTGAAGAAGCAGAAGCGTGCTCAAGAGGCGTTGCGGCAATGCAGGCACAATTAATGCAGATCCAACATGGGGTGCTTGTTGAGCGATTTATGAGCACGATCAAGTTAATGGGTACACGTGTCTATGTGATTAGCAAAATTCTTGATTCTGCCGATCAAAAAATACCCGAAAATAGTGCTGAAGTTTTGGCCTCGTGCAAAGAATTTATTGGTAAACTTCCTGACCAGAAAGATAAAATTATCGAGCTCAAGCAATTGCTTAATGCCTTTGGTGAACACCAGTATGACGCACTTGCTGATCTTGCTGCTGATCCGCTTAAAAAATTCAAAGTGTATGCGACGCCGCAACGGCGCGCCGTGGGCTCCAGCGATTGGTTTACTCAGCGTGCTGCGCTCAAAGCTTTTTGGGGTGATTTTAGTTGCGCGATTCGCTCAGTAGCCCCTGCGCTTTTGACCGAGATTACCGATACATGGCACTTGAGTTTACCCGAGGGTGCGCTTGGGCGGTCGGCTCGTTCACCATCACCAGTTTCCGAAGGGGATTCTGCCACATAAAATAAAAAGCGTCGCCATTCCAAATGGCGACGCTTTTTGTTGCTTTGGATGCGTGTTACACCACAAAATTAATTAATCGATCGGGGACAAAAATAACTTTTTTAATCATTGCCTGCGCGAGCCATTTTTTGGCTGCAATGTGTGCTTGGTTTTCGATTGTTTTTTTATCCGTTCCCTGAGCCACTGATATGGTGCAGCGCGTCTTGCCATTAATCTGAATGGCTATAACTACTGGCTGCGCTTGAAGGGCGCTTTTATCTCCAACGGGCCAGGAACAATCGCGAAGCTTTTTATGTAATAATTGCTCGAGCAATTCGCTGGCAATATGCGGTGCAATGATCGAAAGTGAAACGAGCATGCTTTCTACGCTTTTTCTGCTGATCTTAGCTTGACGCGCCATTAAATCGTTAAGCAATTCCATCATGGCTGAAATGGCAGTATTGGGTTTGAATTGAGCAACGCGATCTTGAAATTCGATTAAGAATAACTGGATACGCGCTGAAACTTGTGCATCTTCAGAGGCGTTATCGGCTAAAATAGTTCCTTGGGTGGTCAGATATGTCCACAAACGATTGAGGAAACGCTTCATGCCTTCAAGGCCGTTTTCTTGCCACTCGCAATCCATTTCAACGGGGCCCATAAACATAATGTATAAACGAAGCGCATCAACGCCGTAGGCGGCGGCAATATCATCAGGGTTGACGACATTACCTTTGGATTTCGACATCTTTTCAACTTGGCCGCTCTTTTCTGAGTATTTTAGGATCATGCCCTGGTTATAAAGTTTTTTGAATGGCTCGTTAAATGAAAGATATCCCAAATCTGCCAATACTTTGATGTAAAAACGCGCGTAGAGTAAGTGCAAAATTGCGTGTTCGATGCCGCCAATATATAAATCGACCGGCATCCAATAACTCATGTCTTCAACATCAAATGCGCGGTCTTTGAGCCCTGGATTTGGATAACGCAAGAAATACCAGCATGAACCGGCCCATTGTGGCATTGTGTTCGTTTCGCGTTTGGCCGGCCCTTTGCAGCGTGGGCAGGACACATTTACCCATGAATCAATAGCAGCAAGCGGCGATTGACCCGTGCCGGTCGGTTCATACCGTTCAACATCGGGCAATAACACCGGTAAATCTTTTTCCGGGACGGGAACAGTACCGCATGTTGGGCAATGAATCAGCGGAATTGGCTCACCCCAGTAACGCTGGCGCGAAAAAATCCAATCGCGCAGTTTATATTGCACGTGATGATTGCCCATGCGTTTGCTAGCGAGTAACTTGGTGATTTCTGCAGTAGCTTTTGTGCACTCGACGCCATTAAATTGTCCGCTATTAATGAGTATCCCATCGCCTTCATAGGCAGCGGTTAATTTCCCCGAGGCGTCGTGCGCAGCTTCCGGGCTTTCAATGACTTGTATAACGGGTAAACCATATTTTTGTGCAAATTCAAAATCACGGGTATCGTGCGCAGGGACGGCCATAACCGCTCCGGTGCCATAATCGCTTAAGACGTAGCTGGCAAGCCATACCGGAATATCTTTGCCGGTGATCGGATGTTGCGCGTAGGTGCCGGTAAAAACGCCGGTTTTTTCGCGGTCAAGCTGGCGCTCGAAAGGCGACATTTTTTTGACGTGTTCTTGATATGCGCGGACGGCATCAACGTGTTGTGGCGCAATAATATCTTGGACAATAGGCGCATCGGGCGCTACCACGAGATAGGTCACGCCAAAAAGGGTATCCGGGCGCGTAGTAAATATTTCAATATTAAGTGGTTTGCCGTGATGATCTTTAGCCGTAAAAGTAACCAGCGTGCCTTCACTTTTGCCAATCCAATTACGCTGCATTTGCTTAACTTTATCCGACCAATCAAGCTCTTCTAACCCATCAATTAATTTTTGCGCATATTGGGTAATTTTGAGCACCCATTGTGGAATTTGTTTTTGTTCCACTTTCGTGCCGCAGCGTTCGCAGCCGCCGTTAACTACTTCTTCATTGGCCAGGCCGGTCTTGCATGAAGGGCACCAGTTGATTGGCTTATTGGCACAATAGGCCAAATCGGCGTTATACATTTTCAAAAAAATCCACTGTGTCCACTTATAATATTCCGGATCCGTGGTATTTATTTCTTTGGTCCAGTCGTAAAAAAGACCAAGGCTTTTGAGTTGCTTGGTAAACGTCGCAATACTTTGTTGTGTGCTTTTTTGTGGGTGGACACCCTGTTTGATAGCGGCGTTTTCTGCCGGTAATCCGAAGGCGTCCCAGCCCATGGGGTGAAGAACATTATATCCCTGCAGCCATTTGCAACGGGCATACATATCCGAAAAAACATAATTTTTGACGTGCCCCATATGAATTCCCGCGCCTGATGGATAGGGAAACATGTCTAAACAATAAAATTTGGTTTTTGTGTGATCAGGAAGCGTGACGGCATCTGGTTCGGTTTGCCAGTGTTTTTGCCATTTTTTTTCAATTTCTTGCGGGTTATAAGCCATAATGGTCCTTTGCGCAGGCGGTTATTTGTTCTTCATTCTAGCATAAAAAAGCGTTCTTGATGATACGAGATCGAGCTTGCCCGCCATTACTCTCTGGTCCTCCTTCTAGTATGGCAGCTTTTTTTGTAAAACGTTGGCAGATCGTTTGATATCTTGTTATTTTTTTCTAATTGTTTTAAGGTGAATGCGATCTCAATCAAATTGAGCTTTGCGATGGAATGGGAGATGAGTAGTTGAGCGTTGGCCTTGCCTTCAAGGCCCAACGCTTTTTGCGTTTAATAAGGGGTTACATGCAAATAACGAGTGCGCGTTCCAGCCAAGAACAAAAAGTACATGAAGAAGTGTTAGTCGTTCCGCGCGATCTTCTTTTTGCGCGCGAGGGGGCGCGGCAGGGTTTCTTCGTAGCCAATTGTGATTGGTATGCCCAAACAATCATGCGGCACAAACAGTTTTTGCCACGAAGCTTGGTTGAAACAGACGAAAACTTCAAGCAAATTATTCCCTATATTGTTGTTATGTATCGCGAAAACATTTTTGTGGTCCAACGTCGTTCAAGTGCCAGTGAGCAGCGGTTGGCGCGGTTACTGAGCGTGGGAATCGGCGGCCATATTCGTGCAAGCGATGTGAGCGGGAGCGATATTTTTTCCTGGGCAGCCCGTGAATGGCGCGAAGAAATTTGCTACGAAGGCGATTGCCAAACAGCTTTTTTGGGGTTTATTAATGACGATAGCAACCCCGTAGGACGTGTGCATTTTGGTGTCGTGTACCTGGTTATGCTGGAGAGTTCAATGATTACGGTACGTTCCGAGCTAAAGACTGGAGTGCTAACGCCTTTACGCGCAATTGCTCAAACTTCTTCGTTTGAGCCCTGGAGCCGCTTGGTTCTCGAACATTTGTTGCATCTAAAATTCCCGGAAGCGGTTTAAGCGATTGCACTGATGCCGGCGGGACACCCAGCACGGCAGCCAGTGTTGCGTTAAACTGAGGCACCCATACTCGTTGATTAATTGTTTTATGTTCATAGACGCCCGGTTCGTACCAAACGAGCGGAACATGCGTGGTGGTATCATATGGTGAAACGTGTTTGGTGCCGCGTCGGTATTCCGTTAAAATGACATATGGTTTCAACCTGAGCATGAGCTGCCCGTTGCGGCCGGGAAAGAGCTGGTTTTGCATGAGCCATTCAACGGAACCCTCCATTGGTTTGATTTTAGATAATTCGTCTGAACGGTATACGTTATTGATGCCAGGAATTTTGGCGAATTCTTCGATTACGCGGTTTACTACTGCTTGCTGTTTGGCTTTATCAAGCGTATTCAATGTGCCCATATCAAGATAAATAAACGGCGATTCAATTTTGGCGATGATGTTTGGAAGGCCAAATGCTTTTTGTACGGCTTGATTGATGTTCAGCGTAATGGTGGGGGCGCTCAGGCGCATTGCCTCTGGGTGGCGTTTTTTGGCTAATTCGGGAATGGGTATAATGCCATGATCAGCCGTAAGGATAAGAAGTGTTTCTTGCGGTGGAAGAATGGTTTTCAGGTTGTGCATAAACTCCTGAATTTGTTTGTCCAGGTGATAGAGCGTGTCGATTGCTTCGCGGCTTTGCGGTCCGTATACGTGCCCCATTTTATCCAAGCTTCCCAAGCTAATCCATACGAGTAAGGTGCCGTCATCAAGGGTTGGCACTGTTTTTTTAATGTATTTAGTTGCTAGATCGAGAAGAAGTTTGTTCGATTGCGGTAGTTTGAATAGGGTGCTGAAATACGAATCGCGCTTCATTTTTTTACCACGGGTTGATAATTGTTTGATGAGGCTTGGCTCGCCAGCGTAATCGTAATTATCAATATCCGGCAACTGATAAAAGCGTTGGTCTTCATAAGCCGGTATCCACGTGAGCGCTTGATGGTGCATAAGCGGGTAATTGGTGTTGAACCGCCTAAGAATTTTTTTAATCGCTGGATCTGAAGAATTCGTTATAAATTGATCTTTGCCCAGCCAAATGGATGGCGCATCACCGCCAACCATGCCCAAAACCGAGCGTGTTTTGACGGTTATGGCGACGGCTTTATTGTGTGGATTGGCCGCTAAAAAGCTCTTGTTAAGTGTTGGAAGATTCATAAAGCGAGCGTCAGTGCTATTTGGTTCTATTTCGTTATTTTGGGCATCGAACCAACTATTGGCAACGATGCCATGCCCTAATGGCACAGTGGTTGAGCGTCCTGGTAGAGCGCCAGTGCCGATGCCTGCATGGCCGACCGCTGTTGAGGTGATGGCATGTGGTTGGTGGGCTTGCGTGAAAACGATGCCGTTATGAAATAAATCATAGAATCCATGGGATAAAAATGGTGTTTCATTAAGATAGTATATTCCGAGTTGGTCAATAACGAGAACAACGACTACTTTGGGTTTGCCAACAGCCTGAATCGAAAGTGTTAAACAGAAAAAAGACACAAAAAGAGAGAAAGTTTTCTTCAGCATAATCGCTCCATTTTTCCACGGCTTTCTATTTTAATAGTTGCATATTTTTGTTTGAAATGTAAATGGTTGCCCCGAATAAAGTGATAAACACTAGAAAAGTGGCTTGGTTTTTGTATAAAACTAACGTAGATGGTATACTGAAAAATATGGTAGTAGTTGATGAAAAAGACGATAGCATCAGTGGCGAGCGCGGGGTTTATTTTACGCAAACATTTTCCGCATCGATGTAAATTGTCCATTTTGGATAAGAGTCGTGGGCATATTACCGTTATTCCCGCCAATTGGGGATGGGCTTCTTATGCTGCGCCAGGGGCGTTTATAGCGTATGATTTGCGTGATTGTGACGGGACGTGCTTTATAGAGGCAATTGAGCTATGTGCGCTTCCAGTATACAAAAATGCCGCGGCTATGGGGTTTTTGCACCATGTTTTAGAGTTATGCTTTGTAAGTTTACCTATTCAAGCAGGCAATGGCGAGGTTTTTGCGTTGGTGAGCGCTATTATCAGCGAATTGGATATGCTTGCGCTTGATAATGTTCAGCAAAAAATTGCGTTGGCCAAACTCTTATTTGCTTGTGGGCAATATCCACATAGCATTGATCAGATAGGTATGACTTGTGTGCTTCATCATTCATATGAGCAATTAAAAAAAACAGTTTTGAATGTTGATCAGGTCCGTGAGTTGGAGCTTTTTATTTATCATTGTATCGGCCAACATCCGGCGAAAAAATGGTTAAAAACAGTTAACTTTTTGGTGTGGGACGAAAAGCGATGAAGACGTTAAAAAAATACGCAATAGTGTTCATGCTTACCGTTGGCTTGTGTTTGCAAACGACCGCTTTGGGTATGTTTGGGTTGAGGTTATTTGATAACGATGTAAAGACGCCATTGTTTATTAGCGAGCAAGAAGAGCGCGTGCAGCGATTGGAGGCCTTTAAAACCGAGCTTGCAGCGAGCGAATCCAAAGAAAAAGAGCAGGTACAAGAGATCAAAAACCGTAGCGCAGAAATTGAGCGAGAGCTTGCGTTGCTTGCCGACAAAAAAACGCGTGGTTCGCGGCATAACTATGAGCTGATCAGCAAAAAAGAGGCGGCGCTTCGCGATATGCAGCAATCGCTTGCCAGTATTTCTCAAAGCCGTATACAACGCACTTACCAGCTCAAAGAATGTATAAAAACGCTTGAAGGCGCTATTGCATCTTCTCCGGCTGATCAGGCACGTACCAGCGATAAATCCACGTATCAGTTTGCAGATTTTCAAGCGTTGTCAAAACAATTACTGAGTGCGCAAGAGGAAATAAACGGCCATCAATCTGAAAAGAAGCGTCTTGAAGATGAACTTAAAAAAATTACGCAAAAAATAGCACAGTTCGAGCAGGAGCTGCGGCAAAATGAGAGTGCGCGCGCCAAATTTTCGCCCGAAAATGAACGTAAAAATGGGCGTGGTGACATTCTTCAACAAAGCGATTTGCTCGATGTATTGATCAAACAAAATCGTTTAAAAATAGAGGCTGCTCAAGAAAAACGCAGTGAGCTGGCGAAAACGCTCGAATTGGTTGATCTACAAGTTGCCTTGGCAAAGACCAAGCGTAATGCGTTGCGCAAAGAGCTTGCCAAAGTTGATCGTAAGATTTGGATTGGTGAAAGCGACCTAACCAAAGTCGCGGCAACTTTGGATGAAGCCAAGCAGACAATTGCCAAAAAAATGGGCGAATATGCCAAACGGATTGCCGATTTTACTGAGCTGCGTGCTCGCTTGCAAAAAAGCTTCTCTGCGCTTAATCAGCGATTATTATTGCCGATAACTGACGCGCGGCAGCTTACCGAGTGGCTCATCGACCCCAAATCGGTTGGCGATGAATCGCTTTTTTATCACGTTGCGTGGACCAACGATGCTATACAGACGGTCGATCGCGAGTTAGCGCTTCTTGATGCCAAACAAGAGCTGGAAAAAATGCGTTTGCAATCGCAGGAATTACAGGCCGACGCAATGAAGGCGTGGGGGGCGACCAAGGGGCGGAAACGTATTGGCGATGAGATGGACCAAGGCGTTCAACTCAGATTTTTTAACGACAAAAAAGCCGAAATTGAACGCGAAGTACAAGATATAAAAAATAAAAGTGCCGCTGCGGCGACGGCTATCAGCGTTCAATCTCGTGTGTTGACGCAAGTTAAACAGCGACGGGCCGATTTGCTTGCCAATCGATCAACGTTTATCAAAAAGTATGGCGATAAAGCTTTTAATGAAGCGCGCAATGCGTTAGCCAAATCGCAAGAAAATATTAATCGCCAGCTCAATGTGAGTGGCCAATTGGTCAAAGCATATTCTGCGATAGAGGCGCTCTTAGTTGATATGAAGCTGCAGGCTGAAATTGCGGTTAATAAGCTCGAAAATAGCGGCGGCATTTGGCAGCGCTCGGTTGGTGCGCTTACGTGGGATGGCATTAAAAGCACGGTACCCGATTTGCAGTTTTTCTGGGACGATTTGATGGCAACACTTTGGCAAACGCGCGTATCGGAAGTTGCGGGTTGGTTCAAAGCATTTTTTGGCGATCCGATCGCCGTGCTTAACGGAATTTTTTCCATAGTTATTATTTTTGTGTTCTATTTCTTTTTGTTGCTTGCTTTGCCACTTATAATCCGCGTGCTTTCTGGATTTGAGCAGCGTTACGGCCCGCGAGTTATTGTACGTTCGCTGCAGGCTGTGGCCAACGTTGTGTATGCGCACATGCTCAGCTTGGTGGTCTGGACCGCACTCTTGGTCGTTTTGCGTTATGATATTGTTTTTGATGCTGGTGGGCGACTCAAAATGATTTTTTATCTGGTTTCCATACCGTATTTTTGCTATTTGGCCAACGTGTTTATACGCACGTACGTACATTTTGTCGCTTTATGGTTGAGTAAGCCGTTTCAGCGGCAGTTATTGGTGATGGGACAAATTCTTTTATATCTTTTTATTGGGCTTCAGTTTTTTAGAGAAGCATTTTTGGCTACGCTGTATGGCCATTCGGAATTGCCAACATTAATCAGTGCGCTGCAATCATTAAGTGTGCGGGTTATTCTTATTATACTCTTGGCCAATCACGAAATGTTACTTGGGCTTTTTCCCAAACGCGGGAGCCTGTGGGCGGGGATTCGTATATTTATTGAGCGTTTTTATACGGTTTTTTGGTTGCTCATTGCGCTTTTAATTATTTTAAGTGACCCATATGTTGGCTATGGTCATTTAGTTTCAACGATCGTGCAGGGTGCTTTATGCACGATTCTTCTTGGCGTTGGTTTGTGGTTTGTGCACAAGGTAATGAAGCAGCATTCTTCGCATCTCTTTTTTTCTTCGGTTGGGGAGGCTCCGCGTGAACGTTTTTCACACGCGAAGACCTGGTATGTGCTCTTTTTGATTCTGGGTATGGTATTTTTGGGTATTGTAGCCTTTGTCCTCTTTGCCAATATTTGGGGTTACAAAGTTTCATTTGAGCAGATTGGGGAATTTTTCAATCTTGAGTTCGTGCGGCTACGTGGCGAATTGCCAGGCCAATCTACGTCGATCACCGTTCGCGCAATTCTTTTGTTTGTGGCGATTATTTTCGGTGGTTTTTTTGTAACGTTACTTTTTAACCGTTTTATTTTACAGCGTCTTTTCCTGCTTTTAGAGGTTGATTCAGGGGTGCAAAATACGGTCAATCGCATCAGCGGCTATATTATCTTTTTGATTGCCTTGGTTATTGGTCTGCAGCAGATTGGATTGGGTGCGTGGGTGCCATGGTGGGTTTCCGTAGTTGTATTTGCCATTGGTTGGGCGCTTAAAGACTCGATAAGCGATTTCTTTGCGTATTTTATTTTGCTCATTGAGCGATCGGTCAAAATTGGCGATTATGTGCGGCTTAATGATTCAGACCGTGAAATTTCAGGCATCGTTCGTAAAATTACGCCGCGTTCGGTTGTGTTGCGTAAAGATAACAGTTTTTACATTGTGGTGCCCAATTCAAAAGTAATCAATACGCCATTTTCTAACTGGAACTATGCGCATGGTGTTATTGCTTTTGATGATATTTATTTTACGGTAAGTTATCGCACAGACCCGGTCAAAGTAAAAACGATCGTACTTGAGGTTTTGGCAAATAATGCAATGGTGTTGAAAAACCCCGCGCCTATCGTTCGCGTGAACGATTTTGGGCAGGACGGCTTTGAATTTATGCTACGTGGCTTTTTGAGTGCATCGCAGGTCTCGATGCAATGGGATTTGCGCAGTGATGTGCGCCTGGCGCTTGCTCAAGAATTCAAAAAACGCAATATAGAATTTGCCGTGCCAACGCGGCATGTCAGAACTTCATATCCGACAAAGTCTGTCGACAACACAACTGACGAAGATATCGCCGAAATTATTGACGAAACGCTTTGATTATTTTTTGCCCCAGCCTTCAAAGATCTTGGTAAGCGAGATCCCGTAAAAAATAAGCCCGAGGCCAAAAAGGGCAAAAACATAATGGATGGTATTGCTTAAAATTTTAAAAGCATCGAGCACGATAAGAAGTCCGCTGACAACAAAAAGAATCCCTTTTTGCATGGACGTTAAGTTGTCAAGAATCTTCATGGTAACTCCTTTATTCTTTTATTGATGGTTTGTTTACGTGTTTTTTCTTGGCTTTATTACGCTTTTCGAGCGTGTAAACATATACCGTTGAATTCTTTGACCAGGACATTGGAATGGTATAAATTCCTTTGAGTTTAAAATGTTCTTGATCTTCAATTTGCCGTAGCGTGGCAACGCGCAATCCCGGTTTGAGGCGCGAAAGTTTTTCTGTGAGTACCTTCATAAAATCATTGGAAAAACAAAGCGAATTCATAAAGACTGCGGTGGCGTCATCAATTTTAGCCAAAGCGATATCGCCCTCACGAAATTCGAGTTTGCGTTTTTTGTTCAACTTTTTTTGTTTGAGTAGTTCTTCTTTGGCTTTTTGTGCACCAGCATGGCGAGACGCAGCAAGTTCCACGCCAATTGCTTTTTTTACCGGTGTTTCCAGGTAAATTCTAATAACATTTGCGCCGACACCGCTGCCCAAATCATAAAAAACGTCTTTTTTGGTGAGCTCCATAACTTCGGCCAATTTTTGTGAACCTGCGTGGGTAATTTCGCCATACGTTGGATTGCCACCACTTTTTTCAATGAGTTGACGTTCTTGATCATCGATATGATAGCCGCTGATGTTTTGATAAACGCGGTCGATGAGTGTCTTATTGTCAGTGACTTCTTGTGCTTGCGTAATCAAAAATAAAAATGCGAAGAGAAACACGAAAACACGCATGCAATTCCTTTGAAATTAACTTTCTACGGCGATTCTAGCTTATGATTGTGCAATGCGCAAGTCCGTTGTTGCCTGCATGCTTTGCTTAATAGTCGCGCCAAGAATTTCTCCGGTAATAGCCGAATTCCCCTTTAATATGATCGTTGCCTGATTTGGGCCATGAAACGTGGCTATACCATCAATGGTGCTATCTATGAGTTCCAGCGTGAATGGCCGTTCGTTTGAGCTGTGATCGACAATAATATTTTGGATGGTGGTGTGAAAGAGTCGTTGGGTACCTGCTGTGTATAAGATAAGATCTCCCAACGTGCAATTATTGATATTAAATCCGCCGGTGATGGTTACCGGTGCGTATAATGTGCTTTTATCCAATGTGGCGCTGCCGATAATAATAATTGGTTGATGTGCGGTGACCTTGCGGAGTATGGCATTTCCGGTGATCGAAGCTGGGCTATATAACGCGCTATTAATAATCGTTGTTGCGCCGTAGGTGACCAGCGGTTGTCTGACGTTGGCATTTTTGAGAACGATCATTCCTGCGGCATTCGTGTCGCCGTTTTGATCGCTTAGGACAAGCGGCTTTTTGGGCTGCTGGCTGGCGCATCCGGATAAGAGTAACAAAAGTGTGCAGGCGATGGTTTTAATCGTTAATGAGTTTGACTGCATAGTAATTCTTTCAAGTATATTTAGTTTGCTGATTTTTTAGCGGTTATGCGTTTGATTAGTTGCGCACATTTTGTCCACGGTACAACGATGGCATCTTTACGCGATTGCGCCTCCATTCCGGCATACAGAAGAAAACTTTTCTTGCTTGCCGGTGTTGATGTTTTTGAGCCATGAGCCAGCTCATTCCATTGTTTCAATCCATCAAGAAATTCTTGCGTGACTCGTTGGCTTCCCTTGATTTCGATTGGAATTAATGTGCCGCCGCGATCAATCAAACAGTCAATTTCAATTCGGCCGTTTTTGTCGCGCCAAAAGTATATGGGTGGACGTTTACCCTGATTGAGGTATTGTTTTGCGATATCAGCAATCATAAAACATTCAAACAGACCGCCCCAATACGGGTTAATTAAGAGGTCTTGGGGCGACTCAATGCGCAATAAATCGCATGCCAGGCCGGTGTCATAAAAATAGAGCTTGGGCATTTTAGTGAGGCGTTTATTGAAATTTTTAAAATGCGGCTCGAGCAAAAAGATAATATAGCTAGCCTGTAATAGCGATATCCACCGGCGGGCCGTGGTAACACTTATACCGCATACGGTTGCCAAGTCTGAAAGATTAAGAAGATTGCCAATGCGCGCGGCGCAGAGTTGGATAAATTTTTGAAAGGTGGCCAAATCGCCAACATTAATTAATTGGCGGACATCTCGTTCGACGTACGTTTGAAGGTATGACGGGTAAAAGCGATCAGGCTTAAGCTTTTCCTGGTAAAGCCGCGGATAAAAACCGTTGAAAACAATTTCATGAACGTCTTTAGGCAATAAATGATTGCTGGTGAGTTCTTGCAGTGAAAGCGGCATGAGCGTGAGAATACCGACGCGTCCGGCAAGCGATTGGGTAATTGCTTGATTCATCAAAAAATTTTGTGAGCCGGTTAAGATGAAATAGCCCTTTCTCTTTTTTGCATCAACTTCGAGCTGAATATATGAAAGGATTTCCGGGACGTTTTGAAACTCGTCTAAAATAATTCCATGTTCATTTTCGTGTGTTTGTAAAAACCGTTCCGGCTCGGTCATGGCAAATTGCCGGGTAGGCTGATGCTCCAAAGAAACAAATTTGTGTTTAGGAAAAGCCAATTGAGCAAGGGTCGTTTTTCCGGATTGCCGAGGGCCGAGAAAGGCGATCACGGGGAAGTTTTCATACTCTTTAATGATCTTTTTCATCTCACGGGCATACATGCGGAATCCTGTGCTACTTTAACATTCAATGTTAAGATAGCACAAAAGTGGTTGTTTGTCGAGGGTTTTTTAGCGAGTAAAGGCGTGACATTTTTGGCTGATCGTGCCATCTTCTGGCCAAGATAGTTTTAACGGCGGAGTTACCGTATGCCTGTAGAAAAAAGAAGTTTGGTGGCGATGTTTTTTTTGAGCATTTTTACCTTTGGTATCTATTATCTGTACTGGACGGTGAAAACTAAAAACGAACTCAACGGCATGGGAGGCCGGATTCCGACAGCGTTTTTACTGATCATACCCGTAGCCAATTTCTATTTTTGGTATAAATATGCGCAAGCCTATACGACGTACATCAAAAAAGGTTCTGAGCCTCTGTTGTATCTGCTTGTAATCGCTTTGGTTGGGTGGATTGGCATGTTTATCATTCAAGATGGCTTGAACGAATATGCCGAAACTCACGAGCACGTGTGATGGTAGGAGCTGAACCTGGATTTCAGAGCGTATTATCGATATACTTTGATAGAGTGACGCGCCTGTAGCTCAGTTGGATAGAGCAACGGATTTCTAATCCGTAGGTCGCTGGTTCGAATCCAGCCAGGCGCAATCTATTTGGCTCTCGCCGGCATGCTTGATAATGTTCTCTATTCTTTATCGCCAGCTAATTTTCTCAATTTTTTGAGGGCCTGTATGCGATCTTCGGCTTTAAAAATCGCCGAGGCCATAGCAATGTCATCAACGCCAGCTTTAACGACCTTTTTAATATTATCTTCATTAATACCGCCATCGATGGCGATGCGGAATGATAAATCGTGTTCTTTGCGGTATTTATCCAAGAATTTAACTTTATCGAGCGTTTGCGGAATAAATTCTTGTCCTGAAGATCCCGGTCTGACTGCCATAACGAGTACCTGGTGTATTTGATCAATAAGCGGAATAACGCCGTCGGCTGGGTCGTCAGGGCTCATGGCTAAGCTTGCGCGCCAGCCTTTTTTATTGATGTTTTTGATGACGGAACTTGGTTTGGCCGTGCTTATTTTATGAAAAGAGATAATTGAATTTTCTGGGAGCTGTAAGTACTCAATAACTTTTTCTGGTTCTTCAACCATTAGGTGGATAAAAAGTTCCTTGGTTACCGCTTTGGCAATTGCGTTGATAATGGTGGGCCCCCAGGTGAGATTGGGCACGAAATGCAGGTCCATGACATCTAAATGGAAACCATCACAATGCGGCTCAAGTAATTCTATTTCTTTTTTTAGTTCTAAGATATTTGCCGACATGAGTGATGGAAATATTTTAACCATAGCTAAAACCCCTAATTTACCAAATGGCCCATTTCGCTATTAAGCCTATATTATTTTTTTATATAAAGCAATATTTTGCTAAGTAAAGTATAATTTTATATCAGACTGAGATTTATGACAGGTGCTCACTAAAGCATGGTTTTTTACGTGATAAGACGGTAGAATATACGATGAACTAGGCATAAAGAGGTGATTTAATGGCCACATACCAAATCAAAGTAGGCATGCTTATTGTCATGGAGCGGGATATCGAAAAAGCTATCGCGTTTTACCAAAAGATGGGATTTACGCTGGCTTTCCACTTGCAGGGCAAATGGGCAGAGCTTATGATCGGCGATATTAAGTTGGGGCTATGCCCAACCGACCAGGAGCTTCCTGACCGGCACACGGGTATCATTTTAGAGGTTTCTGATGTTCAGGGTGCCTACAACGATTTTAAGGCCGCTGGCGTTGAATTTGTTCGCGAGCCCTTCCAGGCCGTTCATGGCATCATGACAAGCATCAAAGACCCGGGTGGCAATGTGATCGATTTGTACCAGCCAACACCAGAAAAGGTCGAAGAGCTGGTCAAAAAGATGAAAGAGCAAGAAGGCGCGGCAAAGAAAAACGAAGCTTAAAAATCTAAGGGCCCCGATTTAATCGGGGCCCTTAGTATACGGTTACTTTGTTGCAATGAATTTAAGGCTAGCAATTGGCAGCTTGCTGTCGTTGAACCACTTTTTATTGATGCTGGTATCTAGGCCTACGACTTTAACGCTAAATCCGGTTTCTTGGAGCCGTTTGATGCATTCGTTTTTAGGAAGTGCCCCAGAAACGCAGGCGCAGAGTAATTTAACGTCGTCATGCTGGGCTCGCGTGAGCGGGGCAAGTAAAACGACATCAGAAACATACATGCTACCGCCTTTTTTCAAGACACGATATGCTTCTTTAAATACCCTATCTTTATGCGGCGCCAGATTGATAACGCAGTTGCTTATAATGATATCAACCGAATCGCTTTTGACGGGCAATTGCTCGATATCTCCCAGCCGGAACTCAACGTTCGTAAAATGGTGCTTGCTGGCGTTTTCCCGTGCTTTTTTGATCATATCAGGCGTCATATCAACGCCGATCACGTTACCCGTTGGCCCAACCTTTCTGGCTGCCAAAAAGCAATCGATACCAGCGCCAGAGCCCAGGTCAAGAACCGTAGCCCCTTTTTTGATTTCGCCGAGCATAACTGGATTGCCGCACCCGAGCCCCAAGTTAGCTGCCTCTGGAATACTTTTGAGCTCTTCTTCAGAATAGCCAATATATTTCGAGAGATCTTTGCCGCCGCCGCAGCAGCCGCCAACGCAGGCGCAACAATCGCCCGTTTGAGCGACTTTGCCGTAGGCTTGTCTGACTAATTCTTTAGTGTCGCGCGCCTTTTTGTTGCAGGGGCACGTTGAACAGCAAACTGGCTTAAGCACATGCATAGTGCAGCAGCAAGAAAACATGATAATAGGAGCCAATAATTTCATGGCATATCCTTTCGGTTAAAAATATACCCTCTCAACATACGTTTGGAGGTTCTTTTTGTAAAATGCTGAAAAATATTTCTCGCTGGACATTTTTGTTCAAAAAAGGTATGCTTAAAACGTGGGGATGGCTCTTCTGGAATCTATCGATCGGAATGCTTAATGAACGTTAAATGGATGTGTTTTTTTACCCTTTTTTTCGTGACCAAGATTCGGGCGGATTTTTTTAACGATCCGCAAGGAGTTTTGCGGTACGCCGGTACAAGCACGTCCGATCAGCAAAAACCGGTCAGAGATTATCACTCGCAATCTTACGTTTTGCCGCCGAGCGTTGGTGTTGGCGCCATGGTTTTGGGTATGGGCATGTCTGCCATAGCCAAAACGGGCCGCGCAGCGAGCCGACTTGTTACGCACACGCAGCCATTGGTTGGCGCTGGGCGCCTTTATTCAGTGGCCTGTTTCCCTCACGACAAAATTGACGATCTAGCGCAGCTGGAAGATCTTATGCGTAGCCCTTTAAAGCGTTGGTTGCTGCTTCCGATTGTGCAGTGGTGGAATGATATTCCGCAACAACAGATTAATGATATTCAGGAATGCCACGATGACGGCATTAACGCTGCTGAACAAATCAAGCGGTGGCAAATGCGTTTTGCAAAATTACATATCCAAAAACCGGTGGCCATCGCTGCCAAAGTGACCTTGGTGGCTGCAAAAATTGCCGATTTGTTTCTGCGTCCATTACGATCGGTGTGCGCGCGCTCAAGTAATCTTTTTGATGGAATACAGGTGCAAGGCCAACGGATAAAGGCTTTTGGGCACCACGTTTTAAATCAAATTCCGCCGGCTGATGAATCGGTTTGGTCGGCTAATTTCTGATCTTCGAATCTGCTGCTAATTCTGTTATAAAACTTGAGTCAACTTCTATAAAGGTTATTCTTGCAAACGCCTTATTTTGGCGTATACTAGGTATTGCTAAAGGTTACATAAAACAATGTTTTTATTGGGAGTGATCGTATGAAAAAAATACGACCATTATACGACCGCGTTGTGGTACAGCGCCTCGAAGAAGATGAAAAGACTGCCGGGGGGATTGTCATACCGACAACGGCGAAAGAAAAAGCTCAAATTGGCAAAGTATTGGCCGTTGGTTCTGGCCGGGTGATGGCAGATGGCAAAGTGTTGCCATTGGCTGTCAAAGTCGGTGATAAGGTATTTTTTGCCAAGTTTGCCGGTACTGATGCGGGCGACGACATGCTCGTGATTCGCGAAGAAGACATTTTGGGCATAGTAGAATAGATTTTCAGGAGCATTATTATGGCATCAAAAAAACTTTTATTCGGCCAAGAAGCACGCAACGAACTGATGAAAGGCGTTGATATTTTGGCCGATGCGGTTAAAGTTACCCTCGGACCTCGTGGGCGCAATGTGGCCTACGAAAAATCATTTGGTTCGCCAGGAATTACCAAAGACGGGGTAACGGTAGCCAAAGAAATCGAACTCAAAGATACCTTCCAAAACATGGGCGCTCAGATGGTGCGCGAAGTTGCCAGCAAAACGGCTGAAGTTGCTGGTGATGGTACAACGACAGCCACCGTTTTAGCACAGGCGATCTTCCATGAAGGGCATAAATACGTTACCGCCGGCGCTAACCCCATGGAACTCAAACGCGGCATCGAACAAGCCGTTGTTGTTGCAGTAAAGGCTATCAAAGATCAATCGAAAAAAGTACGCGATAAACGCGATATCGAACAAATTGCGACCATTTCAGCCAATAACGATAAAGTTATTGGCAGTCAAATTGCTGATGCGATGGAAAAAGTAGGCCGCGACGGAGTCATAACCGTTGAAGAAGCCAAGGGCATGGAAAGTTCATTGGCTGTTGTTGAAGGTATGCAATTTGATCGCGGATATTTGTCGCCGTATTTTGCGACGAATCCAGAAAAGATGGAAGCTGATATTGCCGATCCATACATCCTGATCTTTGAAAAAAAGATCACCAATATGAAGGCCATGTTGCCTATTTTAGAGCAAGTGGCTCGTTCTGGCCGCGCATTAATCATCATTGCAGAAGATATTGAAGGCGAAGCATTGGCGACCTTGGTCGTTAATAAAATTCGCGGCACGCTCAATGTTGCTGCAGTTAAGGCGCCTGGTTTTGGCGATCGCCGTAAGCAGCTTTTGGAAGATATTGCCATTTTAACGGGTGGTAAGTTGATCTCAGAAGATCTTGGTTTGTCGCTTGAAACGGTTGCGATGGCCGATTTGGGAACCGCCAAAAAGGTGGTGATCACCAAAGATACCACGACGATCGTTGAAGGCCGTGGCGATGCAGCTGATATTAAAAATCGTATTACGCTCATCAAAGCGCAAATTGAAAAAACAACATCAGATTACGACAAAGAAAAGCTGCAAGAGCGCTTGGCAAAGCTTGCTGGCGGGGTTGCCGTTATCAAGGTTGGCGCAGCGACTGAAACGGAAATGAAAGAAAAGAAAGATCGCATTGAAGACGCTCTTTCTGCAACACGTGCAGCTGTTGAAGAAGGCATTGTTGCTGGCGGTGGCGTGGCGTTGCTGCGTGCACAAGAATCGCTGGAGCAATTGAAGCTTTCTGGCGACGAAGCGCTTGGCGTTCAAATCGTGCGTAAGGCTCTTGAAGCACCGCTGCGTATTATTGCGGCTAACGCGGGTGAAGACGCCTCCGTTATCGTTAATAAAGTGCGTCAAGAAAAGGGTGATGCTGGGTACGATGCGTTATCAGGCAAGTACGTCAACATGATGGAAGCTGGTATTATTGATCCGGCAAAAGTTGCACGCTTTGCGCTGCAAAATGCTGCCTCGATTGCCAGTTTATTGCTGACGACTGAAGCCATTATCGCCGAACTTCCTGAAGAGAAAAAAGAAGGTGGCGAACATGGCCATCCAGGAATGGGCGGCATGCACGGCATGATGTAATCTGGTAACTCAGATTGCTGAATTTGTAATTAATAAAAGGGGGCAGAAATTTCTGCCCCCTTTCTGTCTTGGTTTACGGTTGTATCTGGTTGCAAAAAGTTGCATTTTGGCATAAAGTTTACCTAGGGATGTCGAACACAGAAAGGCATATTATGGCAACTGCCGTGAAACTATCTGATACTATCGTTGCTGATGCAAAGGTCATGTCCAAAGCGGTTAATCGGTCCATAGCCGGCCAAATAGAACATTGGGCAAAAATAGGCAGAATCGCCGAGGAAAATCCGGATTTGACCTACGATTTCATAAAAAATATTCTTATAGCTCGACAAGAGGCGCAGAGCGGAAAACTTGGCGAGTACCCTTTGAAGGTTAAGAGAAAGATATGAAGGTTCTGCAAACGCCGACGTTTGCTCGACAGATAAAAAAGATAAATAAAAACCAAAAAAAAGATTTAGACGTTGCCATAGAAAAGATTGTTCGTGATCCGCATATAGGTGTTGCGAAAAAAGGCGATCTTTGCGGTGTTCAGGTATATAAGTTCAAGATGGTTAATCAATTAACGCTGCTTGCCTACGAATTTGATGAGGATGATGAGTTGCTTTTTTTACTTTCCGTTGGTCCGCATGAAAATTTTTATCGTGATCTAAAAAGATAAATTTCGGCTATCTGACGAGTTAATGGTTGATCAAAGATCTTTTCAAAAGTAAAAAGGGGGGCAGAAATTTCTGGTTAAATCCCCCCCCATTCTCGGCGCTCATCAAGCTCTTGTTTCCATGCCTTTTTATTGCGCCTAAACTTTCTGAATGCGGTATCAATTTCGGTTAGTAGAAGATTTTTGTTAGGCCGATCGGCAGCTTTCCCGAAGATACTTTGCCTGGTAGTTTTTGGCGCGACATGGATTTTTTTGGGGCTTATTGATTTTTCTGCGCCCATTTAATCTTCCTTTTAGCCAACGTATACAACTCAATCTAAACAAAGGAGAGATGTTAGCAAAGGCCGAACTTGTACGACAACTTCATTTGGCCATTAAAAAAGCTTACTCAAAAACAAGCCGCAGCGGAAGATCCTGACTTGAGTCCTGAATTCATAAAAAACGTTCTTATGGCGCGACAAGAGGCACGGAGTGGGAAGCTTAGCGAGTACTCTTTGAGGGCTAAGAGAAAAAAATCTAAAAAGTAAGAGATTCGATGTTTTCCGGGATTGCGCATAGTTGGCAGAGTTTTCTAGCTGCGGGAAATCAGCGTGACTTGCCTATTTTAAAGTGGCACTTTAAAACAAACAAGTAGATTAATCAAAAATTGGCGAGTATCCCAGATTGGAAGCGCTATTACAGTTGGAATTGGGAAACTGTATTTAAATTTATTTTTGTGATTAATTCTTAAAAAAATTTGGAGCGGGAAACGGGATTTGAACCCGCGACCCTTGCCTTGGGAAGGCAATGCTCTACCGCTGAGCTATTCCCGCGTTCATATCAACACACTCAGTATATCATGAAAATGTCCGGGGGCGAAGATTGCTTCAATTCAGGTAATGATGACCTGGTCCAGATACGGGTGAGATAAAAAATGGTAAAATTAAGACGTACAAGCTTTTAAAATTAACGGGGCAATATGAACGAAATTGTTAGCGCGGTACGTGAAGAACTTGCCGCCAATGCTGACGAAAAAATCAAAAATAGTTTTCAAAAATTTTTCAAAGAAGATGCACGGTTTTATGGCGTCAAATCTGCCGTTGTGGCTCGTATTGCCAAAAAATATTTTGTCGAAGTAAAAAAACTGCCCAAAAAAGAAATTTTTGTGCTGTGCGAGCACTTTTTTGCTTCAGGCTTTGGTGAAGATGCGTGGATTGCTGGATTCTGGGCTGATCGCATCCATGAACAATTTACGCCGGATGACTTTGATCGTTTGGAGCATTGGGTTGGCGCTTATGTAGATACCTGGGCAAAGTGCGACCATTTATGTAATCATGCGATCGGTTCATTTATGCAAAGATACCCAGAATATGTGCCTCGATTAAAACAGTGGGGGAAATCTACAAATCGGTGGTTCAGGCGCGCTGCTGCAGTTTCACTTATTATTCCGGCCAAGAAGGGGTTATTTTTGGATAGTATTTTTGAAATTGCCGACATACTTTTGTGTGATAACGACGATATGGTGCAAAAAGGGTATGGCTGGTTACTCAAAGAAGCGAGCAGAGAACATCAACAAGAAGTTTTTGATTATGTTGTCAAACATAAAGGGGTTATGCCACGTACGGCCTTGCGCTATTCAGTAGAAAAAATGCCTGATTTCCTCCGTTTGCAGGCGATGGCAAAAGATTAAATTGTTTTTAAAGATAGGTTTAAATAAAAGGGGGAGACGTGGTGATGGTGAATAGAAAATCACGCAGATTTTTTACCACGCAGTGATTCCAGCGCCATATACAAAGAAAGCTCTTTTGCTGTTTCTATGAATCCTTCTGCAGACTGCCGTGCAAAGGCAGACTGAAATGCCTTTACCATGCCAGCTCGTGCCTTATGCTGAAGCAAAAGCGCGACTAATTGCGCATTGCCAAGTTGCGCAGCATATTCAAGATTTGTTTTTCCCGCATTGTCTGCCAGATTTACATTTGCATGACCTTCATCAATAAGCAATTGCGCAATTACTTCATTAGCAGCAAGCATGAGCGCAGTTTTGCCATCTTTATTTTTGGCATCAATGGCTTGCGTATGAGGAAGAAGCGCCCTGACTATTCCAACTATATTATCAATAGATGCCAACATGAGTGGCGTATAACCGTGATTATCAGGAATATCGACATTCGCGCCATGCGCAAGAAGTTCTTGCGCAATCTCAACCAGTCCCTTTTGCGCTGCTATGCGAATGGCCGTTTCACCATTATCCTTACGGCGTGCATCAACGTTGGCACCATATGCCAGCAAGGTTTTTGTCATTTCTATATTACCGGCAGCCGTTGCTTGCATAAGCACCGTTTCACCTGTTTGAGCCTCCTCGGGCAAAGAACTAATCGATGCGTGTGTTATAAATTCTTCTTCCAAGGGATCCGCGCTTGCGCCTTGGCCAAGCAGTTGTTGTACTAATGCAACATCCCCTTTGTCTACCGGATCATACAAGATTCTGTTGAGGTAGCGAATAAGCTCAACTTTATTGGGTAGTGCAGTAAAGTGATTCTTAGAATGCCTGCATTTACCACGCGCAACATCCCAAAGTGAATGCCCCCGATAATCACAAATGCGCAAATCAGCATGCCCGGTTGTAACTAATTCACGTACGCAGGAAAGATCTCCCTTGCCCATAGCCACAAACAGTGCAGTTTCACCCCCTGGACCTTTTCGCGAATCTACATGAGCACCATTTCTAAGCAATAGTTGCACTATAGGAAGAAAACCCCCGCTCGATGCCTCCATCAAAGCCGTAACACCCGCCAAAGTCTTGGCATTTACATCAGCACGTTGTTCAACCAGGAACTGCGCCATTTCTAATCTGCCCAAACTTGCGGATACTAAAAGCGCGGTGCGGCCATCACGGTCTTTAGAATTTACCATATCTGGATGTTCACCCACCAACGCACGTACAGAATCAAATTTTTCCGTTTTAATAGCGTCAAAAAGATCCATAGCCATCAACGAACGCTGGATCAAAAGAAAACCAAAAAGCAGTTTTATTGTTTTTTTCATAAAAAGTTTTCGCATAGCATCGATAACTCAATCTCTATTTCTATAGAATAGACTATATTCTCGCCTCAATCAAAATCGATGAACCGTGATTAAAAAATGGCGCGCCATTTCAGCGGCCAAACTCTTGGCCGGCCAGGGGTGTGTCTGCCATGAAACTGCTGATCAGATATACGTTCGCTTTTTGAGCTCTTCGGGCAGATATTCTTGGTCGCTGCTATCTTCAATAGGCGTGTATTTATATCCCTTAGAATAGCCCAGTTCTTGCATTAACTTTGTTGGAGCATTGCGCAAATGCATAGGTACTGGCAGGTTGCCGTATGTTTCAACGTCCTTTTTTGCGCGTCCATAAGCAAAATAAGCGCTGACGCTTTTTTTTGTTCGCGCAAGATAAACGACCAGTTGCGCTAGGTGAACGTTGCATTCCGGCATACCAAGCTTATGGCAGGCATCAAACGTTGCGTTAGCGAGTATGAGTGCAAAATTATCGGCCAAGCCCACGTCTTCGGCGGCGAAACGCAATAATCGACGAGCAACATATACCGGATCTTCGCCGCCCTCAAGCATACGGGCAAGCCAATAGAGTGCTGCGTTGGCGTTGCCGCCGCGCATAGATTTGTGGAGAGCAGAGATGATATTATAATGCTCCTCACCGGTTTTATCGTAATATAGATGTGATTTTTGAAGCACTTTTTTGATGATGTCTTCGGTAATCGTTGCTGAATGTTCAACGGCAGCCTCAAGGGTATTAAGTGCCATGCGTGCATCGCCATTGGCGAGTTTTGAGAGCTGTGTGATGATATCTTCGTTTATATGTATCTGCTGTTGGCCAAGGCCGACTTCTTTATTGGTGAGCGCTCGCCGGAGAATTTCTTGGATATCGTGCGCATCAAGTTTATTTAAAACAAGTACCCTACTGCGCGAAATGAGCGCGGAGATTACTTCAAAACTTGGATTTTCCGTTGTCGCACCAATAAGTGTTACCGTTCCGTGTTCAACGTGGGGCAACAGCGCATCTTGTTGTGCTTTGTTCCAGCGGTGAATTTCATCGATAAATAAAATCGTTTTTTTGCCGAAGAATTTATTTTCGCCTGCGCGAGTAATTACGGCAGATAGATCCTGTTTGCCACTGTTAACGCCGCTTAATCTGGTAAACACCGCTTTTGTTTCGCTTGCTATTATCGAGGCGAGCGTTGTCTTGCCCGTTCCTGGAGGCCCCCAAAGAATCATTGAGGGAATGATATCTGCTTCGATGGCCTTTCTCAGAAAACCATCAATTCCCATAAGGTGCTGCTGTCCAAAAAAATGCTCAAGTTTTGTGGGCCGCATGCGTTCGGCAAGCGGGATATACGATTGTGTATTATTTTTCATGATGTTTTTGCTTAATATGAGCCCGTTATTACGTCTCTTTATTCTAACACTTTTGGAGAGGTTCTGAAATGTGCGTTGAGAGCGATCCAAGGCATCTTTTTGATCCTGGCCAGGTGGATGTTTCAAGTAGTAATTTTTCTTGCGTTTTTTGTAAAATCTGATATGCTAAAAGAGTATAGTTTTGGAGCTTTTTTTAATAAATTTTGAGCTGTCAGGGGGACATATGAATGTGCTCATTAAAGTTTGGTTATGTTGTTTGAGTTTTGCCATGCTCTCTGCTATGGAACCGTCCGATGGCTTGGCTCCGGCGGCTCATCCTGCATCCGGGGTGCTTACGCCCGCAGATACGGTTGCACGTCCGCCAAAAGCGCCAAAATCAACTCCTGCACGATTACTTGCCTCGTTAAAAATGCAGATGCCTTTTTCTCCTTCAGGACCAGAAAAAATTATTGCGCGCGCTGAAGAAAAGCTTGATATGCCCAATCCATCGCAATGGAGCAGTGCCTCTACGCATTTGAAGAATGCGGTGGCATGGTTAGTTGCTTTGGCAAAATCACCGAGCAAGCGTCCTCGATGTCTAGGTCTTGCGGATCGGGCCCAGAGGGTTGCTGTTCGTAAATTATTACAAATGAAGCAGACTCCACGCCAAAGTTTGTCCACCCCTCGCCGTATAACAGCAGAAGACCATGCGTTATTTGTTTCCAATCGTGAAACCACCGATTGTGCCGTTCTTCTTGATGCGACAAAGCTTTTGCGCGGCCACGCTGGTGTTCCCGGAATACATCGGCTCGTTGCTCTTGACCACATTAAGGGCGGTGATACGGGCGGCGGGCATATTCTTATTAATGATGATGCGTATGTGAAAATGGTCGCGACAACGCGTGCCGTTGGGCAGCCGCTCATTTGTAGCCGTACGAACGGCATTATCGTTGGGTGGATGAATCATGCGGGTATTGATGGACAACCGGTGTGTGAGCAAAAAACAATGTTTCCGTATGGAACATTGGTATTGTCTGATGGTACTCGTTTTGTGACGACGCCGGATCATATTGCTGATTGGGCTCAATCTTTGGGAGACGATTGGCTGGTTGGTCGCGAAAGAGTTGATGACGGCTATCGTGTTTTGGGAACTATCAGCATTCCGGGGAGTTCGGTTCAAATTGCCGCTGAAATGGTCGAAAAAAGAGATATTTGCGTGACCATGTATCCGGTCTTTTCGTATGTGCAATTTACGCTTGCCAGTCCCATGATTAATTTGGCACATTTTACTGATGAAAATGGTAGAGAGGGCGTGTTGGCCTTTGCTCCAGGCGATGTCTTGAATCTTATGAGACTTTCATTACGTGCGTATGAAGCACAGCTTGCTCAAAACCCCACCGCAAAAATATATAATCCCGTGCGTTATAATCTGACAAGTGATCTTGTCGTTGATATCGCGCCACAACTCCAGGCGGCTGGGCATAACTGTCCGGTTAACCGTGGTATCTTTGTGCGTGTTGATAAAACATTATTAATGGCGCCGTAAATTTTTAATTGCACTTCTTCACTTTGCCTGCGCTGTGCCCAGAAATTGCTTAATTTTTGCCGACAAATCCTCACGGTCCATGTAGCCGGTCTCTTTGCTGACGACTTGTCCATTTTTGACGAAAATAAGTGTCGGAATTGACGAAATGCCAAAGTGGATCGCCAAATCACGCGCGTGATCGACGTTAAGCTCGAAAAATACTGCTTTTTCTTGATATTCTTTGGCAATTTCTTGAAAGACCGGAGCCATATACATGCATGGCCCGCACCACGTTGCATATGCTTTAATTACAACAGGCTGTGCATTTTCTAAAACATCTTTTTGAAGATTTTCTTGAGTAAGGTCACGAATTGCCATTGAATGTCCCTTCTTTATTCTCTCCAATATCATATTCAGTATAGAATAATTCAAAACTTTTAACAATCTAGGGTACAGCTTTTTGATTAAGGCATGGCTCAATCGGCTGGGCTAAAATTGCAAATGACGTGTATTTTATATTTCTTTGGCGTTGTGGTTGACCCTGTAAAAAAAATTCGATTTGATATATACTTGTAGACAGTGAGGAAATCACACGTACATTAAGGAGTATTGATTTATGATGTATTCTGAATATCCTGTGGAATCGGCGGGCAGCACGCTCTTGCGTCGCGTATTTGGCTGGATGACACTGGGCCTTTCGCTGACCGGCGTAACTGCCGTTGCCATGAATATGATTCCGGGCATGCAGTTGGCGCTTAAACAACATCCTGGTTTGATTCTTGTTCTTGTTCTTATGCAGTTGGGCGTTGTCTTATTTTTATCATTTGGTATTCAGCGCATGTCAAAGGAAGCCGCAATGGCTTGCTTTGTTTTTTATGCGTTACTTACGGGCATGACATTTTCAACGCTTTTTCTGGTATACACGGGTGCATCGTTGGCGCTGACGTTTTTTGTATGCGCCGGTATGTTTGGCGCTATGGCACTCTACGGCATGATGACCAAATCGGATTTGAGTGGTTTGGGTACGTTTTTAATCATGGGCTTAGTTGGTTTGATCATTGCGGGTCTGATCAACATGTTTTTGCGCAGCGCACAGTTTGATTTTATTACATCGATCTTTGGCGTTATTATTTTCACGCTTTTTGTTGCTTATGATGTGCAACGAATCAAGCAAGCCGGTATGCATATGCTGGGTGAAGGCGATGATATGGCCAAAGTTTCGATTATATCGGCGCTTTCGCTTTACCTAGATTTTATCAACCTTTTTCTGTATCTTTTGCGGTTTTTAGGACAACGTCGCAACGACTAAATAGTTTTTGAGATTGTAAAAAGAGCCGGTGTAAAAAACGGCTCTTTTTATTTGCGCTTAAAACGCGACGATACGAATAATTAAAAGCGTGCTCAAAATAAGTAAGAAGAGCCCTGAGAATGTATTGATGGTGATTGGTGCGTTGCGTCCGATACGCTTTTTGGCAATGGCTGCAGCGTTGCTCAAGAAAAGCCACCACAATAATTCGCCTAAAAAGATGCCGGTAGTAACTGCCAGGCCGAAACTAAGCGTATGTTCGGGTGTGGTGATTTTGAGCGCCGTCATTAAGGTGGTGATGACAAATAATGTTCCAGCGTTAAATAATGCCAAAAAGAAGCCCATGAGATAATTTTTTATAAATGATGCCGTTACGTGTTTTGATTTTTCAAGGAGGCGTTGCGGTTTGGTGCGCAGCATATTAATGGCGATTAAGAGCAAAACGGTTGCGGCCCCCAACTGAAAGTATTTTTGATGGAATGCTAAGAAGTCGCCAATAATCACGATGCCAAATCCGGCTACGGTTGAATAAAAAATGTCAGCCGTCAAACTGCCAAAACCAGGAACGAGTGCTTTGTATTTATTTTGTGTGATGGTCTTGCGAATGACCAGGATACCAATTGGCCCAATAGGTACGCACATGGCAAAACCGACAACAATACTTTTGAGGAATATGAGGCTGTTTATCATGAAAACCCTTCTTTATAGGCTTTTAGTCTAGGCAAAATAAACCGCTTTTTTCAATGGTTTATCCGTCGTCGCCCGTCTTCGCCTTGGGGGCTACGCCAGGCTATGCCGAGATTCCGCGCGATACGCCGGTTTTTAAGGTACGCGCTTCACATCTTTCCATCGCCACCATTTAAGCAATTCTGGATTGTGCTTTTTGTTGCTGGCATAATATACTGCGCAGCGGAAAACATAGAGGAGACAGCGATCGATATGCATGCCGCGCAGGGTGCACGAATCGAGGTATAATTTTTCCGGGGATTTGCCAATCAAATCATTAATCGAATAAATTCCCAAATCGTATAAATCTTGCGCGATACTTGGGCCAACGCCGGGGATTTGCTGGAGCTCTTTTAATCGAGGATCGCGACGATTAAGTTTTAGGGTCATAATGACTCGCAGTGGTATTGACGCTGATTTTTTTGATATCAGTGTATGTTCAATTTTGAAAAGTAATCAAGCGGAGCGTTTGTTGTCTTGAATACCAGATTGTCGCGTTTTAGTTTTTGATAACTGCTCGATGCTTTTTCCAAGATTTCAACGGTGCTTGGCGAAACGCTTGTGATAACGATTGTTTGTCCGCGTGCGTGTCCGATTTCAATGATTTCATTGAGTGCGGCGACGCCATCAAGATCAATAAAATAGATTTCGCGTAATCGTAAAATAACATATCTATACTTTCTAAAAATATTTTCAAAGCGTGTGATATGAGCCCGGCCGTTGATGTAACAGAGTTTGCCCTTCATAGAATAGAGCAAGACATCGGTGTGCGCTATTTCTTTTGTTTGTTCTCCGGCGATGGTGGCATTGCTATCATCACGGCGTTTGCGCAATTTAATATCGTAGTGACCTTGCGCGATTTTATCGACGAGAAGCATAAGCGAAACGGTTGCTCCGAGCAAAATGCCTATGATTGGGTCTTTATAAATCGTTACCATTGCTACAGCCATGGAAACAAAAAAGTAGGGTCGTTCGTATTTGTAAAACGTAATGAAATGTTCCGCTTCGACCATTTGAACTGATACGTACACCAAGATTGCTGCGATAACGGCGAGGGGAATAAACTTAAAAAATGGCAGTAAAAAAATCGATATGAGCGCGATAAAGATTGCATTAATTGTGGCTGCCATTTTGTCATTGGCTTGCGTTTTTATGTTAAGCGACGTTCGTGCCAATGCTGCTGTCGCCGGTATGCCGCCAAAAAAACCGCATATAAGATTTGCTAATCCCAACCCAAACATTTCTTTGCGCGGGTTGTGTTTGGTGTGCGTCATGCCATCAGCTATTTTGGCCGACAGCATGGTTTCCAAAATGGCGATTAAAGCAACTGTTGCTGCCGTTTGTAAGATGTGGGCTGAAAATGTGATACTTGGCGCTTGAAATAATTTGAACGAAAGATCGGTAAATTTATCGCCGAGTGTTTCTAGACGAAATGGGATTAGCTGACCGTTTCCCATGTATCCCAGGGCTATGCCAACCGGTGCCAGAACAATAGCTCCCGGGACGCGCGGTAGGAGAAAACGCAGCAGTAACAGTCCGCCAAAAAATGCCAGGAATATGGCAAATGTTATCAGCGATAGGTTGGGGAGGTGCTTAAACGATTCGAGCACATTGGCAAAAAAGTGATCATGCTGTGGAACGTTTTTTAGGCCAAAAGCATAGTTGAGTTGGTTTAGCCCGATAATAAAGGCAACGCCTAAAGTGAAACCGTGGATAACGCTTGATGGAATCAAAATGAGATAGCGTTCGAGTTTGAGGGTGTATGCGGCGAGAATAAAAAGACCCGTAAGAATAGTAAGCATAGGGAGCGCTTGTGGGCCATTGGCGAATGCAAATGTGGCAATGATGCCAGCCAGCGCGCCTGTAGGACCAATAACGTTAAAATTACTTCCGCCAAAAAGTGATGCGATCAAACCGGCCCACACGGCCGTGATAATGCCGACAGTTGGCGTTGTTCCCGAGGCGACGGCCAATGAGATAGAAAGCGGTATTGAAATGAGCGCTACGGTAAGGCCGGCTTTCCAGTTATCTTTTATTTTTTTGAGAACCATATTTTCCCCCAAACGACTAAAAAACTGCTCGCGTTGTCCCAAATTCTACCTCTGACGAAAACCAACGTGCTATATACGAGCATAAAGACTGGAGGAGAGAGTGGGATTCGAACCCACGATCCCGATCTCTCGGGATAACGGTTTTCAAGACCGCCGCATTCGACCACTCTGCCATCTCTCCAATACACTTTTAGCATACCGCCAAGCGGCGTTAGATGCAAATAATCGTATTGATAATGTGTTGAAAATGGCTACAGAAACCGATATTGACTTTATGCTTGATTTCGAAACGTATAAAAAAGCTGTAATTTGAAAACTGGCGCGGGTGTAGCCGAGAAATTCTTCGAGGGATTCTTCGTTGCTTTAGCGAAGGAGAATGAAATGCCTACGAGGCGAAGATTAAAGTTGTACAGACAGAGAAATTCTAGAGACTGGCGCTAGCCGGGCGTAGCTTAGCATGCCTTCGAAGACATACCTGCGTAAGCGAAGCCTGGTGCGCCCAGAAGGAGTCGAACCTTCAACCTTTCGATCCGTAGTCGAATGCTCTATCCAATTGAGCTATGGGCGCCTATATATTTCAACTGGCGGAGAGGGAGGGATTTGAACCCTCGCGCCACTAACGTGACCCTTGCTTAGCAGGCAAGTGCTTTAGACCGCTCAGCCACCTCTCCCTAACCAACCACATACTTTTATGATAACCGAATTGGCCATTTAATCAAGAAAAAAGACCCATTTGGAGAATTTCTTGCCAAGTATTTATGCTCTTTTCTACGCTGGCGGTAGTTTTTAACGCAAGGAATGTATGTGAAGTTATGGCAATCGATTCTGGCTGGGGGGTTACTGGCCGTTGCGCAAAGCGCTACCGTAGAAGCTTCTGATTGGTTAATTTTGATCTATATGGCGGCGAATAATAATTTGTATCCATACGCCCAGCTTAATATGCGGCAACTCCAAACGTACGGCTCTAATAATAACGCCAAAGTGATCGTGCAAATTACGCAACCTGGTGGATCTACGTCGCGCTACTCCATTTGTAAAAATTGTTCACGACGATTGGTGTACCAGGGCAAGGTAAATTCGAGTAACAAGAAAGCATTAAGCGATTTTTTGATTTATGGCATGAGAAATTTTTCAGCAAAAAAGATTTTTGTCGATGTTTGGGATCATGCCAGTGGTTACGTTAACTCTGGTGATTTTGCGCTCGATCGTTCGATTTGTTATGACCAAACCTACCGAACCTGGATGCGGAGCGTTGATTTGCGCGATGCATTGAGGACGGCGTATCAATCAACACATCGTAAAATAGACATTTTAGGCTACGATGCATGTTTGATGCAAATGATTGAAGTTGGGGCAATGGTGGCACCATATGCCACGATTATGGTGGGTTCTGAAGAGACGGTTCCCGATGATGGTTTTAACTATACGGCCATGTTGCGACCATTTAGGACAGGAACATTGTCTTCGGTGAATTTTGCAAAAAGCTTGGTGCGCGATTACTACGCTTTCTATAAAAATGGCTCGGAATCGGTTACTCTTTCAGCGATCAACTTATCAAAAATGCTTCTTTTAGAGCGTAATGTAAACACTGTTGCAACGCTCTTGAAGCGGTGTTTGAGCAATCAAATTGGGAGCTCGGTTTCGACGACGCTGCAAAACTGTTTGTATTCCAATACGTGTCTGCATTTCAGCCTCTATTCGTACATTGATCTTGGTCGTTGGTATCAGACCGTGATAGCAAATTTGGGCGATTTTAATGTTACCGATCCATCCATTGTAACATCATTGGAAACCGCACTAAGAGCTGGGCTTGTGCTTTTGCATAACGCGGTTATATCAACCACCGCGATCAACGAAGATTCACGTGCCATGGGCCTTTCTATTTGTTTTCCATACTACGTCTTGTATCCATCGTATGCCAATTCGCCGTTTGCTTCTTCAAACCAATGGGTTTCTTTTATTAGGCAGTATTTGGCATCGCGTTCGCAGGTGGACGATTTGGCGCGAGCTGCGATGCTACGGCAGCGATTTCTTGCGCATAAACAACGAGCGTTGTTAAAGTAACGTGGCATTTATATACTGAGCGAAGGGAATTTTTGGTTGAAATGCAAGGAATGGTGTGGCCGTTACATTAGCCATAAAAGTTGTTCCCAGCTCAGGCCGTCAGGCGTGGAAATTGGATAAATCCGGCGTGCTCAAATGCTATTTAAAAAATCCGCCAGAAAAAAATAAAGCTAATAGTGAGTTGGTGCGTTTTTTGGCTGATTCGCTCGATATAAGCACTCTTGATGTGGCCCTTGTTGGAGGGTTAACCGATCGTAAAAAGTTCGTTAAAATCACAATCGATCTATCACAACAGGCTGTTATTGACGCACTGTTGGCTTGGCATTCATAATATTGGTGCAAAGGAAGAGTATGCCACAATATCATTGGTACGCCGTTGATGGGCAGGGGGAGGAGTTTGAAGGGACGGCGTGGGCGAGCAATGAAATGGCCCTTAAAGAACTGCTCAGCAAACATGCCATGACGCCATCATTTATTCAGCGCCTACCACTGCTCCCTCGTGGAAAACGCCTGACACAGGATGAGGCGTTATATTTTTTCGAACATTTGCATCGACTCTTGGCGGTTGGTTTGTTGCTTTCGCCAGCACTGAAGGTAATGGCGCAGCACGGCTCAGCTGCGCGCCGTGCCGTTGCTACCGAATTAGAACGTGGTGTCGCGCAGGGGAGTATGCTTTCCGATATTCTTGTGCATTATCCCGAACATTTTGACCCCCTGATTATCGCGCTGATTTCTGCCGGGCAAAATGCTGGTTCCTTGGTGAGTTCGCTGGAGCGTATTGTGCGATTTTTGCGGTTACGTTCGCAGGTGCGTAAAAAAATATGGGCGGCACTGGCGGCGCCATTAATAACGGTTGGCTTCTTTTTCGCTATTGCACTGATTATTTTTACGGTTATTGTTCCGCGTTTGCAGCAGGTGGTGGCGCTGACCAACCAAAGGCAATCTGAGGGTCTTCAAGGTCTTTTTGCCGTAAGTAATTGGCTGCATGCTGTGGGGTTGGCGTGGTTTGGTCTTTTTGCCATAGCTATAACGCTTTGTGTGTGGTTGGTTATGCGTATGGCATGGTGGCAGCGGGTTACCGCTTGGATCGTAACGCATGCGTATGGCATTCGCACGATATATTGGTCTTTACAGATGTCGTTTTTTTTCCAGTCAGTGTCACTGCTCGTGCAGGGCGGGCTTTCTTTGGCGCCGGCTATTGAGCTGGTAAGTACGCTTTCGGGCAATAGGTACGTGCGTAAACTTTTTACGGCGCTCAGTACCTTAACGCATCAGGGGGTTAGCCTGGACCAGGCGTACGAACAAGTGTTTGGTCAGTGGGCATTGCCAGAAGTGAGCGCCATGTTGGCCGTAGGCAATGAGGTATCTGCATTGGCGCCCATGATGGATCATGCCGCTGATTTTTATTTTGAGCGTGCGCAGAATCGGTTAAAACGTTTTCTCTTGGTTTTACAACCGGCCATCTTGGTCTGCGTAGGCATAGGAGTGGCACTGTTGATATACGCTGTCTATGCGCCGCTGGTAAGGCTGCCTGAAATGATGGCCCCCTACTGAAATAATGGATTGATATAATTTTGGTAAATGGTTGTTGGCGCTTCTTTGAGCGTGTGCCCAAGGCCGCGAAGGGCGCCTTGTATGTGCCCACGGCGGGCGTATGGTGTCCAGGTTTTTTCCAGCGTTGCCTTAACGAGCGCCAGTTGTGACACAAGGTTGTCCGAAATTGCGAGGTTTTTGTACTGGTCAAAAACGCCAATAGAGCAGCCATCGGCGGTCATTACGTTAACGTGTAGGTGGTGATTAACCCGCTTAAGTTGTGCTTGGTGTACGAGCTGCTGAATAATTGAGCCAAATGTGACAAGAGGAAGCGGTCTGATAGCTGCGAATTCTGCATTTTGATTGTAGACGACATCGTCGATGTAGAAAAAACAGGCGTGACCAAAGGCGCCTGGATTTCCGTTAAGGCATACGCATGCATCGACGACGTATTTGGCCTTGGTGTTTTTAACGTGCACGTATGGCGCAAGCACGCGTTGGCTTTCTTGTTGCGTAGAAATGGAATCTGTTACTTGTATGTGATCATTATTGGAAAAGAGATTAATAATGGTTTTAAACATAGCATGATTGGCGTAGTCGGCCGTTTCAACCTGGATTGGGGTTCCATAAAGTATGGTGCAGTCGATTACCAACTGTTTTTTCTGCTCATTTTCATGCGCGGCTAAATTTAAGATGAGATTACCGCCATGACTATGCCCATGAAGCACGAAATCAATAGATGAAAGCGGATATTTTTTGTGTAATTGATCGCGCAATTCGACTAATTTTTCGTAAAACGTTTTTGCCTCTTTTTGGCGGTATTGTGCGTCGAGCATGCCGCTCCAGCCATAGGTATAATACAGATTTGTGACGTTATTTTTCGGGGTGAATTGGTCGTATGCTGCTATTACTTGAATGGCACCGCGTTTGCTTTTTTCTGTGGGTAATTTATGGGTGCGGCAGAGCTGGATGGTTTCGGCACTTATTTCGACCAATCCCTCTTCTTGCATAACCTGAGCGTCAAAAAACGCGGGGTCTTTGCGTGCAGATTTTACCGAGCGTGTGTATAAATGTTTGTCTTGAACGTTGTTATTCAGGAGCGGAATAGCGCTGAAAATGCCAAGCCCGGATAGGCGTGTGCCATGGACAAATGCATGAACGATTATGCGCGGCGTGTTTTGTGCGCATATGCCTTGGAAAAAGCAGAGTAAAAGAACAAGTTTTTTAGCCATTAAACACCTCGTTTTTTAGCTTATTTTTTCACCCTTTTAGCGTACCACTTTGGGGTGTTTTTGTCGATTGACGCAGCCGGGGCTTTACGATACACTTTTAGGGTATGCCAGGGTGGCGGAATTGGTAGACGCACGGGTCTCAAAAACCCGCGGTTTAACGATCATGCCGGTTCGATTCCGGCCCCTGGCACCAATTTATCAAACCCGCCGCAACCGATCGGCAAAACATAGTGGGTTTCTCGATTAACAACTTGTTGGTAAACCAACCACGTAGACATTTTATCTGCGGTTTTTCAAATGCGTGACTATCGGTTGTAATTAAATATTGGTTGGCGTGGTGTTAGTCCCACCAAAGGCAGTTTCGACGAGCCGCTCGCTCTTCCGGTGAATTAAACCGCGCGTCAAAGGCTTTGTTATACTCTTCAATCTCTTGGCGCGTAGTCTCTGCTTCTTCACTGATGCTCGGCGATGATTCTTGTCCTACAGCGCTTACAGGGGATTTGGGTTCGTTTTTTTTATCCGTTCTATCCATGCCATGCATCGTCAAACTCATGCTTAGCAGTAAGCAAACGGTGAGTGTTCGGTAGAACATAAATACTCCTAAAAAGTTAAAACTGTGAAAATGGACGATTTTTTAGAGCGCGTTCGAAAGACTATTGTCTTCAGCCTGTTGTCCTACGTGCAATCTACTTTCCATAGTCCAAATTATTGCGTCAAGTCTGGTATTACTTTTTACCAGCAATGCTTCTAGGGTAGCTATTAGTTTGTTAGAGGCTTCAAGCGTTTCAGTAAGTTTTTTAAGTCTTTCCTCTTGCCCTATGGCACTTGCCTGAGCGGTGGTTGCGTCTTTTTTATCCATACCCTGCAATGCCAATCCAGTGCTCAGTAACAAACAAATGGTAAGTGTGCGGTTGAACATGAAAATACTCCAAAATAAATCAAAACTAAGAATAAGCTTAGTTTTAAAAAAGCGTTGGTCAACAAAAGTTTGCATGGCCTATTGTTTTCAATGGTGATGGATTGATAGA
Source organism: bacterium (assembly GCA_021823685.1). Taxonomy (GTDB): domain Bacteria; phylum Babelota; class Babeliae; order Babelales; family UBA12409; genus JAKANL01. The sequence goes on along the minus strand of JAKANL010000005.1, from coordinate 2,917 downwards.
ATGGGGTAATTTTCAACGAAAGGATGCTATGACAAAACATAACTGGCTAAGTGAACTAAACATTGTCGATTTCTTGCTTTACGTTGGGGGTTTTATTTTTTTTGTCGGTTTTAACGCTTTTATTACGCAAAACTGGAGCATGCTTAATCCGTGGATTTGGCTTTCTATTGTAGGAGGGCTAACGCTCCTTGCGGGGATTTTGGGTTTAGTTTTTCATCGTATGGGCAACCGTTCAACGTTGGCCTCAGTTAGTTTCTTTGTTTTTGGTGGAAGTGTTTCTTGGAGTCTCTTTGCATTGAGTCAAGCATTTGGCTTGGGGAAAATCACCCTGGTGGCTCGAACGGTCTTTTATTATGATAGCAGCGGTGTAATGCTTTCCATTCTCGGCATTGCGTTAGTGGTTAATATGCTTGGCAATTTTTGGCTACGCTACAAGGTTTTCGGCCTTTGGATCGGTTGGTTTTCGACCCTATTTTTAATCTCAGCAGTCCCTTTTATTGTAGAAAACTGCTGGTGGGCAGAAGGCAGGCGCGATCCCGTCTTTCTTTCGTTGGGACTTTTGTTCGTTGTGCTTGGCTGCGGAATACAGCTCTTAAATAACCGTTTTTTGGCGACTGTTTTTTATGCCGTAGGAAGCATAGCATCCTGGTACGTCATACTTTCCAACATGAGTCTTCGGTACAGCGACAGGCATATGGCTTGGGATGCTGTAAGTATTTGTGCAATATGCGCCATGCTCGTATTTGGATTTGTTCTCGATAACAACATATTTTTCGTACTGGGTCTCTCTTTTCTTATCCCCGTACTCTACGTGCTGGTGCAAACCTATATCGGCGGCTCTTTTGTTTGGCCTCTAACATTGGCTGGATCGGGCATACTTATTATGGCTTTGGGCTTTTTCATTATTCGGCTCAAGCGATTTTTTGCTCGCTAGGCAAAATCAAAACACGAATTCGTTAAAAACGCTTAAAAATCAGCGTGGCCGGGGTAGCGAGGAAATGGAATAACATCGCGAATATTTTCCATACCAGTCGCCAATTGTACGAGACGCTCAAATCCGGCGCCAAAGCCTGCGTGCGGAACACTGCCGAATATCGATGCCCCATTCAACCGGGTATTCAAATTTCTTAGGGGCGTTTTTAGAGGCTTTTTGTGCGTTGGAAAAGCTCTTTTTATGGCTTGTAATCATGATTTTTGCGGTTGCTCGAATCGTCTTTTTTTGATATAATTAGAGCACGTGAAAAATCTCAAAAAAATGGGGTTCGGAAACTGATGATAACGATCTTGAGCAAGCTTCTTCTTCTTTTTTGGGCAATGATCGCCATCGCCAAGAGTCCGTTTATGGGCGCTACGGCATCTGATATTTTGGGCGGCAAGGGCTTAACTGTTTGGCAGCTTACCGATTTGCGTAAAAAAATTGAGCAACAACCGTACGAATGCAAGGTCTACCAAGCGCTTGTTGGTTTTGTTTTTTTAAATGATTTACTCAAGGCATTTGTTGCGCAACAAGAGCGGATGCTCCTGAGTGAAAACTGGGTGGAAAAGCCGCGTGGTCTGCCGGCTGCTTTTGTGCAAAAAATAACGGTCCCTGCTGATGCTTGTATAGTTACGATGGGCGACTTGCATGGCGATAGCTGTTCGCTCAATGATCTTATCCAGTGCTGGCAGAAACCTGACCGTGACCGTCCGGCAATCTTGGATGCCCAGTTACGCATTCGCACTCCCAAGACATATATCGTTGGTCTTGGCGATTATGTGGATCGCGCTGATGGAGGAACCGAAATTTGGGCGTTATTGGCGCAGCTCAAGGCAGTCAATCCTCATCACGTTGTTTTGCTGCGTGGTAACCACGAGAATAAAAGCATTAATGAGTCTTATGGTTTTTTACGGGAATTGTGTTGCAAATATGGCGCAAAAAAAGCCGTTGTTCTCATGAATCAATTTGTTAATGTCTATCGCGCTTTGCCGTCGGCTCTTTTGGTTGAAGTTAAAAATGCTTCACAGGCGCGTGATTGCGTGCTCTTTTGCCATGGCAGTATCGAGGTGGGTATTGATTTGCGGCCAGTACTTTCATCGCCTGCAGCGCAGTATCAGGCTATCGACCGGATCGATCGGGCAAGCCTTTGGGCGCAATTTCTTGCAGATATCGCTCCGCAGGAATTTGTATATGCGTCAACGCTTGAAGAAACGCTTCTTGGCTTGGAATGGGGCGATTTTTGTCTCGATGACGAGCGTATTTCATATCAGGATGGCCGTGGATTAAAAGCGGACAAGGTGTTGACGCAAACATGGCTGAATCATATGAGCATTCCAGGGCATCGTGTGCGAGCGATTGTGCGCGCCCATCAGCATGGTAGCGATAACGATATTGATTTATTGAAGAAAAATGGCGGCGTGTACCAGTTGTGGGATAAAACGGTTACAACCGTAGTTTCTTGCATGCCTTTACTCTGTCGCATGCGCAAAATCGATATCATGAGTACGGCGTTTTTAACGCTTCATGTCGCGTCAACGTTTGAGCAATGGCGCTATCAAACTCAGTGTACGCCAGCGTACGCACGGTAAATGTAATTGGATGGTTTCTATAAGAGGTGTAACTATGTGTATATTACGATGTCTCTTCGCATGTATGATGATTGGTTCGATTTATGGGGGGAAGCTTAAATCTGGCCACACTGTGCAAATTAATGCTACATCGCCGCGTTATCTACAGATTTGTATGTTATGTGGTTTGCCTTATAGCGCACAGATTTCTCATCGGTGCAGTGGTTCTGAAGACAGTTTTGCTGTAATGCAAGAGCTTTGGAGTAAGGTCAAAAAGAGGCGTGGCAAGCAGCATTGTTGGCCAATTATTTCCGGTGGTGAAGGGATGATGAATAACGTTGTCCGAAGTGCCCTCCCCCTGGTGGTGGCGGAA
>JAKANL010000019.1 GCA_021823685.1 bacterium | reverse complement strand
GTCATTACTTGCAATCAAAAACAGCGCCGGCGACATGTCCAACGTAATATCATTTGGCGTACCAAAAAAGTCAGTGACAATTTTGGTCAGCTTTTCATCACTAAAGGCACGCTTGGCACTATTTTGCTGCGTATTAAGCCATATTGCTTCATCTAAGAAGACGAGTGATCCGCGCTTACCATGCGAACGTAACTGTTTGCGTAACGTATTTAAAAAGAGCCCGGGTTCATGCTGACTGCCCTCAAGCTTTTCTGATGAACTAATCTCGGGCTGCGCCATATTAATGGCACCAGGCAAGATTTCTTCGAGCCAATTTTGAAGTACTTCATAAAAATGTGTTTTGCCAACACCCCATGGCCCAACTAAGAACAGCGGACGCACTTCGCCGCGGTTATACATAACTCTATTAACAAAATTGAGGATACAGTTGGCCAATAAGTGGTATTCACGGCGATCCATCGGCTCATACTGGGAGCAAAATTCTTTGAGCATGCGATCGATTTTAGAAATTAAAATTTCTTGAACCTCAGGTGTTCGCAATATTTGAAGTGCACGCTCGCGCTCGGACCTGGCTGAATCAGTCTCTTGCGGCTCAGTGCACATGGTTACGGCCTTTTTTGGCTTATTGCTACAAAAATCAAGTAAGAGCTCTAATGAGCGTATGTATTCTTGTTGCGAAAGGGAATTTGCACGCGCCTGTTTGAATTGTTCGATGATTTTCGGCCACAGCGCCTGCGGGATAAAGCATTGTTCAAGCGCAAAACGCTCTTCAAGTTTTTCTAATGAATTAACGGGCGGCGCCCAACAAGTAAATAACGATTCTATAACATCTTTTGCCAAGAATGCCGTATTAAAAATACAACTACTCTCCGCAAAACCTCCTGCTAACCCTTGATTTCCCTGACGCTTAGTTACGCACCAGGAAGCTGCACCAATGCATGCACACGTTGAAGCATCCTGCGCGGCTGGCTTCATAGTTGCCCACCAACGGGCATATTTTAATCGCCTTAAACAAGAGGCTCTAAATTCTTTTTCTTGTTTTGCATAATCCGGTTCGACTTGCTCGGTTGGCACCCGATCATAACCAGGATGGCGCGCCGTACAGCAGCACATATATGGAACCATCGAAGAACGAGCGCGCTGAAGGATTTCGTTGGATTCGGCTGGTTCAGGCGCGGCAGATTCAGCGTATTCAACCGGCGCAATCGATTCGTCAGAAACGTGCTTGAAAACGTTGTCAGCACATCCCCAATGCTCCAGTAACCTCTTGTGTTTTTTAAATCGTTTTGCATCAAATGCGTAGTCATAATCCATGCGCGACCAGGGATCATCCTGACCGCCTCCGCCACGATGCATAGCGACCACAGCGGACGGAACAAACAATACGACAGCTAATAACAAACATCGGGAAATTTTGGTGAATTGAGATATCATAATGACCCCCATTTTACTCTCTAAATCTATCTATTACTCATTATACAGGAAGGGCAAAAAATGTCAATCTGAAATGTTTTTCGATAAATGGCTAACTACTCAATAAAAAGTAAACGGGATAGCTAACTGCAGGCCCTAAAAAGAGTGAAGGCAATTCAATTGGTCTCATGCATTGCAATTGCCTTCACTCTTAACAATATGAAGACAACGAGAACAAAGATCATGCTCACCTGGCACCGTCACGTATTGCCAGCAACGGGGGCACTTAACACCCTGTGCACGATCAACCGTCACCCCAAAATGCTCAATACTTGAGCCCGGTAACGGCTTGTCCGTCAGCGTAACCTGAGAAACAATACACAGTTCTTTCAAAAAATCTTCGAGTGTCTGCCCTGCCGCCGCAATATGATCAAAAAGAGGCTGCACCTGCGCGCGTAGTGGCGCGCCAATCGAAACGGTCAATCTGGCCTCGAGTGGATGCTTAATCACCCCGGTCGCGCGCTGCTCCTCAATGGCCTTCAAAATAACATCGCGCATCGAAAAAATAACCGCCCACTGCGCATCCCACGCCAATCGCTGGCCAGCAACTGCATAGGGCCATGCTTCCACCGGAGCTCCCAAGAGTGCATTATGCGACAAGGAAACGGTAAAATCGGGGACGGCCGCAAACGGTTGCACATGAATCGATTCATGCCCGGCACCCTGATAATAATCAGCTAGCTGTTCTGCCGTGAATGATAAGATAGGCGCCATCAAGCGTGTTAACACATCAAGCATATAGCAACAAACCGTCTGCGCAGAGCGGCGTGATCGGCCATGCGCACATTCGACATATAAACGATCTTTAATAATATCTAAGTACAAGGCACTCAACTCTGTTGAGCAATAATCGGCAAATAAATGTGCAACAGCCGTAAAATCAGAGCGATCATACGCATCGCGCACACGGGCATTGAAAACAAAAAGCTGCCTCAATGCATATTGGTCAATGGCCAATAACTGCTCGACGGCAAGCGCGTCACGCGACGGCGTAAAATCATACATATTAGAAAGTAAAAAACGCGCGGTATTGCGAATCTTGCGATACACTTCATGGACATTGCTTAAAAGCGTACGTGAAACAACGGCATCGTCGGCGTAATCGATACTGGCAACCCACAAACGTAACACGTCGGTGCCAAACTCTTTGGCAATATCCTGCGGCGCAACCACGTTGCCCAAAGATTTCGACATCTTCTGACCCTTTTCATCGACGGTGTAGCCATGCGTCAAAATCGATCGCATACATGGGGCTTGTTCAAGCACCATACTCGTCAATAACGAGCTTTGAAACCACCCACGCGCCTGATCGCGTCCCTCAATATAAGCATCAGCGGGGAAAGCAAGCGCAGGATTGCGCATTAAAACGGCATAATGGCTCACACCAGCATCAAACCAAACGTCCAAGATATCGGTTTCTTTTTTAAATTCCTGGCAGCCACAGTGCGCACACTGAACGTTATGCGACAAAACTTCTGAAAGCTGACAGCGATACCAATATTCAACGCCCTCTTCGGCCACCCCCCTGGCAACGGCTTCAACGAGTTCAGGAGTAAGATATACCGCGTCACATTTCGTGCACAAAAGCGCCGTAATCGGCACGCCCCACACGCGCTGGCGAGAAATACACCACTCAAGCCGGCTTTCAATAGCCGCTTTTAAACTATTTTTACTTTGCTCGGGCGAAAAATGTATATGCTCAAGAGCGCCCAGCGCACGTTCACGCAAGTCTTCCTGGCTCAAACTTAAAAACCACTGCTTAGTCGCCCTAAACATTAACCCGTTGCGGCAGCGCCAACAATGCGGATACGAGTGCTTAATACTTCCCTTATGTAACAAACTCCCGGCTGCCGTTAAGCGCGTAATCACCCACCCCTGCCCATCAGCAATGGTCATACCAGCGAGCTCTGCCGGCACAATGCCTTGATCATAACGGCCATCTGCCGTCAGTGGCGAATAAACTTCTAGGTTATACTTAAGCGCCGTATCATAATCTTCAGGACCACATCCCGGTGCGCAATGCACGCAGGCAGTACCATCTTGCAACGAAACGCTGGTATCCATGATGACCGGAACGGTTAATGCGTCATCGATTGGGTGTTGCGCACGAGCGCCAGTTAGTTCTTCGGCACGCACCGTGCTCACCACATCAAGTTCAATACCGAGCTCCTGCGCTACACGTGCGGCTAAAACTTGCGCTACGATACCATACCCCTTGGTCAAACGCATAACCGCATAGACGGTCTCCGGCGTAGTAGCAACAGCACGAGTAAGCTGTAAGTTC
>JAKANL010000004.1 GCA_021823685.1 bacterium | reverse complement strand
TGGCTTTTCTCATTTTCTGCAGATTGGTCTTTTGCGCTCCTTTAGCCGTCTTTATCTGACCATCAATTTTTTTGGTTTCGTCGGTCAGTCTTTTGATTTCAGCGTTTGCATTTTTAATATCATAGTTAGCGCCGGCTATGGGATCGATAGTTCTAAGCCGCTTTTTTGCATCTTCCCAAACACGTGCCGTTGATTGCTTAAGCTTGGCTAATTGGTCCGCGATCTTTTTGTCTTTGCCCTTATAACCACTTTGCCAGCCCGAAGCCATTTTTACCAAAAGTTCAGCCGATTTCATATCGACTGGCTTTTTCTTTATGGTCCCTACCAACACAATCATTTGGTCAGGTGCTTTACCCAATTTCAGTGCGCGATTTTGCTTCAGCTGCTTGGCAGCCGTCGCCACGTCGCCAAGCGTATCGGCTCGCACGCTCAAAATATTCATGCACAATAGCGCAAGTATTATTTTCATCAATCTCATACTAATCTTCCCATGTCTCTTCTTCAGGTTCACCATGCGCACCCTTAAATTTTTCGGCCAGAATTTCTGTAAACGTCTTTACATCAGCAATGGCTACCTTGGTTATTGCGCTCTTTTGTTCTGCACTAAGCCGCGCCCACTCATCAAGCCATTTTTGGGCAATCGGGATAATTGCCTTCCGTTCCCGCTCCGCCGAAAGATTTTCCCAATTTTTGAGAAATGGCTCGTCTTTTTCACGCAGGAGAGCCAAAACAATCTTAGCTTCTTCAGAAGCCTTTGAGGTACGCACTTTCTTTATTGCCTGTGCCAGCACCTCCAGACTAGGTTTTGCAGGAGCCACGACGGGCCTTGCTGGACCGGCAGGTTGTTCCAAGAATTCCAACGCCTTTCTAATCGTCATTTTTTGCGTTGGTTCCAATTGCCCGACCAAATGACCTGTTTTCAAAAAATTAATAACGGCTTCCAACGACGTTTTGCGATCATACTCCGCAAATCTTTTAGCATCGTACGCCTTCACGATCTTTTCCGCTTCTTCCTCGGTCACAGGTTTATCAAGCTCAGCAAGAAAAGCCGATTGAGAACTGACGGGAAGTTTGGCTGCCGGCTTAACAGGTTTTAACCCACCACCCGTCTCGACCTTTTGTTTCAACTGCTCGGCAAACGATGGCGCCCCGCTTAGCGTTGGCGATACCGATGCCCCGCCAAATCCGGCTGGAAGCGGTGGAGGTGGCGGCGCTGGAACTGGAGCCGGTACCGGCAATGGTACGGTCCTTTGGGCAAAACTAGGCGGTAATGGAGGAGGTGGTGGCGGTGGCACTGGTGCTGCCCCGCTTGGCGTTGGCGCAACTACGGGTGCTGCTACCGGAACCGCGCTTGGCATTGGTGCTGGCGCAGGCACTGGTTGAGGTGCCGGAGTTGGCGTTACCGGCAGCACTCTGCCGAATCCTGGAGGTGGCGGTGGAGGAACTGGGACTGGTGCTCCACTTGGCGTTGGCGCAGGCGCTACCACGGGTGCTTCTACCGGAATTGCGGTTGCTTTTGCTGCTGGCTCAGGCGCTGGTTGAGGTGCCGGAGTTGGCGCTACTGGCCGCTCAACCGGTGTCACTGCTGGCGTTGGGGAAACCGGCACCACAGGCAGAGGCCCGGCAATAACCGGTGCTTTTGGCGTTGGCTTTTTCGCTTTTGCCAATGCACTATTGGCCTGTGCAAGAAGCCTATTCTGTTGAGCTAATTCCGCTTGCTTGGCTTTTCTCATTTTCTGCAGATTGGTCTTTTGCGCTCCTTTAGCCGTCTTTATCTGACCATCAATTTTTTTGGTTTCGTCGGTCAGTCTTTTGATTTCAGCGTTTGCATTTTTAATATCATAGTTGGCGCCGGCTATGGGATCGATAGTTCTAAGCCGCTTTTTTGCATCTTCCCAAACACGTGCCGTTGATTGCTTAAGCTTGGCTAATTGGTCCACGATCTTTTTGTCTTTGCCCTTATAACCACTTTGCCAACCCGAAGCCATTTTTACCAAAAGTTCAGCCGATTTCATATCGACTGGCTTTTTCTTTATGGTCCCTACCAGCACAACCATTTGGTCAGGCGCTTTACCCAATTTCAGTGCGCGATTTTGCTTCAGCTGCTTGGCAGCCGTCGCCACGTCGCCAAGCGTATCGGCTCGCACGCTCAAAACATTCATGCACAATAGCGCAAGTATTATTTTCATCAATCTCATACTAATCTCTCCGCGTTTCTTCTTCAATCAAAAATCAGAACACCGCCAGCCTTGGTTTAACACGACTTGGGAATAAAAAGCAAATAAAAAAACTAGCCATAACAAATAAAAATACACTAAGCTTACACTTGTACTAACTAATTCAAGGACGTAATTCATGAAGGTCTTTATTCCCGCCGACGTGCCCACTAATCAGCATAAAACATTTGCCGATAACTATTGCGCCATCACAAAAAATACCCAGAAACTTTTACTCTTTGCCGCGGATCAAAAAATTGAGCATCTTAATACCGATTTTTATGGCCCAGGTATCGATCAAGCAGCCAACGATCCGCGCCATATTTTTGCCATAGCTCATCAAGGTCATGCCGGCGCACTAGCTACGCAGCTCGGACTCATCGCGCGCCATAGTGCTCAATATCTCGGCATCAATTACATCGTAAAACTTAACAGCAGAACAAATATTGGCCCATCCGATCAAGACCCAATAAGCCAACTGCTTTGGACCATAGAAGACGTTGTCACTTTTAAACAAGCAAGCTCGCTTGCCATTCGTGGTGTTGGCTATACGCTCTATTTGGGCAGCGAGCACGAAGCCACCATGCTTGCGCAAGCCGCTCAAATAATTAATCATGCGCATCGCCACGGACTACTCGCCATTTTGTGGGTGTACCCACGAGGAAAATTTATTAAAGAACAAACCGCTGAGCTTTTTATCGGTTCGGCTGGCGCTGCGCATGCACTCGGCGCAGATTTTGTTAAATTGCACATGGCGCCGCACAGCAATTTTGACGCTATTACGTTAGCCGCGCAAGCAGCGGGCAACACTAAAATTCTTTGTGCCGGAGGTGCTCACACAGAAAGCACCAAGTTTTTACAAACAACGCATAACCAACTTCAACACGGAGCCGCAGGCATAGCAGTAGGCCGCAACCTCTTCCAGCGTCCACTGCCAGAAGCCATCGCATTAAGCAAAAAACTAGCTGCGCTTATCTATGAAAATTAAGCAGGCACGAAACAAATCGCAAGGTACCGCTATTTTATATCGTCAGATTGCGCAACGCTTATTTCCTGGTTACCAAAAGCACGTTCCGCGTCATTTTTATTTTTGTTTGCTTTTTGTTTTTTGAGCGTTTTTACCCGATATGCCGCACGGCTCGACTTGCTTTGTCTGGCAACATCGTTGATTGATATCTCTATTCGGTCTTCTCGAGCGTCAAGACGCGTAATCGCAAACCAGTCACGAAACCATCCATCCTTTTTACCGCGTGCGAGCTCAAGCTTAGGCTGCCAGATCAATTGTTGCCACCACGTAGGTTTTTTTAGTTCAAACTCACAGTAATCGCCACGTTCGAGCACCCGGCTTCTCTTTCCCATTTTTACGATGTAGGCATTCGGCGTATCATTGGATACTTGAACAACGACCGGCTGCACTTCAAAAATTAAAAACATGACTACAATAAAAAAAAATTTGTTACACATCACGCTCACCTTTTTACCACGTATATTTTGCCAAAACAGTAGACTGCGCTTCCTGACCAGTTATCCAGGCGGCTTTATCAGTGATCACAACCCCACTCGCAACATTACCAGTAAAAACTGTACGCACCATCCCCTTTTCGCCAAAGGAGGTTTCAGGTACACCTTGATCATTCAAGCGCACAAGAATGGTCTGTAAGATGCCACCATTAACCATCGAACCAGCAAGTATTATCGATCCATCTTTTTGCAGGTCAAGGGCATGAACACACGCATCGCCATCGCCAGGCGCTACCAACACCATTCCCTGTTCGCCAAAAGAAAAGTCGAGCGTTCCGTCGGACAATATCCTATTCAGAATAATAACGTGTCGTCCATGTGCCGCATCAAAATGATTTCCGGCAACAAGAATTTTTTCATCCAAGGTGGTTAACGTCGCTGCACCTTTAGCCGTTTTTGCTGCCAGGGGAAGTAAAACATACCCAGCACCGCCACCGAACAAACAATCAACGCGCCCATTGGTGCGCCATTTCATGACCATCATTTGTTCAAAATCATCTTTTAAAACGACTCCAGCAGCCAAAACACATCCCGGTTTAATCGTCTTAAGCGCACATATCGAGGCTGCGCGGTCACACACGTGATTTTTAATACAACCATCAATACCAAAGGCAATATCGGGCGCTCCATTGGCAAGAAATCGCATCAACAATATTCCGCCAAGCGGCTGCTCACCATCACAATACCAACCACCTATAATCAATTTATCATCGGAACAGACGGCCAATGCATTGACATCACAAATAGGCCGCATATTGGCAAAAACGTATCCCAATCCATTCCCAAAAGATTTATCAAGAATGCCATTGGGCTTGTAACACACAAGCACAATATCTTGGCGAAGAGCGTCCAGTTTATAATCGGCCGCTACAATAATATTACCTGTTGCTTGCACGCCAACGGCTCGAACAATTACCCCGCAAGGTAATGCCGTTACCGTAATGCCATCGAAGCCAAAATGATTATCCAACGTGCCGTTGGCCATATAACGAGCCAAGACCAACTCGTACTTTTCCGTATGCGTATTGTATACCGTACCAACAACAATGATCGAGCCATCGGGCTGAACGGCCATTACCTGCTTGGCAACCAAGCCCGGCACCCCCTTAAACAACACGCATGCATTTTTTTGACCATCCTCCTTGATTTGAGCCTGCTGACCGGCTATCGCCGCAACGCTCAAAATCCATAGCCCCAGAATTTTTACCCCCAAGGCAATCGCTTTCATACAACATCCTTTCGTAGAAAAGCTCTAATCGCCTGATAGCCTATACCTGAATATTTTTATTGCCAACAGCCATTTCATTTTGGCATGGTAAAAGGAGGGAGTTAACCGACATGAAAAAGTTATTGTTAGCTTTTTTTATTTTGTGCACAACGAGTGTAGCTCAAGATAATCATCAAAAACCGCCAACGTTGTGGCTAACCGTTTTCCTGCATGGAGGGGGATTACATCCGGCATATTTCTCAATCAGCGATTTTTTCAGCGTCATCCATGATCGCGCAGATCAAACCGTTTATGCACGAACAACTCACCTTTTAAGACATGATCCATTTTTCTTCCAAGTCCAACCAATGGGCTTCCCCGGCTTGCACCGCGCATATCCATCAAAAGAAATTAAGACGGGCGCAAATATTTTTGGCATGCTCCAGCAACGCGTGCATAAATTAATAACCCCCGATATACCACGCACCCTTTACTATTCATATGGATGGGAAGGAATTTTGAGCCGCAATGCACGTCGACGGGCAGCGCGGCGCCTTTATTTAGAACTTGTAGCACGCGTTGAATACTTCAAAAAAATGGGGTATTGCCCGAAAATACGACTTATCGGATATAGCCACGGAGGAAATGTGCTTCTGCTCATGGGAGAAGAAGCACGCAATCACCCGATCGGAACCCTAACGATTGATGAGCTCGTTTTAATCTCAACGCCAATACAGCGCGGCACGCAAACGTACGTTACCAGTCCATTATTCAAAAAAATCTTTCTTTTATATTCGATCGGCGATCGCATACAAAGCACCGATTTTTTATCGGCACCGAAAAACCTCTTTACCAGCCATACGTTTGTCAACCGCAAGGGTTTCGTCGTTCCCAAAAAAGTAACCCAGGTTCAGGTACGCTTTATTCGCAAATCAATTAAAGTGCGCAACAAAGACGGCTCTATTAAAATTTTCCATCACCGCGACGTTATGAACCCCAACCACACCGAAATGTTCTTTTTTGGATGGACCCCGGAATGGTACCGCCGCTACCTTCCTATTCGACCGCTTCCGGTCGGTGCGTTCACGCCACTCATTACACAAACGATAGATACATTACATCTTGACGGCAACCACGTGCTCGTCACCATCATTCCCGAAGAAGAAAAAATGATCATTAAAAACCGCGCAGATAACCAATCATATACAACACATTTTATAACACAGAACCAGCTCACAACTCTGCAAAAAGAACTGTGGCGTTATAAACCAAAAGGCTTTGAAAAATCTTCGCAATTCCACAAATACTACCGCGCCCGCATGAAACGCGCATTACATCAGGCACAACGGGAAGCGGCGTTGGAGAAGAAATCACGTAAAGCGGCTCAAAAATCGTTACCGCAAGCACGCCGCGCACGCTCAGCTTCATAAGCCGCGGTAATAAGCGGTTGTAAATCTGAGAAAGCTGGACGCCATCCCAAGATATTGCGCGCTTTCGTCGCATCAGCAACGAGGATTGCCGGATCGCCGGCGCGGCGGTTTCCTGTGATTCGTTTAATTTTTTTGCCGCATACGGTTTCGACCATATCAAGTATTTCTTTGACGCTATACCCCCGCCCCGTTCCCAAATTAAAAAAGTCAGAAGCCCCGCCCTTTTTCAAATAATCTAACGCCAACACATGCGCTTGAGCGATATCGTGAACATGTAAATAATCGCGAATACAGGTACCATCCGACGTAGCATAGTCATTGCCAAATACCGTAAAAGATTTACCGTTCATGGCCGCGCGCAAAGCAAGCGGTATGATATGCGTTTCCGGAACATGCCACTCCCACAACCCATTTTGGGCATCGCCTCCGGCAGCATTAAAATATCTAAAGGCAACAAACTGCATGCCATAGGCAACGGCAAAATCGTTCAAAAGTAATTCGATAGACAACTTGGTATTACCGTACGGATTGACCGGACAACGCTGGTGCGTTTCCACTAATGGCAACTGTAGGGGAATTCCATAAACAGCGCACGTAGAAGAAAAAATAATTTTTTTGACGCCATGTGCGCGCATAGCATTAAGAAGCGTAATAGTGTTGGTAACATTGTTGACATAATACTTAGCCGGGTCCTGCACTGATTCACCAACATACGCAAAAGCCGCAAAATGCATAACAGCGTCAATATGATATTTCTCAAAAACGGTATCGAGCGTCGCTCGATCACCGCAATCCCCGCGAACAACCGTCGCCCAACTATGGTTAAACGGCTGGTTATGAACAAACATATCGAGAATGATTACGCGACAGCCACGCTGTACCAACTGGTAGGCAACATGCGAACCTATATATCCGGCACCGCCGGTAACTAATATAACTTCTTTTACCTGGGCCATCTGCATACTCCACGCAACCAACAACAACTCCAAAGACTTAATACACCAATTCTGCTTTTTCACGAGTAATTTCTCCCGTACAAAAGTTTTAAAAAGCTACGCTTAATTTGCCCCACAGGTGCATACGATCAACCGAAGCATTGCCATCACCAAATTCATAGCCACCGCCAATACCAATGACCACCGGACATCGTGCATTGTACCAGCCATAGCCAATACCAGCATAAATAGTGCCCATTGTTATCGCCGGACAGGTTGCCGAATCAAGGTCAAACTGGCAATTATTAATTGGCAAATAGGCATCATTACCCGTGCCAGGACCCTGTTTTTCAAAATTTTTAACATCATTAATAACGTCGCGAAAACTATTAATTGTAGCATTGCTCCGGCTTGCTTTTTGGCTGGCCGGCAAGATAAAATCGTCATTATTATACCAAAGAGCCGCAAGCGCTGGGCTGCCGCACACGGAGCGGGCAAGACAGACTTTTTCGTGGCTGCGTACGTAGGTATGAAAACCAAATTCACACTGAAAATGCTCAGTATTGTAAACACTTGCCAGATTCAAATCAAGCGTTGAAACATGGGCAACTGATACGGTTTTGGTCATTGAATTGATACCGGGTTTCATCGAAGCTGTTGTACAAGGACCCGTATATACCCAGATATAACGCCCCCACGGTTTACCACGCAAATCAATCGAACGAATTTGATTATTCGGCAGATAAACAGCCCACATACTTTCAAAATCGAATGTTAAAAAATTTGTGCCATGTTCCCAAACTTTAATACCGCCCTGTGATCCCAAAAAGAATCCCGTTTTCCCGTTGTTACCAACCACCGTTTCAAACAAATAACGCGCATCAGGAGTGTTACCCGTCGCTATCAACGCCCCGATATAACTGCTCAAGTGATAAGCGCTGCGACGAAAATACGTGTAACCGCCGCCAATTTCCAGATGCGGAACACCGATTTTGAACTCACGGTAAACATTGCAATCAATTTTACCATACTTAAAATGCGAACTCTTAAATGCAGCGGTCATGTTATGATACGCATTAACTTTATCCACAAAAAAAGAGGGGGCCGTTTGTGGATCATCACCGTTCGGACCGCCCGGCGTCATAGTCCATTCGCACATATGTAAATCGTTTCTTATGGCCATGATAGGCATAGCCAGTTCAAGCCAGAATCCTCTATCACGATGCTGGGATAAGTGTTGGTGATACAATAATCCCATGCCACAAATGGTTTGTTTAGGACAAAAAGATACATTACTTTCAAACGTCCACGTGTTGACCGTATTAAAAATTTGTCCAGTTTCAATACGATCACCCGTCAAAATGTCAAAGTAATTGGCTATCACATCGACGCTATGATTATTAACCATCTCTGAACCAAGTTCACCGACACGGATACTCGTCTGTTCGTTGGGCAAAAAATAGCGAGCAATTTTATCTGAGTCGTTCGTCTGAGTACCAAAAAGCGTCACGCTAAAATTATGCCACGGCTGGACATCGTATTCTCTGAGTTGATCATGGGTAAGCGTTTGGCGTTGAATGGATGAAGGCAAAAAAGGAACGGGAAGTGTTAGAAACGTATTGCTAGCCCAGCTGATTTTTCCCGATAACGCCAAAACACATAAAAAACACACACGCCTATTCATTGCAAAAAACCCTTTTTTTGATTAACTCACCGACTAGTATAGACTGCCCGTAAACTTACACAACTCATCGCAGACCCAGCGCTCCCGTTGTTTTCAAAAAAAATACCGTTAGGCCGCCGATCGCGCCATAACAAAAGTTCGTTCATAAAATTCGTTATATGATTAGCAAGCAGCCAAGATTTGCGGCAAAAGAGCTCTCCTGTTAAACTGAAAACGCTTTTACCGTACATGTATGGAACAAAAATTATGATAGAAGAGATAAGCCCCGCGACACCAATACAGCAAGCTCACGCGAACGCGCTCGTACCTTTTGATCAATTGAAACGCGAAATATCACGCGTTATTGTCGGCAACCAGGAAGCCATTGAATTTATTTTGGCGGCCATCTTGTGCAACGGACATGTTCTCGTTGAAGGGGTTCCAGGCATTGCCAAAACAACCATGATTAAAACAACCGCGCAAGCACTTGGCCTTTCATTTAAACGCATTCAATTTACACCCGACTTATTACCAAGTGATTTAATCGGCACCCTTATTTTTAATCAGAAGATAAATGATTTTGAAACAAAACCGGGGCCAATTTTTGCTAATGTCATTCTTGCAGATGAAATTAATCGTGCACCAGCAAAAGTACAATCGGCTCTTTTAGAATCCATGCAAGAACAACAAGTGACCATCGGATCAACCACGTTCAACTTAGATAAGCCATATCTTGTATTTGCCACGCAAAATCCACTTGAACAACAGGGGACCTATCAGCTTCCCGAGGCACAAATAGATCGATTCATGTTCAAGTTACATATCACATACCCATCGATGGAAGAGGAGCATCAGGTTATTAAGCGAGCTTATAAAAACATTGCTATCCAGCCTGTTCTCAAAAAGGAAGACATTTTTCAGGCACAACGCGTTGTTGAACAAACATATGTTGACCAAAAAGTGGTCGATTATATCATCCATCTCGTATTTGCTACGCGTCAACCGGAACTTTTCAACGCACATACTATCAAACCCTATATCAAACACGGTGCATCACCGCGAGCAACGCTCAGCCTTTACCACGCTGCACAGGCAATCGCGTTCTTGGAAGGACGTCAATTTGTAACCCCGGACGACGTCAAAAAAGTTGCGCTCCCTATACTGCGGCACCGCCTTTTACTCACCTTCTTGGCACAGGGCGAAGAACTTTCGTGCGATACCCTCATT
The DNA here is from genome assembly GCA_021823685.1 of bacterium. Classification (GTDB taxonomy): domain Bacteria; phylum Babelota; class Babeliae; order Babelales; family UBA12409; genus JAKANL01. Next base: position 63,965 of record JAKANL010000004.1, on the reverse strand, counting down.
TCTGAAATTATAAAAATGGTGCCAGCACCCTGAGCATGCATGAATCCTGACTTGACAAAAGGAAGTTTGCGTGAGTATTGTGACTGTAAAGTCGGAGGAAGGAGACGGTTAAATGAAACGGCCCATCTGGGTATTTAATCTGAGTGTTCTTGCTCTTTTTGCGGCCTTGCTCGTCATTATTGCTACGTACCACATAAAATTGCCGCCTCCTTACAAAATCACCATTATCGAACCTGCAATTTCTGATGTCGCACAAAAAATAGAAGCTATCGATATCAGCCATATTTATTCAAACGATCTGTTCGGCACTTATCAAACCGCAGCCGCTCATGAAGAGAAGGCAACAGCAGTGCAGCCGCTTCCACCTCCACCGCCAGCAATCCAAGTGACCCCGCCACCCATTGAAGAACCAAAGTTTCTTGATCCCCTGGCAGTAACACTTACCGGTGTATTTATGCTCCATAACGACACCGAAAATCGAGCAGTTATTCTTGATAATGCAACAAAAACGGAAACGACCTATAAAGTTGGCGACATGATTTACGATGCGCAGCTGGTCAAAATTTTTGCAACCAAGGCCATGTTTATTCGATCAAATGGGCAACAAGAATTGCTCTACCTCAATCAAGACGATGCAAGTGCCGACAATATAGCAATGAATAAAAAGACCTTTAATCAAATTGTCCAAAAAACCGGCGAATCTCACTATTTGGTCGATACGCAAGAATTTGCCAGTCAGGTGAAATCGCTCAATAATGTCATCGATCTTTTCGATATATCGACGGCATATAAGCGCGGCCTCAGCATCGGCGTCAAAGTTGGTAAAATACCTGAACAGTCGCTGCCTATGGCCCTCGGCTTTGAGCCCGGTGACATTATCACAAGAATCAATGGCACGGCACCAACCATAACCAAAAAACGTTTGGCTATTTACAATGAGCTTATTAACCTTCCTGATAATAAAAAGGTAACGGTAGAATTAACGCGTCATGGCACGCCAATAATACTCACGTACACCCTTGGAATCGTTGAACCCATCCCAACGCCGCTGATCACCGATTTGGCAACGGCGAGCCCTGAGCTTAAAAAAGTAACGCAAGCCAGCGTAGAAGAACAAAAACTTAAGTTGTTACAACAAAAAGAAAAATTTGCTCCAACGCTGCAAGACCTACGCCTCAAGGAAAAAGAAAATATTCTCAAACACCAAAAAGCCATGCAAGCTAAAAAAGACGCTGCGCAAAAAGAGACGAATAAAGGTTAAAACGTTATGGCAAACAAAAAAATAGTACGTTTCACCTGCTTGCTCATCATTTCGGGCGCCACGCTTCTTAAAGCTCAAAATGAGCCGATAATACCGGCTCAAATTATTAAGCAACCTACAATGGCCAATGATGAAATAACTCAAAAAGCGCCAACCATTAAACAAAAAAAAGTTATTGAACAGCCGCCAGGGGCAGCCAATCTTGAAGCTCCAGCCAAACCCTCTCAGGAAAAAAGTGAACCGGCACTTACCCCAAAAGAAGTTGCACAACTACAGCGAGAGCTTGAACCGGATTTTGAATTTAATTTTAACAATACGAGCCTGCAGAATATTGTCAGTGAAATTTCCCGCATCTACAAAATTACGTTCTTGACTGACGATGCAGTCAAAGTTCCTGATTCAAAAGTTCCTCCGCTCAGTGATTCGAAAATTTCATTTAAAACAAATAAAGCGTTACCCAAAAAACAAGCCTTTGATTTATTTACCAAACTTTTGGAGCTTGCAGGTTGGTCGATAACGCCAACTAACGATCCAAAATTATACCGCATAACCGTCACGGATACCGCCAATAAATCACCCCTGCCGACATTTATCAACACGCCCGTAGATACGCTTCCCCAAAATGAGCAGCGCATACGTTACATCTGTTTGCTTGAAAATAGTTCAACCGATCAAATGGTTGATTTGCTCAATAAGCTCAAAAGTCAAAAAGCGGTTATCAGCACGTTCCCCTTGCTTCAAGCACTCATTATTACCGACACCGCGTATAACGTACATAACCTCATCAGCATTATCAAAGCACTAGACAAAACTACCGAACCGCAAACGCTTTCTATTCTTAATTTGAAGGAAGCAGACGCCAACGAAACGGCCGCGTTGATCAAAGACCTTCAAAGCAAAGACGACCCAAGCACCTACACCCCCTGGGCACCTAAAAAAGAAACTTCGTTATATTACTTTTCAAAAACGGTCACCATAGCCGCTTCGCCACGCACTAATTCGCTTATTCTGGTCGGTGCACGCGAAGAAGTTGAACGCATAAAACAGTTTATCACCAAGTATATCGACCCCGAACTCAAGATGGTTTCGCATCCACTGCATGCCTATCAGCTCGACTACGCCCCAGCCGAACAGGTTGCCGAGATTTTAAATAAAGTGGTGCAATTCGGCAAAAGGGGCAGCTCGGCCAAAGATGTTGGTATCGGTGAGCTCGGCGGCGTGCGTGGTGGCTTGCGTTATTTCGGCGATGTCTTTATTCAGCCAGAAAAACAAAGTAATCGATTGTTGGTACGCGCCAGCGCGGAAGATTATGCGCACTTAACCACCATTATTGATGAACTTGACAGTAAACAACCACAAGTTGCCGTTGAGGTTATGGTTGTTTCAATCGCGGCCAATAAAAAAAGACAATGGGGCATCCAATGGAACACAAAAAAGAAACGCACGGTCAATGCACAACTTTCAGGATTTTTTGATAGTCCACCACTCGTCGAAAAAACGGGCACGCCCAACGTTAATTCCAACTCTCTTATTTCAAACCTGATTCAATTGGCAACGATACCAGGATCAGGAACAACCCTGCTCACCTTGGGCAAACAAAGTGTTTACGCAATTTTGGGGTTGCTCAACACCAACGGGCAAACACGGTTAATCGCCAGTCCATTTATCGTGACAACCAATAAATATCATGCGACCGTTGGCATCAGTGAAGTCCGCCGCGCCCAGTTGCAACAAATCGTCAACGCAGCCGGTACGGATAGCTCGGTAAAAGGTTTTGAAGATGCAACCGCAACGGTATCTGTCAACATTGTGCCTCAGATTAACGATCACGGTGTGGTTAATTTGGATATTACGGTTCTTCTTGAGGAATTTTCTTTGCCAGCCAATACCATAACCAATGGTCCTGAAAACGCCAACAAGCTCACACAAAAAATTCATACTAATGCTAACGTTGCCGATCACGAAGTGATTGCTTTAGGCGGCTTGATTAAAAAGAAAAATACGACGGCAAATACCCGATTCCCTATTTTGAGTAAAATTCCCATTATCGGATATTTATTCAAAAACGAATCACACGAAAACGATGATTCTTACTTAGTCGTCTTTATGTCGCCAACCATTATCCAGCCTTCCGATAAGCGTTTTGACCGATACACGGAAAACAAAACAAAGTTCACTAAAGGGCTCTTAACCGAGCTTTCAGATAAATATGAAACAGACAAGCGTGATCCCGTATTCCGCTGGTTCTTCGGTCCAACCGCCGACGATTTTATCGAAGACGTTGATAGCCTTTCGCATAAGGGAGAAAAGCCCCGAAAAAAAATCAAAAAAACAACCCCTCATCCCGATAAAACTCCCGCCGAATCTACCCCAGCACAGCCTGAACAAAATGTAATACTTAATTCAGTCATGCAACCAACGCCTACTGCTCAAAAAGACAAGGATGCCGCATGATGAAAGATATTTTTCTTCCCGAACGCATTGGCAATAGGTTTTTGTTTCCTCAGACATGTTTGGGATTGGAAATTAATAAATCTTCGTTAATCGCAACCAAACTTCACTTTGCCGGCAAAAATGCAACCGTTACCGATTTTTACCAGGAACCTATCATTAAACGCGAGGAAGAATCGAGCGACCAAAGTATTTTAAATGCGTTTGGCAAGCTTATTGAAAAGGCAAAAATTTCTTCTGGAATAACGCTCACCCTTTCAAATCAGCTCGCCATTTTCAAAGAATTAACGCTTCCCTTCTTGGACGTTGATAAAATTCGGCAAATTCTGCCATTTGAGCTCGAACAGCAAATACCATTTACGTTAACAGATGTTGCTTTTGATTTTGTCGTTACCAAGCAACATATTGGAACTAAACAATCAACGGTCTTTATTGGCATTGTTCAAAAAAAAGATATCGCCGCCACGCTCGCGCTTTGCGAACAAGGACATATCAAGCTTGATCGTATGACCATCGATCTTTTTTCTTTATATAACCTTTTGCAACAACATCCAACATACAGCACCCATCCTAACGCCATGGTTATTGATATTGGCGCACAAGCAACAACCATCATGTATCTTAACCATGGGCAACTCATCGGCGTCCGCTCCATGAACTATGGCGTCAGTACCTTGGCAAAAAATATTGCCGAAAAAATACAAAAAACACCAACCGTAGTTTTTGAACAGCTGTTACGCTTTGGCGCCAATAACATACAAGATGCGACCATGTCCCAAGCGCTCGACACAGAGCTCGCAGCACTCGCCACACAACTGCAGCTCGCTTTTGCCACACTCGTCTCTCAAAGCACACAAAAGCCACAAATAAAAGATATTATTTTGATTTCACGCACGGTGGTGATCAAGGGCTTGGATAAACAGCTTGAACGATTGCTGCACATACAAACCCATTATTTTAATCCCGCACCGCTCATAGAAAGTTCCGTTGTAACCCTTGATAGCGCCCTTAATACGATCCCGCTCGTTAATTTGGCCAGCCTGGGAGCAGCGCTTGCGTCAGGAGCTGGTCAATCTTTTGATCTTTTAGGATCGTATGAATACGCACGCGCCGAACAATTGCTTTTCAAGCAACTCGCGGTAGCCGCGATCATGATTTTGGCCTTTATTGGCACGTTGGCCGGCTATTACTACTCGCAACGACAGTACTGCCAATCGCACCTCAATCGCGCACGTGATTCAGCATTGGCGTATTTGCGCAATGAATTTGATATACGCACAAAAAATCTCCCTGCTGCCGTTGAAGAAGCACAGCAAAAAGTCGATGAGGCCGAATCGATTTGGGAAGGCTTTTCACTACAAAATCGTGGCAATTTTTTAAAATATTTGGCAGAATTTTCAACTAAACTCGATAAAAAAGCGCTTGGCCTAGAGCTAACGCGCCTGAGCATGACCACAAAAGGTATTACGATGAGTGGGCAAGTGCGCGATTACCAGGCACTTAAAACACTTGAAGAAGAACTGAGCAGTTCAACGCTCTTTAAATTGGTCAGTACGCCACAAGAACCAAAGTTTGAAATTAAATTAGCGATTATAAAAGTTGGCAAGGAATCGGCATGATGCAGCTCTTTGCACGCATTACAGATTTTTTCGCACGGTTGGATAAGAAACAAATGCAACGGCTTATTATGGTGGCTATTGGAAGCGCTTTTGTCCTTTTGGGACTTGTCGCCTATTTTCAGTATCGACAAGTGCAATTTTTCAGACGAGAAATGATAAGCATTAATAACGCGCGCATCAAAGTAAACGAAATTTTGGAACGCAACGAAGTTCTCAAACAACAGCAGCAACACGGCGAAGGCATCATGGCTAAAGATAAAAATTTTTACCTTAAAGAACACGTAAATACCATCGTCAGCAAACTTGGCCTACAAAATAATTTTAAAGGTGGACCGGTATCGGTCAACGATTTAGAAAATCTGCGTGCGCGCGGCTATGAAGAGGTAAAAATGCTTGCCGATTTTGTGGGTATCAATATGCGGCAACTCGTCGATCTGGTACGTGAATTAGAATTAAACGAGCGCCTGGATATTAAAAAAATTGATATCGTCAAGGCAAAACAAACAAATGCCATAGATGCACAACTGAGCATTAGCACGCTGCAGCCTAAAGCTGAGTCATCGCTTGAATTTGAAACGGAGTAACGATGAATAAAAAACAGGTACACATATGCCTCATACTGCTCGCGATACCGTGCTCTCGTTTTTTTGCCCAAGGCACCACTCAATCATTACCGACAGCAGATAAAACATTAAAAACAAAATCGAACAAAAATAATCGTCTTATGTACGTTAATTGGCACGATGAAAAACTCGTCGATATTATCAATCGTCTCGCATCTCAACGAAAAATTAATCTTATCTTACCCCTTGACCAAAAAAAACTTGCTGAAACAATGGTAACATTCACTGTTCCCTATAAAATCACGCTCGCGCGCGCTTGGCAGACGCTTGAAATTATGCTCGATATCGCCGGCTACGCCGTTATTGAGCACGACAACATGGTAACCATCACAACTAAAAGCGGTATCAATCAAAAACCGATGCCGCTTTTTTTGGATATACCCGATAACATGCTCCCCAACATCGGCACATTTCGCTACGTATATTCATTTCAAAATTTACGCATCAAAGATAAAGGATCTAAAGACAATCTTCAAAAAGCACTCAGCGACCTGCTTCCCGGCGATGCCGACCAGGGCCAACAGTTGTTTTTGCTTGATGAAAACTTCAATACCCTGCTCATCAACGCCAACGCTAGCGTTATCAAAGGCGTGATGCCCATTATTCGCGAGCTTGATCAAAATGGCTTTCGCGAAGATGTCGAGGTAGTTCCTCTCTTTTATACAAGCGCACGCGAAGTGGGAGCTATTATTGATCAGCTGATTCCCAAAGACAAAAATCAGGATGATATGTATCGCTTTCCGCCAATGATCGCTGGCACATCTAAAAATCTTCATACATTCTTCTCATCCAGTACGCGCGTTGTTCAAATAGAACAAACCAATTCGGTTGCCATTTTCGGCCCGTATGACTCCGTGCAGCGTGTTAAAAAGTTTATTAAAACCAATCTTGATATCAAGCTCAAGGCAGATCGCACAGTTCTTCACGTAAGAAAAGTGCGCTATCTGAACGCCGAAGAATTGGCAGACACACTTACTAAGCTCATTGAACAAAAAGATGAAGCCTCACAATCGACGGGTCTTCCGTCATTAAGCAAACTCCTAAGCAATGTCATTATTGTGGCCGAAAAAGAGCAAGCGCTCCAGGCGCCCGCCCCAACCCAAGATACTGGCGGTGGCACGAATGAAAGTTCCGATATTGGCGTTAAGACTGACCAGCCGTCAACCGAACAAGGCGGCCCTATTATTGGGGGCAACAACCTCATTATTGCCGCTACCCAACGCGATTGGAATATTATCACGAGCCTGATTGATGCCATTGATATCGAACCCTGGCAAATTGCGCTTGAGGTACTTATTGTCGATATCACATTTGAATCAAGCAGTCTTTTAAGCAGCCAATTACGCCGCATTATGAACGATAACGCCAACGCGTTGCATAATTTAAAGTGGCAAAGCGCTCAAACGGTTAAGCCGGCTTTAGATTTCAATGACACTGAGCTGAAATATGGTGACACTGATATCAATACCAAAGCCGGGCTTGAATCTGATTTACTTTCCCAGCAACCACCAGCAACCGAGACCGGTAAAACATATAATATTGCCTCAAGCGCAGAACCGGGCACAACCGTCGTCAGCTTTAAAGATAATAATGGCGTAGCGCTTATTCTTTCGCTTCTGCAAACCTTTGATGACACCAAAATTTTGGCCAAGCCGTTTGTCATCGCAAAAAATAACCAAACCGCAACGATTCTTTCCCAACAAATACGAATGGTGCCCGGCTCCGTAGAACCACCAAGTATGGGTGGCACCGCTGTGGTTAAATATTATCCTATGCGCGCAGCTCTTAAAGTTAACATAACACCACGAATCAGCACGCCACCAAATAACATCAATTTAGATATTCGTATCGATGCCGATGAATTTCAGGCAACAACGGTTATTACCAAGCGAACCATTGCCACCAACGCCAATGTCGGCCATAAAGAAATTCTCGTCTTGGGCGGTATTTCCAAAGCTCAAATCACTGATAATATGCAGGGCGTACCACTGTTATGCCATATCCCAATCATTGGCAACTTATTCAAACAACAAAGTTACGACCATCAGCAACGTAATTTGTTGATATTCGTCTCGCCAGTAAGCATACCACCAGCAAGCATTGGCGCAGGAACCGATAAGTTTACCCGTAAGAAATTGAATTATATCGGCGACGTATTGGGCGATGAATCGAACAATTTTGTCCAACTACAAGATCCTATTTCTAATTTTCTGTTTCATCCCAATACGGGAAAAGAAATGGCCGCTCAAGTTAAAAATTACCAAGGAAGGCAGGTTGCACATATGAAAAAGATGGACCTTCTTAAACAATCAAAGACTAAATCGGTTTCAATCGAACAGAAACCGGCTGAAGAAGATAGCGCACATCTAAAGAAAATGCTCAGCCAGCAAACAAACCCGTTTGCGCCATCAACGCATTAACGTGCTTTTAAAGAATTCAATTTGGAGTAAACGATTATATTTAGCCAGGCGCTCGCCGTGGCTACAGCCGCCAAATTTTACATAGTTGGCGCGCACGCCCAAAGCAAAGTCGGCCATAAATGTATCTGGCGTTTCACCAGAGCGATGGGATGCAATCGTTGTCCAGCCATGTTCCTGGCACAGCAAAACCGCTTGTATGGCTTCGCTCACCGTGCCCACCTGATTGGGTTTAATAATAGCTGCATTGGCCGCGTCGAGCTCAATAGCGTGATTGATACGTGTCGCGCTGGTAACCAATAAGTCATCACCAACAATTTTAACTTCACTGCCCAACAGTTTTTTAAGCTCAACCCAAAAAAGCCAATCCTCCTGCGCAAGCGGATCTTCTAACGATATAATAGGGAATTTATGGCATTGCTCAATATACCAGACAATAAGCTCATGAGCCTTCAGGCGCTTACCGTCAAACAGATATTCGCCGCATTTTTCGTCGTAAAATTCTGAGGCAGCAACGTCCATACCGATACCAACCGTCGAAGAGTCGTAGCCTGCACGTTGGATAGCGCGCGCCAAAAATTCCAATGGCTCGATACTATTATTAAAAACAGGAGCAAATCCGCCCTCATCGCCAGTACACGTGTTTTTACCAGCTTGCTCAAGTAATTTTTTAAGCTCATAAAAAATTTCAACGGAAATTTCCATAGCCTGCGCGAAACTGCGCGCACCATAGGGAATTAATAAATATTCTTGTACGCTTAATTTGTTGGTAGCATGCCGACCGCCATTAAACACGTTGATCATAGGCACCGGCATCGTCATTTCATCATAATCCAGAGACCGTGCCATAAAATCGTACAGCTCAAGGCCAAGCGATAACGCATGCCCACGAAAAAGCGCCATACTTACGGCCAACATAGCATTAGCACCCAACTTTTTTTTCTGTGCAGAATCATCAAGCGCAATCAATTCTTGATCCATGATAAGAGCTTCAATTTCGCGGCCAATAAATTGCGGTGCTATTTTTTGATAGATCGTATCAATTGCCTTTTTCACCCCCTTGCCGTTCAGGCGATCGCCGCCATCGCGCAGCTCTAAGGCCTCAAATTTGCCCACAGACGCACCGGAAGGCACGGCCGATGCAACATGCTCGCCGCTTTCTAAAAAAAGCTCACAAGCTATCGTGGGTATCCCGCGAGAGTCATAAATTTCATATGCGTGTATTTCACTGATCTTCATTTTTTAAACCTTTGTGCACAAGTACAAATCGCTGCCGGCTATCAATTGTTTGCTACTCACTTTACTGTACGGCAAATAGCGCAATCAAACAAGTTATAACCTCGCACGTTATCACGCACAAATTTCTGCCGCATTCGATCGCGAACAACGATACGCAAACAGATAAAAATGCTTTTAATACGCCATTTTTGCGAGCAAGCCTTGCCAAACAAAAAAGCAAAGTTACACTTAACAATGTTGTTAATTTTTTAAGGGGATCTTATGAACACGAATTATCGAATTATTTTTCTCCTCCCGTGCTTACTCTGCAGCCAGTTGGCCGCCATGGATACCGCTACCGCCTCAAACGCCGGGCCGAAATTGCTTCGTTTGCAGACACTCCAAAAAAAATTACAATCCGGCGATTTAATCCGAGCCGAAACCTTTGCAAAAGAGCCCGATGGGAGAATTTTGCGTAACACGTTACGGTACATGGCACGGAACGCATCGACCATGCTTGAGATTGTTCAAAAGGATCCGACGTCACCTCTCGGCAATGCCCTCTCACAAATATGCGCATTTTTGACCAATTGCGCAAAACAACTAGAAATGATCCCCACAACAAGAGAACAAGATCTTGCACATTATATTCGCAAACAATTAGAACCGTTTGAAAAAGAGACAAAAAAATAAAGAGCTAAAAACAGTATCATTTATCTTTTAGAAAGAATCCTCATGGCTACGCATTATCTGAATACTTTTCTATTACCATGCTTACTTTGCGGATCATTGGCAGCGATGGAAAGTTCCGACTCCGCAGCACAGAAAAATACCTTTCTGCAGCCCATGCCCGCCCACACAGGTTGGTCCTTACAAACACTTAAATCTTTCACTTCCGAATTTACCCAAAATAAGGACTTGGCAATCATAGGCGGAATAAGCCTTACGGCAAGCGTTTGGTGGTTAATCAGACACACTGGCACAAGGGCATGGGTACGAAGAAAAAACTGCTTGATTGAGCAAGGATTTCCAGCATGTCTAGCTGAAGCCGACATTGGGGAAAAGTTGTCTTTAGCAGCTATCGTCGCAGCAATACTTGATAGGGACCCCGTACACAGCTTCTTTATTGATTTAACCGACTGGGACCTCCAACGCGCCACAGGAATAATCGACGAAAAAATTGCCGCTCTTGAAGGTGTAAAAACAATGGCACCCCCAAAAAAATGGAAAACTTATAACGCACCAAAGCCACCCGCAAGCAAACCGGCCGATGATGAAGAGATCGGTTTGTTAAGAAAATGGAGAAATTTCTGCCAAGAAGGATTTTCAAGCTCTTCATATGTCCAGCTAAGACGTGATCGAGAACTGTTGGAGGCTATGTTCAACGAAGCCGCAAGAAATCCTTCGAATGAAACAATTCTGCTAAAAATAGTTCTGGCCCGCTTGGAGCGAATAGCCGATAAAACTTACAGCGATACTGAATCGTTAAAGCTGGAACAGATGTATAACCAAAACAAGATAACCCACTCTTTCGAGGAGATGGAGGCGCGGTGCAAAGAACAATTATCCTGGAAAATTTTTTCTGAGAGCTAAAAATTTCAATACCAATTTCGCTGTGATAAGACTTTTCTTCGCCGAAAGTGATCTCTTTGTGCGCAACGGGGCTTCTTTTTATCGCTCGTTTGACAAAAATCATCCAAGGAGCATCCTTTCTCATAATATTATTTTTTGTTAGGGAATCTCATGACCGCACATTACCCAAAAATCATCTTTTTACCGTGCTTATTGTGCTGTTCTTTGGCAGCGATGGAGCCGGCGTCTCACGCCGGGGGGCCGCAACCAAAAAGCGAGGCGATAGCTCTCTTCGTAGAACAACACAAGTTCCTAGAAAATGTGACCGCAACCATGGAACGTATTGAAAACTTTGACTCCAAATCAAAGATTTATCGCTTCTTTCGTGGGGGGAAATTACTCAATAATCTTTCGGCACTTCTAACACATCTTCCACAAACCCAAACGCCTTTCTTTGCCTACACAAAAACATTCTTAGAAGACCTTGACCGATATAAAATACGCTCCGATCTTCACGCGGGTTCATCGCGCGAAACTTCAAGAGTAAGTAGACGCGGCCAGCTGCCACCCTCACCCCATGCACAAGAGCGCGGAGGCTTGAGGCCTGCAAGTAGAATATGCTTGGCCAGATCTACCGAAGCACAACTTTCGGCGTGGGAACGGGATGTTGAGCTCGTAAAGCACCTTTTTTCGGCAATCGATCGCCTGTACCTTTTGGACAAACCAACGCCGTCGGCCGCCATACAATACGGAATAAATCGATTTCTTGCCTTACTCAGCATAGCACAAGAAAACCCAATATTTCGCAGCGATCGACACATTGAAGATATGACTCGGGCTGCTGGAGTTATCGCAAAACCATTAAAACTTTCCGCCGACGAGACAGCTCAAATGAAAATAATGACCGGCCAGCTCTCCAAAAAATTGGCGGAATATAACGCATCTCTAAAAAATTAACCAGCCAGTTCATTAAAAAAGCTATACTTAACGGTGTTGTTATTTTTTCACATGCCAAAAACCTGATACAATATGTATCAGAACGGTCGGCAATGACGATGAAAGCAACTGAAGATTAATCGGAAATTTAATGGTTGGATCTCGCCTAAAATACTTTTTTTCACCCATCTTATTTTGCCACCTGTTAGGCGCAATGGATTCCTGCCCCTTAGCAGCATCAATGGCGCTCATGGCCCCGGGTCAAGAACAAATAGCTCCAGCTACGGCTCTGAAATTGAACGAACAGCGAAGCTTTTCAAGTGATTTAAGATGTCTTCTTAATAGGCTTAATCAGGCGCATCAGCGCACAGATGGTTTATGCAAAGTCAGCAAACAATACATCGAAAAACATCTCAATCTTCTTGCACAAATTTTAAAAAATCCGCCCTCTTTAAATGTGCCATTTTTTACATGCATAAACATCTTAATAAAATCACCAGATCCGCGCATACAAACGGCCAACTGGATTGCCGATATTACGTTAATAAATAATATTTTCTCTGCTATCAAACACCTGCATCTTATTGGCAAGCCAATGCCATTTGCGGCCATACAATATGGAATAAATCGATTCATCATCCTGCTTGGCATAGCTCAAACAACCCAAACGCCTCACGATTGTGCAATTGACAAAGAAACGATCAATCTTGTCACGGATATTATGGCAAAACCACTAAAACTTTCAGACGAAGAGACAGTTGGAATGAAACGGTTAGCCGACCAACTCTCCAAAAAATTGGCTGAATACCAAATATTTTTAGACAATAACCCCTCCCGCTAATGAAAAAAGAAGCTATGCTTAAGCGACGTTGTTAATCTTTATCCGGAGCCGTTATGTCTCTGCGCTATCCAACCATATTATTTTTAGCCTGCTTGTTTTGCAGTTCGTTAGCCGCGATGGCCGCAAGGTCTTCTGCTACACCCTCTGGCGATCAACAACTTGCCCTCTTACAACGAGAAGCAGCGCAATCGGCGCCACGCTTTCTTGAACAGCTCAATTTTGAACTCAAAATGGCACGTATAAATGATTGGGAGCTTCTCGAAAGCGAATTTCGACCATCCCAGCCACTCTACAAGACCATGCAACCCATGTTTATTTTGCAACAAATGCACCCGCAACCCTTTACGCGCGAAGAATCACAGAAAATATTCCCCGACACGTTTCTATCCGATCTTGAAACCATAGAAAGAGAGCTCCCACAAAAAGTGCTAAAAAACGCCCAAAAATGCTCGGACAAAGAGACAAAAGATTGTGCCGATAGCACCGCTCAAATGGTATGGAATTACGATTTGACGTATGTCACCGAACTCATGAATGGAATCAACCTGTATATGCGCAATAAGCGAACATACCCACTGCGCATGATTATACATTTGGCGGAACGCCTCACAATGCTGCTCGCAATAGCGCAAGAGCACCCAGAACTGCCCAATGGCCAAAAACTTCTCACCATATCCAAAGAGCTCGCCCCACTACTGCCCGTTTGGCCGAAAAGAGAAGAACGGACCCTCTTGGAAAAGACAGCAGATAAGCTCGCAGATAAAACAACCACGTACGAAATTTTTCTGCAAAGCAAGCGGACGCAGTGATAGAAAAACGTGCCCGAAAACGCATTGTTAGGCCATGTATCACCCATTATACATTTGACAATATTCAAAAAAACGCCACTCTTTTCTTGAATATTCATTTTTTCAGAGGGGTGCCATGACCACACGGCAAAACATTGTTTTTCTATCATGCATATTGTTTGCAACCGCACAGACCCAAGCCATGAATGAAGAGCATGCTGCTCAGATAGCGCGAGCAAGTTCACCATTTTCAGAAATCTCGGAACAATCGGCGTTTTTTGATGCGCTTAGAAATTTACCGGAGTATCGCGATGACCTGCTTGAAGAATTGCCCGAGTCAACCAAGCTCTATTATGAACTCTTTGCTAACCTCGGCCCGCAATCACTTGCCGACATCGTAGGCTTTTTTACCGAGCTAGAACACCAACTAACGCCAGTGGAGCAGCCTGCGCAGCCCGACCTTAGTTCAGCCTGGCGCATGGACATTGAAGCAGCCACGACGCTTTTTGAAGCCATCGATCAAAGCAGTATGCAAACAAATATACCTGTAAAAGCAGCGCGTTATCTGGCAATAAGACTAAAGACCATGAACGATCTAGCAACCCAAATGCCAGATCTCGCAAGATTGGAACTAAGCGCAATCAATAACAAAATGCTTACGTATGCACAAACGGTTGAGAATCACCCTGAACCCTCACTAAAAAAACTTGCCGTTTTTATCCGCGAACAGCTGGCACACCAAGCCGAATAGATCACACAAAAACGCTATTTTAGGAGTAATCGTGACTTATTTTTACACAATAGCCACCGCAATGACCCTATGCGTCGGAGCGTTAGGCGCCATGGATACACCACAAAACCAGCCCTGCATACCCTACGAACTTATCGAATGGACGGCGCATAAAAATAGCCTTATCAACAATACTTTTGTATCTCCCGTCGGCCCGGCTGGCGGCAGCAATCCTGACTCGTTGGCCGCCATTACCACAGCCGTACTTGACCTAGATCCAACGCAAGGCCTTTTTATGGATCTCACGGTCGCCAAACTTAAACGCGCGGTCATCACGCTTGATAGTAAGCTCGCATCCCTTGGCGGCATCATGTTTGATGCGCAAGAAATACTCATGCATCTCACACAACTAACCACAACCGAATGTATCGATGAAATAGCCACGCTTAATGAAAAAGCGTATGCTGCCGCCCAAGGGTGTGAAAGTAAAGACGCAGTTTTTGAAACAATCAAAAAAATCAGTGATTGGCACCATCTATGTTGGTCAGCCCTCATCGATTCCGAGGCGTATAAGTTGGGCAACCAGCCATACCAGTGGCTCAGGGATCGCCGTTTACTTGATTATACGTTCAAAGCGGCAGCCGTAACAAAAGAACCCGAACGAAAAAAACAATTATTACAGGCTATTCAAGCGCGACTATCTCGCATTCTTGGCCAAACGCAAGCTAAAGAAGATTGCAGTAGGTTAGAATGGATACTCATTCAAAACGGATTTACACCGCTTGATAAAATAAACCTTTTCTGTGATCAACGGCTCAAAGAACTCAACTAGGCATCCCAAAATACCGAAACTTCTTGAAAAATTTTATGAATAAAAATCACAAAAACAATTTGTTGACGTTCATTTTTATCGCAAGCTCACTGGGTGCCATGGAAAAAGAAAATGATTCACCTCAATGGTCACAACAATTGCAAGATATTATCATGTGGACAAGCAGTAAAAGGTTTATGTTGGGGTATATCCCCCGCCATCTTTCTAATAACAATCTAGCACCATTCAAAACGCTCGTTGCCACCATTTTAGAACGCGATGCAGCACACCTCTTTTATTGTGATCTAACTTTTGAAGAGTTTAAACGCGCCACCGTTCTTTTAAATGAAAAAATTGCCATGCTTAACGGCATCACTTTAGATAAAGAACAGGTTTTGAAAGCCATTTCGTACGAACAATGCGCAGCCGATGATGAAATAATCGGCTCACAAAAGAAAATATTGCCGCAACCAAATGATATTTACCGTGATACCCTCGACCAACTATTAACCTGGCGTCACTTTTGCCAGAGAGCCCTCTGCACGCATAAATGGGGGCCTTATTGTTTTTCAGCTGAATGGCACTGCGATCGCACTATGCTCGATCATCTATTTAAGCGGCTCTTGGCCGAAACAAAACCCGAACGGGAGCGGGCCCTTCTGCGCGCAATTGGAGCGCGGTTACCAGAAATCGCCGAGGCCGCACAAATTTTCGTAGAGTATAATGACCTTGAAGAACAACTCGTCAAAAAGAGAGAATTAGAACCACTTTTGGAAGTGCAAGCCCATTGCGAACAGCGGTCGCGGGAATTGGCCAAAGACGAGGTCGGCGTTGGTGATGATATGGAGTCACTCTCGTAAAATACCTCATGCGTACCGAAAATCTAACAATAATGTCCTGAACTCTCGGAGAATATCATGTCACTTAATTCGAAAATATTTTTTCTCCTCTTGGGGTGTATGAGCGGCACACTGCTTGCCATGGAGGAAGAAAGCGCGTTACCACAATCAAAAGAGCAGGCCGAAGATATTATCACATGGGCGACCACCAAAAGTAGGCTTATCGCGCGCACGCTTACCACACGTCGATGCCTCACAAAAAGTACCGATGGTTTATTAACGATTGCTATCGCAAGTGTTTTAGAAATGCCCCCGCAGCAAACATTTTTTAGCGATCTCGATCATGACAATTTTCTCCAGGCAATTCTTCTTCTGAACAATAAAATTGCCAAACTCTATCAAATCTCCGTAACCGATGAAGATGTCAGGTGTGCCATTATGCACTCATCCCAAGCATATGACCATGAAGTAATTGGCTTTAAAGATCCGCTCCCAACCCTTCAAAAGCACATATACCAAGAAACGGTGGAATTGCTCTTTTCATGGCGTCAACTAAGCCAATACGCCTTCGGCACGAACATGTGGGGCCCCTACTGTTTTTCAAACGAGTGGGAAAGAGATCGGATTATGCTTGCCGACTTATTCAATGACCTGGTTGAAAAACCAAAAGACGAACGGCCACTTTTGCGTGCGATTCTCGCGCGGTTATCCAAACTCAATTGGGCAATGGAACATTATGAAATCAATCAAGAACTCGAAGAAACATTGGTTAAAAAATATCATATGCAATCGCTTGCTAAAATAACTGCGTATTGCGACCAACGATCACAGGAATTGGGGAAAACAGAAGTCGGTGTTGGTGATGATATGGAATCGTTATCCTAAAAAAACAGCCGCATTGCCTCCCTTCTCTCCTTAAAAGTTGCAATATGACATCCCAATTCAATACAATGAATGGCAAGAATATTTTTAGGGTCAGGGGGGCATATGTTTACGAACCACAAAATTAATGGTCTGTTTTTTTGCTTTATCAGTAGTTCGCTGATTGCGATGGATAGAGAGCCGCTACCAGCTGCGTCTGCGGATCCTGCTGGCGAAACCGCTACTCTCGCCGCTCAAAGGGAACGAGTGGTGCGACATTACCCAAAAATACTTGAAGCATGGCTTACTGATAAAGAAACACTCGCTAGTAAAGCTTTGCCAAGTCCGCTTTATTGGGCGCCCTTTGCATCAAGTATGGCCGTACCAGAGCGCAACGTTGTGGTACTCTTTTCCATACCATCCTTTGTAGCAGCGGTAAATGGACAAGACCCAACGAGCAGCTTTTTCGAGACTCTTTCCGAGGGTGACCTTACCCGAGCCATCCACCTGCTGGGCGAGAAATGCCGGATAGCAGCAGACCTTGGGGCAACACACATGGTAACACGCTTCAACGAATGGATCACGACTTGTGTGGTAACCATGAACTATTTGAAACCACGGCCGCATGCTCAAAACTGGCGTAAAGACCGCGATATCTTGGAACTTCTTTATCGTGAATTGGAATCGTACTCCCATTCAACAAGTGACAGAAATTCTGCGCGCGTGGCGGTACTCGTACCTGCCCTCAGAAAACGCCTCAACCAGGTAACCGAAAAATTAAAATATTATCCCGCATACACCAAACTCGAAAATTTCCTTGAGCGGGTTAATAAATACAAATCAATTCCTGATTGCTACGCCTTGCTCAAAAATGCCACACGCTCATGAAAAAACGCAAAAAATCAATTCGGCATATTCACGCCGTTAATTTTTGCTTTTTTGTTTAAAGCAAGCTTATTAATTTTATCACAAACGCCAGCGTTTGGACGGTAAATCTATCCACTCATGGGAACACGATTATCGTACCACAACAATGCACAAATTAAGGTAAAAAATCACCTAATTTCGCCAAAAACACGCGGGCAAAGCCGCCCCCAAATCGATTAGTAAACGGACGTATCCTGGGGTATAATTAATAAGGAAAAGGTGTCTTTTTTGTTAGGATATGCATGTTTATTTTGGAAGGTAATATTGGAGCGGGAAAAACTACGCTTTTAAATAAAATACAAGCGTCGCAGCATCAATCATCTTTCCCAGCTATCGAAGTTGTTTTTGAACCGGTCAATAGCTGGCATAAACAAGAAGCGGGGCAGTCGTTGCTCGGTAATTTTTATGCCGATATCCCCCGCTGGGCATATACGCTTGAAACCTACGCCATGGCATGCCGCGTTAAAGAACACATAGCCGAACAAGAAAAGAGCAATCCTTACAAACTTATTGAACGATCGATTTATTCCGGACACTACTGTTTTGCTCATAATAGTTTTCGCAGCGGCGGCATGTCGTCTATCGAGTGGCAAGTATACAACGCTTGGTATAATTTTTTGTTGCGCAATAAGTGCCGCACCCCTCATGGCTTTATTTACCTCAAAAGCGATCCAGAAGTCTGCCTAGAACGTATCAAAAAACGTAACCGCGCTGGCGAGAGCAATATTTCACTCGATTATCTACGCAATATTAATCGGGCGCATGATGATTTTTTACTCGATAAAAAGGATGTTTCAGGCGATCTCAGGACAGTCCCGGTACTTATCTTAGATGCCAACCAGTCGTTCGATCGCGACGAAAACCTATTCACGCAATATCGTGGCCATATTGGTGCCTTCATGCAAGATATTTGTCAGACACGGGCACAAACAAATTCTTGGCAACAAAACGTGTGTTTATAGTAAGCATCCTTCGATAGACTTCCGCCGTCGTCGATACTATGGCGGACAGGCATGGTGAGCGGGTATGGCGCGCAGGCTGGGTGAATGGGCGTAGCGGTTAGCGCCTAATCACGTAGTAAATAAATTTTTCGTCACGATGCGTTTCTTTGAACCCTAATTCAGTGTAGATGCGCCGTGCCGGGGTATTGTGCAGATAAGTTAAAATTCTAACTTCGTCGCACCCTTTGGCAAAAAGTTTATCAATAGCATATTGTGTCAGGCGTCTTCCATACCCTTTACAACGGAAGTTTTTATTAACTGCGACAAATTGAATATCCCCACGGCGGAACGTTGATTTATAAAACGTAACAAAACCAGCAAAATGCCCGCATTCACGCAACACTTTAATCTCGAGCTGGCCAATATAGAGATTGTCTTTTCTGGGCGAACGCGTACGCAGCATATATTCGGGATCAAATTTCGCCGGTTCTTCAAGCAGCCAATAGATCTCTTCTTGAAAATTTTGCAAAAAAACATCGTGATCACGTGCAGCGTTGTAATCAGAAATCGATACGCCACATATCGCGTAATATAAAAGCCAAAGCCCACCCAGAATAGTTGTCACGATCTGCGCCCTTTTAAGTATTGGATTTGTTTGTATGCGACACGCGTACATAACGTTCCCTCAATCACAGAGTTAGCACTCTTTTTTACTTCTTTTAGTGTATCCAAAATTGACGTTTGGTGTAAGACACTCACTCTCCACGCGCCCCGAATTTCTCACACCCCGCTCGCTCAAACAAACCATGCCCCGCTCACCCTGCCTGCGCGCCATCTTGTCCGCCGTAGTTTTAACGAGGGCTGGAAGCCTTGGCGACGGCGGGAGTTTATCGAAGGGTGCTCTGTATGCGAGGGGGACATCCTTCGACAAGCTCAGGATGCACGGAGTACTTCCATCGCACGCCCACCTGGCATTTGCAAAGTAAAACGTCAGGCAAAATCATCACGCGCTCACTCTCGCCCTAAATTTATCGAATGATAGACCCGCTCGCCCTGCCTGCGCGCCATCTTGTCCGCCGTAGTTTTAACGAAGGCTGGAAGCCTTGGCGACGGCGGGAGCTTGTCGAAGGGCGCTACGCCGTATTCGATATTCACCAGCGTTAAACCAAGCGCCGGAGCGCATGGCAAAGCATGTGATGGGTTGCAAGCCTTTAAAACTACTTTCGTTGCGTCTGCGGTCAAAAATGGCCGCGAAGCAACCTCAAGCGCTGCCCCCGTCATCCGCCGGATCATATAACGTAAAAAACCCGGGGCTTTAAAAATAATTTTGTATGATTGCTCGCCGTTTTTAATCACATCAATGGAGTGCACGGTACGCACGGTACTTTTGAGGTCGTTGCCCGTACAAAAACTACGAAAATCATGTTCGCCAACAAAAACCTGTAACACGTCACGCAATTTATCAATATCAACCGGCCAACGATAGTACCAGGTATATCGATGATCATAGACCAAGGGCCGCTGCAGACAAAAACGATACTCATACGTCTTCTCCAATACACCGTGATGCGGATTGAAATCATCGGCAACCAATTCGAGCTCGCGAACCGTAACCGCTGCCGGCAAACTGTTGTTCCACGCGCGCTTCATAACGGCGCCGTCAAGGAGTAAATCAGTTTTAAAAATGGCGACCTGCCCGAACGCATGCACACCGGCATCAGTGCGTGAAGCGCCCAAGACGGTTATTTCTCTGCCAAAAACTTCACAAAACCGGTCTTGCAGTGTTCCAACAATCGTTGGGCCATTATCCTGTTCCTGCCAACCCTGATAGTCAGTGCCATCATAAGAAACAATGATTTTATAGGTATTCATGTAAGGGATTTTTTACGCATGAGACCATATTCGGCAAGGTCTTTATCCTCAAGCTCAACCGGGGCCTGCATAAGCGGATCGGAACCTTTTGCCGTTTTAGGAAATGCCATCACATCACGAATCGAATCGCATTTGGCCAGCAACATGATAAAGCGGTCAATACCAATGGCCAAGCCGCCGTGTGGCGGAAAGCCAAGTTTTTGCGCTTCGAGCAAGAAACCAAATCGTTTCTCAGCGCTTTCCTGCGTGAGCCCGATAGCTTGAAACACTTTTGTCTGCTCGGCAGAATTAAAAATACGAATCGATCCACCGCCAAGTTCAATGCCATTAAGCACGATATCGTAGGCACGCGCTTTAATCTCGCCATACGGCTTCCCCTCCCATTCCGGTTGGGGCATGGTAAATGGATGATGCATAGCGGCGTATGTGTTCGTTTCTTTGTCATATTCAAACATAGGAAAATCGGTTACCCACAAATAGCGCTGAATATTTTCGTCAATCAGACCGAGTTTCTTGCCAAGCATGAGACGCAGCCGCCCCAACATGGTCCACGTATCTTGGAAATCACCAGCCATGATAAGCAGGGTATCACCCTGCTTGAAACCGGCAATCAAGGGCGTAATTCGTTCAACGAAATCTTTTGGCAAAAATTTAGCTATCGGTGATTCCAGTGAGCCATCAGCAGCACACGTTATCCATAGAAGACCCTGTGCTCCCTGCTGTTTCATTTTTTCAACTAAATCGTCAAGTTCAGATCGACTAAAGTGATGGGCACTCACGCACAAAGCGCCAATTTTACCGTGCACCAAAGCAGCTTTCAAAAAATTAACCGAGGTATCGGCAAAGGCTAAAGAAACATCGTGTATTTTAAGTTCAAAACGCACATCAGGTTTATCGCTTCCGTAATGACCAAACGCATGGTCGTACGTCATACGCTCAAATGGTACCTTCAAATCACGATTAAAAACTTTTTTGAGCGCAAATTGGATCAAACGTTCTACCGTCGTCTGAATGTCCAATTCGTCGATAAATGACATTTCCAAATCAAGCTGTATAAATTCCGGTTGACGGTCAGCCCTTAAATCTTCATCACGAAAACAGTGTGCTATTTGATAGTAGCGGTCAAATCCGCTCGCCATAAGCAATTGTTTATAAAGTTGCGGTGATTGCGGTAGCGCATAAAATTTACCCTTTTGAATACGCGACGGCGACACAAATTCGCGCGCGCCTTCCGGCGTATTTTTAGTCAAAATAGGCGTAGCAACATCTAAAAATCCTTCGCGATGGAAAAACTCGCGCATGGCAAATTCAATATCACTGCGCAATTTAAGCAGCCCAAACATGCGTGGTCGACGCAAATCGAGGTAGCGGTACTTCAGGCGCAATTCTTCATCAACGCGTTCATCTTCAAGCTGGAATGGAAGCGCTTTTACCGGGTTTAAAATCTGCAATGCATGACCTTGAATTTCAATATCGCCGGTAGCCCACTGCGGATTTTGGCCGCTGGCAGAACGTTTTACCACCGTTCCAGTGAGGCTCACAACCTCTTCATTGTGCAGATTTTGTGCAGCGGCGTATGCATTATTATTCAATTCCGGGCTGAGCACGGCTTGTACCATACCACTTCGATCGCGAACATCGACAAAGATTACATTGCCATGATCGCGGCGACGATTAACCCATCCATTAACAGTTACGGTTGAACCAGCCATCGAGCTGGTTACCTCACCGCACATAATCGAACGTTTACCGAATTGCATACGCCACCTCACGAAATACTTATACTAGAACGAACATTCAAGACCAAAGTTTATCATGAACGACATTTTGTGGTTAACCAGCGGATACTGGTTATAATCAATATCTACACGGCATGCACGATTAACTTCAGCCAACTGCGCTGCGTTAGTTGGTTTACCAACAATTTGCTCAAAATGTCTTCCTGGAACAAAAACACCTAATGCCAAAAAGCTCTTAAGCTGATCAAGCCACTGAACATCTAACAACGCGTTTACTTCCAATCCCAATGCACGGCTTGCCGGACAAGTCAACGCCTGGCTGGTTTGATCCCCGCGGCACGCCAAACAATAAGCATTGCTCCTGTGCTCGAGCCAATAGTACAAAATATTTGGCGCGAAAGTCAGCTTACGCTTCAAATTATCTGGCGTATATCGCAACCCAATGCCAGTATAGATCAAATTGGTGAAACCGCTCAGCGTTGGCGCAAATCGTTGGCTATCTTCGGGAATATTAGCCGATGGAGCTGCCAATGGGCGAATAATGCGTTGTGCGCCAAGAACGAATAACGAACGAACGCGCTTACCGGAATAAATTTCTTGGAGCCCAATAAAGCCCGAGAAGAGATCATCTCGTTCGGCATCGCCAGGCAAATCAATGGATATATTTGGATGGTCGTCACCCGTTGAATACCCTGCTGTCCAAGCAACGCGCAAAACATCTGGCTTCATCCAATAGGCCGCATCAGTTACAAACATGTAACCGTTATAGGCATTTCTATACCCATTTCTGAAGCGTGATGCACCGTTATACAGCGAGCTTGAATCGATTTGTTTGCCGTTATACGCCGCACAAAGTTGTGGATCGCTCGTGACTACCGTCCTGTTTGCATTGGTTACGAGCGCATGTGTGCTCAGCGTGTCGTCAGTAAACACTTGTTTATACGCTTCTTCCACAGCTGCCGTTGTACCATTACGTTGAAGGGTTATGTAATTGCGATCCCATGCATGGACGGTTTGGTGCCCCAAGTTGCACGCCATTTCAAAACCAAATTCAAATCGCGGGCCTGTATACTCAACGGCAAAACCCGGCGTTGCTAACTTACTGCTGGCATCGGCGGGGAACTCAACGCGTTGCTCAGGAACATGGTTGTACATAACGTACGGCTCAAGCGTCAATTGACCATATTTTTTATTGTCCATCAGGGTAATAAGACTACGAGCGGCTAAAATGAAATTAACGTGCCCAAAACCACGATACACCGTTGGGTAGCAGAGACGCTTTTCATAAACTTTTTCAGTGTTTAACGCAAGCGATGAACACTGGTTTTCAAGAATCGAACCGTACAAATCATAGGTAAAATTGTAGCTATTGCTCAAATCGCCATGGAAAAGCGTACCCCAGGCGTATTGATCAATCGTGTTATCGGTATAAAAGCCAAGTGGCCCAGGCGTGACGGCATAAGCACTACCAAGCGCAATACCGCGTCCCAATTCAAACGGGAAGACCCCAAACTTAAGATAATGTTTACTGTCTGCATGAATATCAAAAGCATCATTAAGACAAAATTTTACCCACGCTTTTCGAAACCAGGGAACAAGCAAATTAAAACTGTGCGAGTGACGATCGGTATCAACATCAACAACGCGTGCGGTTTCCTGCGTTACCGCAATAAGCCGATTACTTCCGGCGACGGCTTTGCTACGCAAGGTGACCTTGGATTTCCAAATATCGCCGGCACGAGCATGTGAACTGAAATCCCACGTAGCACGCGTGTAAAATGTGCGATCAAACGGGCTACCACTTAAATAATCCCCGTTACGTTGATAAAACCCTTCAGCAATATTCTTGAAGCTAAAATCGAATAAAAAATGACCCTTTTTATAGGTCAATAATTTTTCATCAGCACCAATTTTTGGCATGCAAACAGAGCTGATAAGAACGGCAAGCGCAATAACACGCCTCGAAGAGAATTGGAGAACCATACAACACCCAGGTAAAAATGAAACTTCAACCACAACCTCCCTCCATTCAAGCGCTTTTGATAAGCAAAAGAGTTGCGCTTCACGCAACCCTGTTTATAGGGTAATACTTCGAGGATAATTGTCAACGCTCAAAAACCCCTCACAGCAACGTCAATATCTCATTTCCAGCTTCAAAAAATCGTTCTAGATCGCAATATGCAAACTACAAGAACTCTCAGTCTAAAATTTTTCAGCTATTAATTTTAATTGACTTTTTCCCCAATTTTGTTATTATTAAAAATAATCGTTTTTTGAGCGGTCAATGGAGGGACTCATGTTCAAAAACTATAAATATGCGCTTTTGTTAACACTGCTCTGTTCCGCACAAAGTCCCGCTCATGCTGGTTGGTTTTACAATTTATTGGGCCAGGTAGCTCGCTCGGTTTATCCTCTCAATATGGTAATCGGAATCACCGATGACCTGAAAAAATTACGGCTAGACCTTAAAATTCCTGTCAATAATACCCAAGAACAAAGAAAGTACCCTCTCGCCACAGCCTACGTACAAAATCAATTAAGAAATGTAAAAATCAATCCTGACGGCATAAACCTGGTAAATAAACCCCACATAAAAAATTCGGGCGCTCTATTCAGAACACTTCTTTTGCCACTTGCTACATTCGAAAATGCGCTCTCTCAATCGCCGCGTGAAACAAACCAAATCAAGGGCGCCACTGCCCATGAAATAGAACATCTACGGAGACATCTTTTGTTAAAAATTATGGCTACACGACTATTAATCCTGGGCGGAATCGAAACATGCTCGCACTACCTCCCTTTCATGCCGACCAAATTATGGGGAAATGTCACCAAAACATTATGCTCAACACTTTTATTTACCGCTTTTATGCGTCACGAGGAATATTGCGCTGATAGCGCGGCAATTAAGCAGCTCAAAAAGAGTCAACAAGCCCTTCTTGACTGGGCTGTTCTCTTTTTAAATTTTCAGCAATCAGAAATCATTAAAGCATTACATAGGAATCAAAATGCTAAAGTAACGGCTCGAGAAATAAAAATCAGCTCGCACCCAGTGGTCAGATTCTTCTCAGCTGGCGAACACCCAAGCTCACTTTCACGCGCGAACAGATTGATAAGAGAAGCCGGAATTCCTTGCAATCAAAAACTGCTGTCCACAGTACTTGCACGCCACATCACAATGCATGTATTCCAAAAGAAATATGCCGCCGATACCGCGCCAATCATAGACGTTTTAAAACAGTCGCGCGAAAAAATTATCGCAGATTACGGCATCGATCCCGGCCCAAGCCCGATAGAACAAGCCAAAGATCTTGATGCGGCAGAGATGCCATATCCATTGCAAATATACGGCCTGTAATTTGATTAAAAATGGAGAAAAATCATGACTAAAAAATTAAAATACATACTATTATTAGCACTCTTCTGCTCAACCAACCCACCTGCTCAAGCAGGTTTTAACAATTCTTTTCTCTACAAGTTATCCACAACAAGAGGTGTCTCTTGGATTTTTAAACGTCCATCGGACATAAAAGAAGATGTTCGTCTCATGAGAACAAATCGAACAATAGTCGATGCAAAAAAAGAGTTTGCTCACGCAGTTGCCTATGTAGAAAAAGAATTGAAAATTGCCGGAATAGACCCAGAATGCCATATAGTGATCAATGGCACCATGCAAAACGCAGCTGCCTATAGAGTATTCCTCAAACTACCACTCTCAGTTCTTGAAAATCCTGAAACACAACGCGCTCTAAATCAAGCCAAGTGTGTTGTTGCCCATGAAATCGAACATTTGAGACTGCGGCAATATCCATGGATTGATGAACAGCTCTGCTCCTCTTTTCAAGGTGCCAGACTGAGGGAATACCAGGCGGATGGCGCAGCTATAAAAAAATTCAAAAGAGAACCACAGGCATTATTAGATATGGCAATAGAATATATGGATGAACACCAAAAAGCCGCTATAAGTCGACAAATAGCGGCCTCCAATGATGTTCATGACAGCGATCTTTCACGCGCAAACAGATTGATCATAGCGGCCCGCTTACCTTGCAATGAACAACTATTGGCCCGCATACTTGAACACCGGCGCACAGAACATTTATCAAAAGATCGGAAAGCCAAGAAAATTGACACTTCGCCGATCATAGAAATTCTCAAACAGCCGCGCGAAAAAATTATCGCAGATTATGGCATCGACCCAGGTCTAAGCCCAGAAGAACAAGCCAAGGGGCTTGATTTGATAGAAATACCCTATCCGCTACAAACCTACGGGCAATAATTTGATTAAAAAATGGAGTAAATCATGACTAAAAATTTAAAATACACACTGCTACTGGCGCTCTTCTGCTCAATGCAAATTCCCGCTCAGGCTGGTTGGCGCTACAACCTGTTCGAAAGCATGGTTAACATGGGCATGGCATTCTACCCACTAAATATGCTCTCCCAGAGCTTTGATTATCTGAAAGAAATGACGCGCGAACTGAGAACGCCCGTTGATAACACTGGGGTAAAGAATGCCTATCCACACGCCTTTGCCTATGTAGAAAAACAATTAAAAGCCGCCGAAATTAACATAAATCACACTCAGATAGAAGATACAAAAATAGAGTATTCGAGATGCGGATTTCGAAAACTTTTTTTGCCACTCTCAGTGCTTGAGCGAGAAAGCACGGCACCATCCAGCCGCCTCGCAAACCAAGCAAAGGGTGCCATAGCCCATGAAATCGGCCACTTAATACGCCACAGCGCACTTAAATACGTCGCCGCATCCGGACTAGCTATGGTGGGAACTGAACTATGCGCACGGCATATCCCCATCATGCGCACTAAAATTATAGGAACAATCTTAAAAACAATGTGCTCAAAAATGCTCTTTAGAGGCTACGCACATTTTGATGAATATCAAGCTGATAGCGCCGCCATTGAACAGGTAAAGAATAATCGACAAATACTTTCCGATAAAGCTATTTTTTATCTAGATACACATGCTGACGATAGCAGAGCCATCATTCATGGGGAAAGAGACCGTCTCATCAGATTATTTTATAGCCCAAAGTTTATGGCATGCGTCCATGCAGTTTTCGACGTACATGCCAGTTTTTTTTCACGAGCAAATAGATTATTAAACGCCGCAGGCATTGCCTGCAACCAGCGGCTTTTAGCTCATCTGCTCAAAAAACAACTCGTAGAACATTTATCAAAAAATTGGCAGGAAAAAGCTCAAGACATTGACACTTCGCCGATCATAGAAATTTTAAAACAGCCGCGCGAAAAAATTATCGCAGATTACGGCATCGATCCCGGTCTAAGTCGCGAAGAACAAGCCAAAGCGCTTGATTCGGTAGAAATACCCTATCCACTACAAACCTACGGGCAATAAGTTGATTAAAAAATGGAGTAAATCATGACTAAAAATTTAAAATACACACTGCTACTGGCGCTCTTCTGCTCAATGCAAATTCCCGCTCAAGCAGGTTGGCGCTATAACTTATTCGTTAATATCGCTCTTTCGTTATATCCGCTCAACATGATCGCCGGAGGATTTTTCGATCTCAAAAATATTGCGCAAGATGCTCAAACACCTGTCGATAATGCAGCGGTAAAAAAAGCGTACCCTCACGCCTTCAGTTACATAGAACGACAGTTGAAAAACTTAAACATTGATCCTACCAATTTACAGATAAAAGATTGCCCACATGCAAGCTCAAAATGTCGAATAAAATCAATCTCCGTACCACTTAGTGAGCTCGAATATCACTCTCAACAAAAATCAACTAAATCACAATGCAAGACAAATCTACTCGAAGGAATTACTGCGCACGAGATGGGGCATCTCAAACGAAAGAGTGTTATAAAAAGTGTGGCCGCGCGCGTTTTGATAGTAGCTGGAACCGAAATATGCGCACATTATACCCCCTTCATGCGCACTAAAATTTTAGGAACCCTTTTTAAAACAATCAGCTCAAATGCATTATTTACCACCTATTGCCATTTCGATGAATACTGCGCTGATGGCTATAGCATTGAACATTTCAAAAATAATCGGCAAGCGTTGAGCGACCTGGCAATTTTTTTCTTAAATGCTCATCAATCAAATGCACAAATTTCCGTGGAAGAGCAGCGAACAAACAAAGAAAAAATTATGGCTATACATGGAAATTTTGATCCATTAGCACAAAACTGCTATCAATGGTTTGTTGGTTCACATGGCAGCGACATTGCGCGCGCTAATAGGCTTATAAAGGCCGCTGGTATACCCTGCAATCAACGCCTACTGGCAAAAATGCTCAAAAATCAATTCTGTGATGAAATTTTTGAAAAAAATGTCCGCGTTGACACCGCACCCATCATACACGCGCTAAAGCAGCCGCGCGAAAAAATTATCGCAGATTACGGCATCGACCCCGGTCCAAGTCCCGAAGAACAGGCCAAAGCTCTTGATGCGGTAGAGCTGCCATATCCACTGCAAACATATGGCCAGTAAAAGCGCAAGCCAACAATCCAAAATAGATAAACTGTTAAAAATAGATCAAAGAGGAAGGGTGCCTTTTCAGACACCCTTCCTCTTCAAATTAAGCAGTGCGCTAGATTAATAACCCCAAAATTGGAATTTCAGTTTGCCTCGCAACAAGTCAAGATGCAACTTAAATTTTGAGACACGTCAAACGCAACAACTAAAAAGAGCGCTCTCCAGCCTCCGGGCCAAAAAACCTTTTGCATTATAAAGAATTAAAGCAAAAAGCAACAAATTTAACGGCGCAACAAAAAAAAGAACCATAAAGACATGAAAAAAAGTGCTAAAAAAGCCAGTTCTTGCCAATTAAGTATTCCGTAAAAAAAGATGAGCGACACCGTAGCCGCAAAAGCCGTCATTGTGGCTACGTAACCCAAAATAGCGTTTTTACGCCACCCATTTTGTTGCAAATAGATCGAAAAGTGATCTGGGCTACCACGATAGAAGGCTATACCCTTATACGTACGAACCACAATAAGCGTTCCCCATTCCATAAGTGGTACGGCACTTACAATAATCGGAATTAAATACCCAAAATCATTATATTCGCTCCAACTAATCGTAAAGGGAATGCAACCTAAGAAACCGCCAAAGAAAAGCGATCCGGAATCACCTAAATAAATGCGCGCCGGCGGCCGATTAAACCACAAAAAGGCCAACAACGCACCAATAAAGCACAACAATAATAAGCAAAGTGCCTGTTGCCCCATAAGAAAAGCGAATATCAGGTACGCGCACGCTATACTCAGCGCCGTTGTTGTCGCCAGGCCGTCCATCACATCGATAAGATTAAACGCATTACTCATGACCATAAACCAAAAAGCTGAAATAACAATATTCCAAAAAGAGCCAAAAAACGCCACTTTTAGGTAAAAGCCAGCCTTTAGGTAACACAATGTTGCCAAAAATTGCCCGAAGAATTTTTGCCCCGGAGTCAGCTGCACCAAATCGTCAAGAAGCCCGATAAAAAGTAAAATCGATGACGCAAAAATAAAAAGAAAAAAGGGATGCTCAAACGGCAAGACAAGCGCCATACTCACGACAAGCCCAACATATATCGCTAGCCCCCCCAAATATGGGGTTGGCTCTTTATGTTTTTTAAGCCCACCATCCGGACAATCCATGATACCGAATTTACGCGCAACTTTGATAAAAAGTGGAACAAGATAGAAAGTTACAAGAAAGGCCGTAGTCAACGCAAAAAAAGCATGTAACCCGAACTCCATACTACCCACACACCGCTATTCTTTTGGAACCTCGACTTCTTGGTAGCACTCAATAGTGTCTTCTATCTGAAAATCAGAAAGCCCTTCGGCGATAAAGGCACATTCATAGCCGGCAGCAACTTCTTTCATCGAACGGCGTTCGCGCTGCAACGTTTTAATTTTAGCCTCGCCGATTTTTCGGCCATCTCTGAGCACAACAACTTTGCCGTCACGAACAAATTTGCCGGTTTTAACGTAACAGCCGGCAATAATTTCGCCCTTAATATCAAACACCTTACGAACAACGGCCTCGCCAACTTTTTTACTTACTACTTCGGGCTTGCGAGCCTTTTCGATCCGTTCTTTGATGTCATCGAGCAAATGGTAAATAACATAAAAACTAAAAACGGGAACATTGAGGCGCTTGGCCTCAAGCTGCACATAGGCCTCCGGTTTAACGCCGAACCCGTAAATCGTTGCATGCGCAGTAGCGGCAAAGGCCACGTCACTTTCGGTTATCGCCCCTACGCCGGCTTGAATAATATTAATCGTTTCTTTTTCTTGCCCTGCCAATTTTTCGATAGCCTTTGTCAAAGCATCTTTTGAAGAATCGGTGTCGGCTTTGAGCATAATAACAAGCGCGTTTTTATCTTCCGCTTGCGGCAGAAAAGACGTTAGCTCAGGGAATTTACCGCGGTTTGATTTGCGCTCCTTGTACTCAGCAGCAGTGATCACGCGGAATATATCGCCCGCCTGAGGCATTTCATCAAAACCGGCTATTTGCACCGGATTACCCGGCATAACCTCTTTGATCAAAACGCCAAAAGAATCCATAATCACGTTAATTTTTCCCGTTGCCACTCCCGCAACAAAGAAATCTCCTACGCGCACAATACCATGCTGCAAAATCAGGGTCGCAACGGTTCCTCGCCCCTTTTCAAGCTTCGTTTCTAATACATAGCCAATACCAGGGCCCGTAACGCGCGCCTTGAGCTCAAGCATCTCGGCCTGCAAATGGACCATTTCCAAGAGCTTATCAACGCCCGTCCCCTCTTTAGCCGAAATAGGCACACAAATAACATCCCCGCCCCATTCATCAAGCGAAAGACCATATTTGGCCAGCTGCTGCTTGACCATATCAATACGTTTTTGATCAACTTTATCAACTTTATTAAGCGCTACAATAATCGGCACATTGGCCGCTTTTGCCGCATTTAACGCCTCAAGCGTTTGCGGCATGATGCCATCGTCAGCAGCAACCATCAGAATGGCCAAATCGGCTACCTTGAGACCGCGCTCTCGCATGCGCATAAAAGCTTCATGCCCGGGGGTATCCAAAAAAACAATATCGCCTCGCCCCGTTGTTACGCGATAAGCACCCAAATGCTGCGTAATGCCACCTTTTTCTTTTTGGGCTACCCGTGTTTTACGAATATAATCAAGCAGTGTTGTCTTCCCGTGGTCAACGTGCCCAACCACAACAACAATGGGCGAACGGCTTTCCTGCGCACCGCCCTCATGCTCAATGACTAACTCATCTTGATCACGGCTAATTTTTGGGGATTTTACCACCTCAAAGCCATAGTGGCGTGCAAGGTCAGCGACAACACCCTCTTGCAGCAATTGATTACGACTGCAAGAAATCCCTTTCCGCAACAAAAACAAAATTACCTCACCGGCCGACACTTTTGCCACATCGGCAAAGGCGCCAACCGTCATCGGTTTCAAAATAAAAATAGCTTTATCTTGCCCCATTCCAGCAGCGGAACTCGGCTCATTTGAGTTTTTCATCGCCATCTAACAAAAGCTCCTTATCGCTACCTTTGAGGTTATCAACTAATTCGATGGAAAGACCCGTTAACGCCGACGCTAGTGCAATATTTTTACCCATTTTCCCAATCGCCAACGAACGCTGATCATCGTTAAGCCAAACGCGCGCCGTGTTTTCAACCACTTCAACGCGATTAATTTCAGCAGGCTTAAGAGCGTTTTTGACAAAATCATCCTGCGATCCAGCCGAGGCGATTATGTCAATTTTTTCGTTGCTCAGCTCCTTCAAAATAGGCTTTATACGGGCGCCACCCATACCAACACACGTCCCAACAGGATCAATGTTAGATTCATGCGATGAAACAAGAACTTTTGATTTATACCCAGGGTCACGCACAATTTTTTTAAGCTCAACGAGACCCTCAAAAACTTCAGGGATTTCAAGCTCAAAAAGCCGCCTCAAAAACTCACTAGAAGCGCGATCCAAAATAAGCTGGTTTTCATTTCGCGGCTCAGCCAACACCTCTTTGAGAAGGGCCTTGACGGGGTAGCCAGGAAGTAATTTTTCGCCCGGAATCGCCAACGAGCGCGGCAGGAAAGCAATGGCATCTTGCAATTTAACCAATGTACCGGCATTTTCGTTTTTATATACGGTTCCCTGAACAACCGTCCCCTCTTTTGACTTAAACGCATCACATATCGCCGCAGCTTCAACAGCGCGAATTTTTTGAGCGATAACCTGCTTGGCTTTCAAGATTTCAACGCGGCCAATAAGCCCCTCAAAAGGAACCCATACCTTTTGGCCCACCTTCGCCTTTGCATCAATCACGCGTGCTTTACGCAAACTTATTTGCAAAAGTTCATTTTCTGGCGTTGAGGAAAGAACCTCTTTGCAGGTTTCAACATCGAGCGCGCCCGTCTTTTTGTTAAAATTAACACGGAGCTCAAGCTCAGGATATTTTTTTTGATAGGCCGTCAGCATGCCCTCTATGACAATTTCCGAAAGAACATTGCGATCAAGGTCGCGTTCTTCAACAAGCTCGTTTATGACGTCAGTAAGATCCACAGTCGCCTTCGTGTTTGTAGGATACCCACATAAGTTACTCCATTTCATTTTACCAAAAATCAAGAATTTGACTACCCCCTTCTTGAGCCACTAAAAAAGACCCCAACTCTCCTTTTTTGGGTTTTTATCATTTTTACCCTC
Organism: bacterium; assembly: GCA_021823685.1. GTDB lineage: Bacteria > Babelota > Babeliae > Babelales > UBA12409 > JAKANL01. The sequence goes on along the minus strand of JAKANL010000004.1, from coordinate 30,823 downwards.
TTACTTAATTGTATATTTACTATCAAGAGTACTATTAAAATATTATATATAATTAATATATGGGCTCGGCCAAAAATTGTGGATAACTTGATTTTTCAGATAGCTATATATTGATTCATTCGGCAATTTCGCGCACTGAAGGTTATGTGGATAACCGGAGGATAACCGGAGGATAACTTTGTGGACAAAAAAAGTTTTCCACCACTTATCCACAGGTTATCCACATAGTTATCCACAATTTCAATGTGTATTATTAGTCAGGCTTTTCCGATTTAAACGATGGTTTGTTTTTGAGCCTTTTTTGCCATTTGTATCGCAAATTCTATATCTGCCAAAAAATACTGGTAACTATTGGGGTCGCGAAGTATATAGGCGGGGTGGTATGTTGGAACGAGAATGCAATTGCCGAATGGGATAGCGTATCCATGCAATTTGGTGATGCTAATTGGTTTCTGAAGTAGTGCAGCGGCTGCGCATGCGCCCAGGGTGCAGATAATGGTTGGTTTGATAATATCTATTTGTTCGAGCAAAACGGGCAAACTGCGGGCCGTTTCTTGCTCGTTGGGTGTGCGATTATTGATAGGGCGCGTTTTGACGATGTTGGTGATAAAAACGTCGGGGCGTGCGATTCCACACTTTTCAAGCGTTTTATTGAGTAGCTGACCGGAACGCCCGACAAATGGCCGCCCCTGTATATCTTCATCGCGGCCGGGGGCTTCGCCGACAAACATGACCGTTGCGTCGGCGCTCCCTTCGCCAAAAATAATACGTGGGTTGTGGTCGACAATAAGCGGTGAATGGGGGTTATTTCGGTGTTTTTTGTAGAGCTCTTCAAGGCGTTCTTGCTTGGCGTTCATTTGAGCCGACCTTTGGTCTTTTCGGGGTGATATGCGCGATAGAGCTTTTGATACAGCTTGGCTAAATCAAATGAGATATGTTTGGTATCTGCCAGTATTGGCATGAAGTTGGTATCGCCATTCCAGCGTGGAACTACGTGAATATGGAGGTGCCCCGGTATGCCGGCTCCTGCCCCTTTCCCCAGATTAACCCCAAGATTAAAACCGTCTGGGGTGAGAGTTTCTTTGAGTATTTTTGTGGCTTTTGCGGTAGCGTTCATCAGGTCGAGACGCTCATGCTCCTCGAGAAGATCTAAATCTTTGCAGTGGCGGTAGGGAATAACCATCAAATGCCCTGCGTTGTAGGGGTATAAATTGAGCATAACGTAGCAGTGCTTGGCGCGGTCGAGAATAAAATTATTGGCATCATCTTTTTCAGGTGGTTTTTGGCAAAAAAGACATTTTTTCGCCTTTTTTTTATCCGTATCCAGTTGCTCGATGAATGATTCTCGCCAGGGGGCATACAAATTTTTCATACAAATCCTTTCTTGATTGTGATGATTTGAGCGGCAAATCCTCTTTGTTGAGAGTATAACTTTAAATTTTAGATGACAAAAGTTGTTTTTGGACTAACAAGCTGGTATCCTATTTGCTGAAAATTGATTGAGAGGGAGTGCCTTATGAAAAGACAAAATATATACCTGTTTTTTGTGGTGATTTTTGTGGTTGCGGCGATGGCGTCACAGGCGTCTGGCGCAGAACGGAGAGAGCCGGTGGCCAGCGATGTTCGAAATATCGTCGGTGGCGGGGCCGGTTGGGCTGATGCAAGCGGGACGATTCACTTCGAGGACGATGCGCAAGTTGGCACTTTCAGGAGTATCGTTTTGTGTATTAGACGACTGCTTTTTCGCCCTAATTCTCTTGCACCAAGAATGTCGCACGAACAACGCATGGCGATGTTGGGCCTCGATTAGGAAAGTGCGAACTGATCACCCCTAAAATTTGGCGCATGTTACTGATCTTGGTATACTGCAGTGTGAATTTTTTTAGATCGTTGTTAGCCTATGTCGCGCTGTCTTGTTTGTGTCATTTACGACGGTATCTATCATTCTGTTTTTGCTGGGCAGGTTCTTGTCCCATTACTTAAGCGATTAGAACTCGATAATAATCTTTGGGTTTGTCTGGTCAGTTTTGAAAAAAAACTTTACTCTCCGGAACAATTGCGAGGAGTGATTGGCTTTCATCCGCGACTTACCGTTGTCATTGTAAAAAGATATTCTTTTTGGGGGGCCTATTCGCTGTTACCTGCGGTATTCCGTCTTCGCAAAATACTCAAATCTATCGGCACTTATTCGATTACAGCGCGCGGCCCGCTGGCGGGCTGGATTGTTCGCCATGCAATTAATAGAAAGCTCTGTACTGAGATAATTATTCAATCGCGAGGTTTGGTTGCTGAAGAGTATCGATACGCGCATCGGGGCGCGCGTGGAATCTCTCGCCTCATTCACGCGTTGCGGGCTCGTTGGTATTACGGGGTCGAGCGCTCAGTGTACGGCGTTCCTATTGAGGGTGTTTTGTTTTCAATTGAGGTTGTCAGCGCGGCGCTACAGGATTATTTAGTTGGGCATTTCGGTACAAAAAATTCATGGTGTACACAGGCTGAATTCGATGTTCCGGCGAGAATAGAAAAAAATCTGGTAGCTGCGTGGCGGGCAAGTGTGCGTTCGCAATTGGGGATCGACTTACAAACAAGCGTCTACTGTTTTACTGGGGCGGCAAAATCATGGCAATGCCCGGAATTAATAGCGGATTATTTTGGGCAGCTGCAGAAAAAAAATCGCGCAATATTCTTTTTGGTACTTACCTCTGATGTTGAAAAATTTAGCGCGTTGCTGGGTGAAGTACTTTTGCCAAAAAGCTATATCGTGCTGACCGTTAATTACCAAGAAATTTATCGCTATTTATCTGCGGCTGATGTTGGGATAATACTCCGCGAACCTGGCATGGTAAGTTGGATCGCGCGGCCGGTAAAAGCGATGGAATATGAAGCGGTCGGACTCAAAGTAATACACAACAATACCGTTGATTGGTTAATAAAGCGGTTTGGAAAAATAATTATTGAGCCATAAAATTTTGCGACAAGAGTTTTTCGTGTGAGAGAATTGTTGGATCGTGTGTAAATCGCTCAAAAATCAAGCACAATAAATTTTTATATACAGGGCTATGGGACGGGCTGGGTCTAAAAGCAAAAGTTTATTAGGGGGCAAATTGGGGGTAATTTGGGGTGGGCCCAAGGCATTTGTGTAAAAAGAAAAACGTGGTACTTTGAAATATATTTTAATATTTATTGATTGTTTGGTTGGTAGTGGTTGGCGATTGAGTTTTTTGAGTTGAGCTGTGCGAGGAGGGTTTGTGCGACAACTGTTTGTTGAACGCGAAACTTTGATAGTTAAAGAAGTTTGTCGGCCCCTGTTGGACGATCATTTTGTTCTCGTTTCAGTTTCACATTCATTCATGAGTTCCGACGAACATCTGTCTGGAACCATCAAAAATTCTCAACTACGTTTTCTGAACAACATCCCTGATAAAATTCGCAAAATTATTACTCTTATTTCTACACATGGTGGTACTTACGCAAAACAAGTCGTTGGTGAGCATTTTGCCGGGCACATTTTCCCCATAGGACATTCATGTTCTGGGGTGGTTTTAGCGATAGGCAAAAAAGTAAAACAGTTGAAGGTCGGTGACTTAGTAGCTTGTGTTGGCGATGGACTTGCAAATCATGCCGATATTGTGTGTGTTCCCGAACAGCTATGCATCTATTTGGGCAACGATGAAACGTTACTGAAAAGTGCGTGTCTGACCGGACTGGGTGCCATTGCTATGCAAAGCGTTCGGCGCTCAAACGGTGCGTTGGGCGAGATTATTTGTGTTATAGGGGCGAATGCGCTTGAACAGTTAATTGTTCAGTTAGCGGTCATTTCTGGCTGTCGAACAATTGTGTTGGATCATGATGAAGCTAAACTTGCGTATGCCAAACAATCGGGTGCTGAACAGGTGTATCCATTGCTGCCAGAAAAAGTCCACGAATCGATCGATGCAATAACGAGGCTTTATGGGGTTGATTGTACGATTGTTGGGCCGCGGTATTGCACGGATGAGGGGATAAATTTAGCGCTCGATGTTACGCGAAAAAAAGGTCGGGTTGTTCTGGTTGGTAGTCACTCCATTGGGCTCAAAAAAGATCACGTGCAGCACAAAGAAATTGATATTTGTTTATCGCAAACTTATGGGCCTGGGCGCTATGACGCTGACTACGAGAATCGCGGGCGCGATTATCCGTACGATTATGTTCGTTGGACGGAAAATCGCAACATGCAAGCTTTTGTTTATTTGCTTAGGCATAAAAAACTGATTGTTGATTGGTTGCTTGAAAATTCGGTTACAATTGGACGGTTCGCTGATGAAATTGGGTCGCTGCGCAAAAAAGCAATGTTTGGTATTGTTATTGACTATACGGCGAAAAAAGATGAAAGCGCGGTTGCGTGCAAAATTACGGACGCACCAGGCGAATCATATCAGCCCGCAAGGCGAGATACTTCAGCGCCGCTTAAGGTTACTTTTTTTGGTGCCAATAAATCGGCGCGTGTCTGGGTAATGCCTATTGTGAATAGCATTAAAAGCGTTGCCATTCATAAAATTATTGATCGCGATATTTCACGCGCACTTAATGCTGCAAAACAATATCGTGGCGCGATTGCGCTTTCTGGCGAGCCAGAACTTTTTTATGATGATATGACTACTGATGTTGTTTACGTGGCCTCAGATTATGGGTTACACGTTGAACATTTGATCTATGCACTGCAGCGGGGAAAAGCTGTTTATTTGCATAGGCCATTTTCATTTGTTGCTGACGATATAGTTCGGCTGAATGCATATATAGTTACCAACCCGGCGGCTCGCTTGTGTTTTGGCTATTACCGGCCTGCGGCACCGTTTATGCAAAAAATAAAACGTTATCTCAGTAGTCGACAGTCACCCCTCATGTTGATGTACCGCCTCAATTTGAGCGCCGTAGATGTGCAAGATACATTAGACCATCGCCCAAGGGCAGGCAACGTTGTTGATAAAGCATCACATATTTTCGATTTATTTTATTTTCTGGCGCAATCAAAGCCGGTATCTGTTGCTGTTGAGGTAATGAGATCGACGCATGAATCGGTATTCCCAACGGATAATTTTGTGGCACAAATCAGTTTTAGCGATGGATCAATTGGCGTTGTGCAAATGACTTCTTTGGGCAGCCGTGAAAGCGGCATCGAGCGTATGGAATTGCATTACGATAATAAAACCATATGCATGGATGACTTCTTACGCTTAACCGGCTACGGCTTGCCGCAATCTTTTGACGAAATTGTCCGTATTCCCGATAAGGGCAAAGACGCTTTTATCCGTCATTTTTTCAACGTCGTGCACTCGTCTGAGGTTACGCCACTTTTCGATATTCAAAAGACGAGTTTAATAGCGCAACTAACGATGCATGTTGATCGCCTCGTATGCCAGGGCGGCGGCGAAATCAATCTTTCTTGATGAGCCCGATAGAGCTTTGCAAAGTATCGGGTGCTTTTTAATGCAGCGCTACAAGCAAGTTTACCCAATTATTTTTTACCTGAAACGGGGCATGCAGATATGAACTGTGGATACTGCGTTCGGGGAAGTAAATAGAAAGTCCATTGGCATTTTTAACATTTTTGCCGACCGTGTTTTCAATGACGCATGCGCGCAGGTATTGGAGTCCGTTAGTGAGCTCAGTTGCCAGTTGGTTAAGAATTGTTTGGTCATCTTTGATTTTGAAGTGCGAGATATTTTTCAAAATGTTTTGGTATAAATTGGCCAAATCAACGTAGTCCGGAATATCAAAAGATTGGCATATGTTTTTATTGCGGCATTGCATAAGTGTGTTTTTTACCGAATTATCTATCTGTTTTGCCAGGCATTGGCGTAACAGAAGCCCAACATTATTAACGTTCAGTTCTAGGGCGCCGACAAGCGATAAATCAACCGCAGAAAGGGTATATTCATACATGATGCGGCTGTACACGCGCTGATAGCTTTGAACGATGTGTTTGGATAACTCAGCCGGAGTTAATGTTTTTGTCAAAAATGGTTCAAGAATATATTTGTAATTCCAGCCGGCTCCCAGTTCGAGCTCTTGCGAGCCAACCATATAATTTGCGTACGGGGATAAGAGACTTGCAAATTCAAGCATTTGCATGAGACACGCATCCGTGCCAATAATGTCGATTTTGCGGCCGAGCGTTGAACAAATGGTTCGGAGGGCGTAATCAAGTTTTTGATTGGAAAGATATGAATTGTGCGTCTCGTCAAAACAAATGCCACGAACTTCTTGTTGTGTACTAATATAATGAGCGAACGCGTCATTGTCGCGGTTGCGTTCGAGCATCATATCAGATGGGTTGAGTTGAAAAAGCTCGGGGAATCCCAAAATCTTGGATTTTGCCGGATCAAGGTAGCCAGAGCCGTGGTCCCACAAACAGCAAAGAATGTGTTTTGCGGGATATGCTTTGAAAGTTCCCACGACAAAATTAATAAGTGTTTCTGGATTGCCGGTGTCCACTTTTTTATCAGCAATATATGGATCAAAAAGCGGCTTGGCACTATTTTTTTTGATCAAAAGGCGCTGGGTTTTTTTGTTGGCGCCCGGCTCATTTATTTGAACGATGATACGTGCATTTTTGTTTGATCCAATCTGAGATATTTGTTTGATATTATTCCAACCGAAGTAACTGAGGTTGTTGTCAGCGGCGATGAGGAGAAAAATATCCCAATCAACTTCTTGATGAATTTGTTTTTTAGTGGCTATTGGCTTAATTACCTTATGTTCGGTTGGTTGACTGGAAGATGCGGCTATTTCAATGTCTGCTGGGCAATGTGCGGGTAAAAAACCAAAAAAAACAACCGATAGTAAACTACTGAAACGAATGGCGTCCATAATCCCCTCCGGAAATGAATGACAAACAAAGCTTAAAAAAAATATTGGTCGTTCTTCAAGAGTCTTTTTACTATTAAAAATTTTTGATCAGGCAATAAGGCGGTGCCGCAGAATTATGATGAGCGCATAGGTTAGTGCAAAGGTGAGCTGAAAATCAAGGCAGGCAATGGCGAGTGGATCTGTGATCAGGCTAATTATGAGTGTGAGGTGTAAAATGTGAAGCGAGTTAATCGGAATTTTAAGTAGATGGCATATGTAATAGCTTCCCAGCGCCATACATGCACGCGCAAAAGGGATACTTACCCATGAAAAACAAAAATAGACTGCTCCTATCAGTGTGGCAATGATTGTTCTGGCGGTTATCGATAGCAGAAAAAGAGAGAGAAGTGTGTTGATCAGTATGAGTATCAAAATAAGATGAATTCCTGAGCGCGCCAAGTAGTGCGCAACGCCCCATTGCACAAAGTCGGTGCGTAATGCTTGCTGTATTTCATCGTTTATCGATTTGCCGAAAAAGATAATACTCATCAAGCGAAAGGTTTGTGGTGATAATTTCTTTTCAAGTGATTGCCAAAAGGAGTTTCGTTGTGTGATTATGAACCGCTGTAAGCTCCAATGTGGGTGGCTTACAATTGAAATATTTTTAGCAAAAAATGAACATGCCGTGAGGCAATTACGCGGCGGATCGTCGGCATTAAATGGCTGGCATATAAGCGTTTCAACAAAAATCTTGTCGCCAGTGGCCATGTTGGCGGGGGGCGTGCATAGCATGATGCGATCATTTGTCGGCAGCCACGGTTGCTGTGCGTTAAAGCGGAGTGCGCGGACGTTGAGGCCGCACATATATCGGTTGTTTTTGGTTTTTGTGATATCGTCGACGTAGGCAATAATATCAAGCGTGTGGCGGGCATAAAAAATTTGTTGATCTCTGTTGGCAGTACGAACCCTCTGCGTGTACCAAGCGCCACATAGTACGCAGGTAATGAGAAGACTGCTGCGTAGGAGCCACATGTTGTGCAAGCGCCATGCGATTACAAAAGATACAATTGAAGGCAGACAAAATATGCCAATAAAAAAGTAGGAGGAATAAAAGCCGACGCATGTTCCCAGTGCCAGGCCGGCAGCTATCCAAGCTGTGTGATGAATAAGCACAAAAAACATGGCAATGTCCCTAAAAAGTACTTTTTAGTATATCATTGGGGTGAGTCTTTTTCTAATGAACGTGTGCCCGCCTAAGCGGTGCATTGTATGATGAAGCGAGGAAACGTATGCCGGGCATAAACCATTCTAAAATAGTCAAGAAACAATTGGATAACGGGTTACAGGTATTGATATACCCCAATAGTTATATCCCCAAAGTAAGTGCGCAATTATGGTACAACGTTGGCTCTAAGCATGAACTGCTTGGGCAAAAAGGCATGGCACATTTGATTGAGCATATGATCTTCAAGGGGACCAAAACACTTACCGAATCGGATATCAATCTTATTTCAACTAAGCTTTCGGGTTCATGTAACGCGTTTACTTCGCATGACTACACCGGCTATCTTTTTGATTTGCCAAAACAAAATTGGCACCATGCACTTACCATTTTTGCTGACTGCATGAATAACTGCACCTTTAAAACAGAGTTGCTTAATTCTGAATTGCAGGCAGTTATTCAAGAGCTCAAGATGTACAAAGATAATTATGCAATGAGCATTGTTGAAGAATTATTGGGCGTATTGTTTATTGGGCATCCATATGGCTATCCAATTATCGGATACAAAAGTGATTTGTGGGCAATGGATTCATCGGTTTTGATGAATTTTTATCACCGGCATTACGTGCCAGGAAATGCGACGCTGGTTATTGTTGGTGACGTTGATGCTGAATCGACAGTAGATTTAGCCCAAAAAACACTTGGCCGTATTCCGACCAGTCCAATCCCGCCAACTATTTCTACGTATTTTAAAAAAGATTTGTGTTCGCGTAGCATCAATCTATACCGCGATGTGCAAAATCCGTTGATAACCTGCGCGTGGCTTGTTCCTGGGGCCATGGCAAAGAACGATTATGCGCTTGATGTTATTACCCTAATTCTTGGTTCTGGACGCGGTTCTCGTTTATATAAAAAATTGGTCGAGCAATTAAACTTGGCGACTGATGTGGACGCTTTTTGTTACGATCTTTTTGAACACGGCGTCTTATTTATTCAAGTGCAGCCGACCCATCAAAAACACATAGACGAGATTATTAAACATGTTTCCGATGAGCTTGATAACTTTTGCTGCAAAGAAATACCATTCGAGCAGATAGAACGTGGGCAGGCAAAAGCAAATACGTCATATTATTCGCTTTTTGAAGATAACCAAAAACTGGCTTATGCTCTGGGGAAAAGTTCTTTGGCTACGCATGACGAACAATATGTTTTTAATTATCGCGTGGGCGACAAAGATCAGCTGTATGCGGCAATTAAGAGCGTGCCTGGCTTGCGTCCAGAATTAATGGCAGTTGGTCAGATCTTGCCCATAAAAGAAAAAGATCGAGCCTATTGGCTTGGGTTGCAGGAACTTTCTGATCGTGAGGATAGTAAGGTTCTTGGTGGCCGACAGCGTACCATGCCTATTGAAGACGGGTGTGCGGTGCATACGATTGAACCAAAGCCGTTAGTCGCATTTGCGTTTCCGCATTATGAGCAATGCATGCTTTCCAACGGGCTCGAAGTTCTGTATTTTCACGATGAACGCGTTCCCAAAATAGAAGTACTTTTAGAATTTAAGGCCAACAGTTTATACGACCCGGAAGAGCGGCAAGGGTTGGCAAATATTATGAGCCAATTGTTGCTGAAGGGCACGAGTAAACATTCAGCTACGCAATTGGCGGATTTGATTGAACAAAAGGGCATGAGCATTGCATGTTGGCCCGGTTATATTTCTTTGAGTATGCAAAGCTGTGATTGTGTTGCAGGCCTTTCGATAGTCAAAGAAATAGTAACTGAATCAACATTTGAGAAAGGCGCTTTTGATCAGGTACGGCAAAAAGAATTGACCGATGTTGCAGATTATTGGGATGAGCCGCTCCAATTTTGCAACCAAATTATCTACGAAAAAGTGTACGCCGGGCATCCGTATAGCAAAAACGGGTTGGGATCCAAAGAGACCGTGGGCAATATTATGCGTGATGATGTGGTAGTTTTTGCCCAGAAGTACATAACGCCGAAAATGAGCCGTATATCGGTGGTTGGCGATTTACGCAATATTGATATTGTACACGTACTAGAAGATGTTTTTGGTAGTTGGCACGGTCCCGATGTTGCCGATATTATTTTTCCTGTCCTTGCGCAAGTGCAACATGAAATAATTAATCATCGCATTAACCGTGATCAGGTGGTGCTGGCATTTGCTGGGCTTTCAGTAGCGGTGGGTGATTCTGCTTTTGATAAGCTCTTGCTTTTTGACCAAGTTTTTGGCGGCGGCGTGTTGGGTGCTATGAGCTCGCGATTATTTGCGTTACGCGAGCAATCAGGTCTTTTTTATACGATTGCTGGGTCCGTTATTGCCAAGGCAGATAAACAGCCTGGGCTTGCTCTTGTTAAGACTCTTGTATCGCTTGATCGTCTGGCTGAAGCCGAACGGCGTATTGTTGATGTCATTGATCATGTTGCTAATACCATAACGCCTGATGAATTGCAGCAGGCAAAGTGTGCCGTTGCCAATGCAATGGTTGATCATTTTGAATCGTACCGCCAGATGGCAGCAACTTTTTTATACCTGCGTCGTTTTGATAAACCGCGTGATTACTTTGATACTCGCGCCAGCCAGCTTATGACGATTGATGTAGCCGATGTCAAAAAAGCAGCCGTATCAGTGCTTAATACGCAGAAAATGATAACCGTTCACATTGGACGAATTTAAGTCGGCGTATTACGAGCAATTTTACGTTGGGGAAGGTTCTGCGAGGAGCGCTCTCTTAATGTCTTTGTTGCCAATGCTATGGTTTCTGTGTTTTTTTGATAATGATTCGTGATAGCCAGCAAGCTCAGGACATGCTCGAAGTGCCATGGCAGATAGGGACGGATTTTTGAGTCTTGCAGCTTGTTGGAGCAGGCGCTTGCCAAAATATGGATCGAGCATAACTGGTTCTAGTTCTGTGACAAACTCCATGGGGGGCTGCCTATCCGCCTGCGCCGCTGCGCAGAGTAGTTTTACCGGCGAGAGTACGTTATTGCGTATTCCTGCTGCCGTTATGCTTTGATTTTCAAACGAACCCAATTCTTTGTACAAAAGTTCCTCGACGTGATGAGAATGTTCGGCTAAGAGGGCGGTCGCCCTGGGTTTGTTTTTCATGCAGTAATACGTGGTTTGCAGCGATTTTTTTACTGCAATAATGTCGTTTAAGAGTTGGTATGCGTCTGGGTTTGTACGCGCCTTTTCCGCCAGAAGTCTGGCGCATGAATCCGCGAGTTTTGTTACGGTCCACGTGCGATGAGCGCATGATGGATAACAGCCAAACCATGGCATTGGGGTGGTTAGTTTGCCGGTTCCCAAGACATTTGATCGGGCAAAGATTATGATGCGAGCCATGGCAAATTTATTTTCTTGGAGGGCGAAGTATAGCGGCGTAATTTGTGTTCTTCGACAAGAAAAAAGTGAGCGCTGCCAATTGATAAAATCGGCGTCTTCGTATCCAAGAAAATATCTGAGGGCAGTTTCATCTTCGGCGTGTATGGCTTCGTAAATACTGCGAGGAGCTCTGGCCGCTTGCATGCTTATATTTTGTTGCATGGTGTGAGTGCTCATAATAGTGCACAGAAAAAATACTATTTTTTTCAAAGCAACCCCTTTTGTTTTGCATAAGATACGCAAAAATCTACCATACTCAGTTTACTTTATGATCAAAACAATTCAATTATAAGATCTTATAATCTCGAGTAGCGTTGTGGCTGCTTGTTGATTCAAGCGTTTGCGTTATGCCGTGTTATGACGTAGCGTAAGAAGTGTTTTGGGATCCTGATTGGTTGCGAGACGTGGATAATAAGTTTTCGGTGCTTGTTCATACTGCTGATCTAAAAATTCGTGTAACGGGTAGTTCTCTTGAAGAATTATTCAAGAATGCGCTTATTGCCATGTTTCAAAGTATAAAACCGGAGGCGCCAGGCTGCAAAAACCAAAATGGCTTGTTAATGTGTCCTGAATTACCGCAAAAACATTTGGTTGAAGTGCAATCTTCTGACAAAGAATCATTGCTTATTGATTTTTTGTCAGAAGCGCTTTATCTATCTGATGTGCATGGCGAAGCTTATTTGGACGCTCAGATTCATACCTTTGCACAGACCGAGATTATGGCGACCTTGCGCGGCGTAAAAGTCACCGGTTTTACCACTGAAATTAAAGCGGTAACATATCACGACGTGCATATCGTCAATCAAAATGATGTGTGGTCGGTTGATATAGTTTTTGATATTTGAAGTTGGGAGTTTTGAGTGGCGGACCAATCGATAACCATAAACGATTTGGAAAAAATCCATGCGTATCTCTACGAGATTCCGAAAAGCTATCGCTCAGATATGCGTGCTTCGGCTCGCGTCTTTGCTAATCAGGAAATGTTACGCGATATTATTCAAGATCGTTCGCTTTGGCAGCTCGTAAATGTCACAACTTTGCCAGGGGTTATTGGTTATGCATTGGCCATGCCTGATATTCATCAGGGCTATGGTTTCCCCATTGGTGGCGTGGCCGCTATGGATTTAGACGGAGGCGTCATTTCCCCTGGCGGCATAGGGTACGATATCAATTGTGGTATGCGCTTGCTTAAAACGCCTTTACAGGTAAAAGACGTGCACGATCGTATTGGAGATTTTGCCACAGCTCTTTACCGGTCTATTCCATCGGGCGTGGGCGCGGGCGGTAAGCTTGAGCTCAAGGGACAGGCGCTTGACGACGTGCTTGGCGGCGGTGCGCAACATATGCTCAAGCTGGGATATGGCATGCCTGAAGACATTGAATTTTGTGAAGAGCGCGGGCGGTTAGAACATGCGGATCCAAGCTTAGTTTCTGAACGCGCTAAAACGCGCGGTGCGGATCAATTGGGAACGCTGGGATCTGGCAATCACTTTTTGGAAGTGCAAAGAGTGGAAGAAATTTTTGACGCCACCATTGCCCAGGCTTTTGGTTTATTTCAAGATCAGATCGTCATAATGATTCACTGTGGCTCGCGCGGATTGGGGCATCAAACATGCACAGATTATGTGCGTACGATGGTGCCACTTTTAACGCGGTGGAATATTGAACTTCCCGATCGCGAACTGGCATGTGCACCGTTTTATAGTGACGAGGGGCAGGCGTATTTTAAAGCGATGGCGGCGGCGGCGAATTTTGCTTGGGCAAACCGGCACTTGATTGGCCATCGCGTGCGGCAAGCAGTTCAAGCAATTTTCGGAGATGTTGCCGTTACGACGCTTTATGATGTTTCGCATAATATTGGCAAAATAGAGACGCATCGTGTTGGCGGCCATGAAAAGCAAGTGCTTGTTCACCGCAAGGGGGCCACGCGCGCTTTGGCCCGCAGCATCCGGCTATTTGTTCTGCTTATCGTGCCGTTGGGCAACCTGTGTTGATTCCCGGGACGATGGGGACGGCTTCATATGTTTTGGCTGGCGGGCAAGAGGCGATGAACGTTTCGTTTGGTTCTGCGTGTCATGGTGCGGGCCGAAAAATGTCCCGCGCGGCGGCCACCAAGTTGGTAAAGGGGGCGCAGCTGCGCAAAGAATTACAGGCGCAGGGGATAACGATTCGCTGCCGATCGGATAAAGAGCTTTCTGAAGAAGCACCGGCTGCTTACAAAGATGTTGATAGTGTCGTTAATATTGTTAACACTGTTGGCATTGCGCGAAAAGTGGTAAAATTACGTCCAATTGCTGTTATTAAGGGATAAAATTTTTTGGGTATATATGTTAAAAAAATTAACGCTATTATTACTTGTTGTTTGGGCAGCGCGTGCTATGGAGTGCGATGACGAGTTAGGGCAAGCGTGCTGCGACTGCGCACATGGTGCGGCGGCGGGCTGTCTTTCCCTCGCGCTTCAAGAAGGGGTGGAGCGTATCCAGAATTCTGCGCCGTCAGAGGCGACATATCTTGATTCGCGCAGGTTGGCGGTCGCCGCTAACCGTGGATGTGCCGGTTATTTCTTGTTACGTTTTATTACCAAGATGGGACAAGGATCAGCCGTTCTTGCGCGGCGCTGTAGCGAGTTTGTTGCGAGTCGTTCTAACGCCGTTTCGCAGGCTCCTGATCGCATGAAAATGGAATAACGGGCGGTATTGGTGCGTTTTGTATGATCAAAAAATTATTTCTTTTGTTATGTGTGAATTTTTTTGCGCAAGCGATGGAGTGCGACGAAGAGCTCAGGCAAGCGTGCAATGATTGTAAAGATGGCATCGGACTTTGTTGTGTTACCATCGCGCTTCATGCGGCCATAGCCCAACGTCTTTCTACGCCGGAAGAATCTCATATTGTTCCGTTGAGGTGGATCTATCCTTGCGCGGTTGGCTATGGGTGTTATTTATGGTCGCAGGGGCCTGTTATGATGCTGCGCGGATCAGCTGTTTTTGTGCGGCGTGGCGTAGAGTTTGTTGCGTGTCATCAGAGTGATTTTATTCCGGTGCCTGATCACATGAGAATGGAGTAGCGACTATGCGCTGCTTTATTGCCATAGATTTACCTAAAGACGTTATCGCTGAAATTGCGCGCATTCAGGAGCTCGTTAGGCGTACGCGCGCAATCGTTGGAACCTACGTCGCCCCTGAAAAAGCACATTTGACACTGGCTTTTCTGGGCGATCGTGACGAGTTAGCGGTGCGTGAGATTTGCCAGCATCTCCGGGCGATAAAAATGCCCAGCTTTCAGGCCGCGCTTGGGCAGTGCGGTGTTTTTGTGCCTGAACAGCCACGAATACTATGGGTTGCTCTTAATGGCGATGGGGTTTTGAAATTGCAGCAAGAAGTACAAAGATCGCTGGCTGGGATTATTGAGCCTGACGCCCGCGAATTTGTTGCGCACATGACATTGGTTCGCATCAAGAAAATTTTTGATTACGCATTACTCACAAGCGAATTGCAAAAAATGTGCGTGAATAATATTGCATTCAAAGTTGAGTCTTTCTCGCTCAAAAAATCTGAACTAACTTCTGCCGGGCCAATATATATCGATATCGAGCGATTTAATTTGTCATAAAAAAATCTTCCAACGTTTGTTCGATTTGGTACCATAAAATAAAAATAAGTAAAATGGGTTTTCCGCTTGACTATAAAGCGAAAGGCCTTATAGTTTAATAGATCTTTTTTAGAAAGTTTTAGTGATTTTAACAAAACAGTTGAAGGGATTTTGTATGAAAAGAATAGGTATATTTCTGAGCTTCGGTGCTCTTAGCGCTATGGAACATTCGGATAAATTTCCGAAAGATATTTATGACGCTATAAATCATCGTGATCAAGATGCCGTTGAATATTATATTAACGCTGGTCAGGTAGACCTCAATGATGGCGACGCGAGCGAGGAGTACGTTCTTAAGGAGCGATATGGTGAGCCTCGTCGTTTTTACGGGAAAAAACAAGCGGATCTGAAGAGTATGTGTGTTCTGGGTTGTCCTGTGGGAAACAATTGTTGCTGTTTTTGTTGCAGTTCCGGCTACGGTGTGGAGAGGTATACGCCGTTATATTGGGCGCTGAAGAAAAAAGATATGTCTGCTGCGCGTGCTCTAATTGGTGCGGGGGCCAGCTTGGTCACAGGGAAATGTGTTGGGCTGCTGGATCTATATGGTCGGGTGGATGACCTGGAGCGCGGAACGTCTGCTGCGGCGTTGGTAGCGCTGGCGCGCAAAAATAAGAGCGCACGCGCATTGCTTTTTCAGGTTATTGGGCAGAAATTGTCGCTGCTCAGCGGAAAAGGACGCCAGGATGACGAATTCTTGCGTGGTCTTCTGGCCTGCAATGATCCGTTGCTCTTTGAAAATATTATAAAAAACGGGGTAGTTAGTCCGGCGCTTCTTGCATGTGCGGCCGTAGAAAATAGGCATAATTTGGATTCCATTAGCTGCGTGTTTTCGCAGGAAAAATCGGGTGTTAAAGAAGTATACGAACGTATATTGAAAGCCATTGAGCGCTCGGGTGATCAACGGTTGATTGGTATGGTGTTAAGCGAAAAAGCTGATGCTTTGCCGGATGTTTTGAAATCGGCGATTGTGGGCGGGCATAAAGAAATGGTTAGGTTTGTGCTCACCAAAAATCCAGATCGTGCAACAGTGCGCAGTTTAATGCCATTGGCACGCTCGAGAGCGATTGCGCATACACTTAAAACCTATGTGGAAGGTGAGCTCTTGCCCCTGTCAACGCCTGCTTGGCAAGAGGAAACCGCATCCCGCCCAGTTTCTGGGTATCAATCAACCGATGTGAGGCTGAGGCGCGGCGGATCTTCAGACAATAAGTCATTATAAACACACTTTTGAAATTTCAGGTTTTAGATAATGGCGAGAGCTGCGCGTGCAGCTCTCGCTGCTGTGAAGGGATTTTGTATGAAAAGAATATGTTTATTTTTGAGTTTTGGGGTTATTGGTGCCATGGAGCAATCGGATAAGTTTCCCAAAGATATTTATGATGCTATAAATCATCGCGATCAGCGTGCTGTTGAATATTATGCTAAAGCTGGTCAGGTAAACCTCAATGATGGCGACGCGAGCGAGGAGTACGTTCTTGGGGAGCAATATGGTGAGCTTTATTACGGGGAAAAACAAGCAGATCGGACGTGGAAGTGTTTTCCGCGTTGGCCTAACTGCAATAGTTGTTGTTTTTGCTGCGATTGCGGCCGTGGCGTGGAGAGGTATACGCCGTTATATTGGGCGATCAATAAAAAAAATATATCTGCTGCGCGTGCTCTAATTGGTGCGGGGGCCCGCTTGAACACTGGGAAATGTGTGGGTTTGGTGGATGGAGATTATCCAAAAGATGATCTAGAAATCGGAACGTCGGCTGCGGCGTTGGTAGCGCTGGCGCGCAAAAATAAGAGCGCACGCGCATTGCTTTTTCAGGTTATTGAGCAGGAATTGCCGTTGCTCAGCGGAAAAAAAAGAGGGGACGACGAATTCTTGCGTGGTCTTCTGGCCTGCAATGATCCGTTGCTCTTTGAAAATATTACAAAAAACGGGGTAGTTAGTCCGGCGCTTCTTGCATGTGCGGCCGTAGAAAATAGACACAATTTGGATTCCATTAGCTGCGTGTTTTCGCAGGAAAAATCGGGTGTTAAAGAAGTATACGAACGTATATTGAAAGCCATTGAGCGCTCGGGTGATCAACGGTTGATTGGTATGGTGTTAAGCGAAAAAGCTGATGCCATGCCGGATGTTTTGAAATCGGCGATTGTGGGGGGGCACAAAGAAATGGTTGCTTTTGTGCTCGCCAAAAATCCAGATCGTGACGCGGTTAAAAAGCTGATGCCATTAGCTCGTTCGAGAGCGATTGCTTTAACGCTTGAGGCGTATTCTGAAGGTGAACCTTTGCCCCTGCCAAGGCCTGCATGGCAAGCACCAACCTCGGCAAACTCGGCCTTGGGATGTCAATTAGCCGATATGAATTCGGGGGACGATAAGAAACAGTTATAGACATATTGAGAGTTAAAAACTTTTGAAATTTAGATTGAAGGTAAGGGAGAGCCGCTGAGCGGCTCTCCATTTATCAATCCGTGAATTATCGAGTGGTTTGTTTATCCCCAAAATAGTTTGTTAGGTATTAGCCAAAAATGCTGTTATAAAGGGCCCACGCGAGCGTGAGGTTAGGTTCTAGATCAAACGTTACTTTCCCATCTTGGATGCCAACTGACTCTGCGCAGCACTGCCCTAATCCGCGTCCCCACAAAGTAGCGCCGTTGGATGGGTTGCCTTCATGATTATTGTAAAATTTTGCAAGTTGATAAGCCGCTACCCAAGTCGCAATGGGATAGAGGTGATTTGTTTTGGCTTTTTCTGCGAGCATTTTATTGGCTGCGCCGTGAGCTACTCCAATGGTAAATCCGGCAGCAAAAGACTTCAGTTGAGTTGTGGTGGAGGGGCCGACCTTTCGTTCCATGGCGTTAACGGCAACAACGCCGCACAGAAGAAATACTATTTTTTTCAAAGTAATCCTTTCGTTTTAACGAAATTGTGAAAAGTTATCGTGTGCATCATCGCATAATCTGCAAAAAATAATAGATATATTTTCGGCTTTTGTTACCCTAAATGTGCTTTGTTTCCTGAGGGTAAATGTGTTCCCAAAAGTTTTTTTGATTGTGGTGATGGCTGGAGGGTTTTTACACGCGATGGATCGCAATCGGATTCAAACGAGTTCACAGAAGGCTCGGGCGCTATTGGTAACCTCTCAATTTTTTTGTAGCGGGGCTTGGCGTGTTGTTACCAATGTGCCACCATGCAAGACGCCAAAGCGCCGATTAGATCGGGCAAGTGGCGCCCCGGGTTGGGTGGTTTTTCTAAAAATATTGATTTGTTGTGGATAAAGAACAATTTCAGTCGCTTGTATACCAATTTTATCGTGATAATCGCCGCACGTTTGCTTGGCGGGACCAGATAACGCCATATCACGTTGTTGTTTCAGAAATTATGTTGCAACAAACGCAAACATATCGTGTTGCCGAAAAATTTGACACATTTGTGCGCGCATTGCCAGACTTTCAAACGTTGGCGCAGGCACCATGGCCGCTTGTTTTAGGCCTGTGGAAAGGGCTTGGCTACAACCGGCGCGCCCGGTATCTGCAAGAAGTAGCGCGCTTGGTTGTCGCCGATCATGCTGGTGTATTACCGCGCAATCCAGCAACTTTGGAACAAATGCCTGGCATTGGTCCTGCGACGGCGCGTTCGATTGCAACTTTTGCCTACAATCAGCCTGAAATTTTTATCGAGACTAATATTCGGGCAGTGTTTATCCATCACTTTTTTGCGCAGCGCACAGATGTTGATGACCGCGAAATTATACCATTGGTTACGCAAACCCTTGATCGAGGTAATCCACGTGAATGGTATTACGCACTTATGGATTATGGCGTCATGCTCAAAAAACAATTTAAAAATCCGGCGCGGCGCAGTGCCCACCACCAAAAACAGTCACGCTTTGAAGGCTCATTTCGTCAACTGCGCGGCAAAATTTTGCAATTATTGCTTGCGCACGCTCGGCTGCCGGCCTATGAATTATACGATATGGTTAATTATCGCCCTGATGAAGTTGATCGAGCGCTGGCTGAACTATGTTCTCAGCAGCTTATACAAAGAACGGAAGACGCGTATCACCTCTAAATTTGCTATCTGATAGGCTTGCGTGTAAGGTACTGCATGGGTGTTGTCGTATTAATGGGCGTCCCTTCGCCAAGCCTGGGTGCGCGGGGGCGCAAAGGAGATTCCGGTGAAAAAGTTATCTGTTTTTTTAGTTTTGTTCGGGTGCTTTGGCACGATGGTTTCCATGGAGCAGAAAAGTCCAGCGTCGTCAACAACTTCTAATTCCCGGGAATCTAAACGAGATGCCTTTGGGAAATCCGTTTCCTGCGATGTTTATGATAAATGCATGTCTGAGGGAAATGCAGCGTATGATTTTGTCAATGATGGGCCGATTATATTCGGTGCTGAAGACCTAAAAAGTGTCGTTCCCAACGAGGAACTGGCAAAACTATTGGCGATAAGTGACATGCCTTGTTCTGAGCAGGCCGAAGGATGCCAAAAAGCATGGGCCATGCGTAGGATATCTCTCGTTTTATCTTATTTTATAAAGCGTGATAGCGCGTTTGGGGAGCGCTTAATTTGGCATCACATTGCGCCAGGTTATATATATGCGCTTGGTACAATGCCGGGCAATTTGGGAGCATTTGCTCGAAGAATGGTCGTAGTGCCATACGATCAAAATTATTTTCAACTTTGGGAAACGCGTATGCAAGAATTTGCCAAAATTTTGGCTTCAACGGCAATAGCGATGATGCTTGAAAAACGTATTACGCCAACGGTATTCAAAGTTTATTACAGCGTGGCGTGCCAGCTTAAGCGCGGGCTCGTCCTTCGGCAGCGTGGATGTACGCCTACGCAGATGGCCGACTCTTTTGATATCGATTAAATAAAAACTCTTTCAAGCTTTCGGTATCGCCGAATACTTTTCATGGCGAGTGAGTGTGGCTTTACACAAATCGCTTATTGCGTAATAATTAAAATTATTTTTTAATTTTAATTCCAAAAATTTGGTTAATTGTTCGAGATTAATTAAATCTGAAAAATTAACCAAATTTAAAAGTTATTTTTTACACCATTGATCACTTTGATGCAAAATAAGAAAACTGATTGGGCGATATTTTGGCGTACGTATAAAACTATTAAGCCCGCTCAAAATCGTTTATTTGCGGGCAAATTTGGGTGGCTGCCTTGGAATTATTGATTGAGACGTGCTTTTGGTGCTGTCGGTTCTAAAAAAGGTTTTTTGATACTTGAGCGGAGATTTTTTTGAGCTATGGAGCGCTCGCCGGTTTGAAAGCCAGCCGCGTCCGTTCGTAGCCCCCGGCGAAGACGGATGTATCGCGCGGAATCCCGGCCGTGCCTGCTACCGTCTTCATCTCGTGCACTAACATACGGGTTTGGGCGACGACGGATAAAAATTTAATTCAGGGTTTTAACCAGCGCTTCCCATAATTTAAGTGTTTCAGCCAGCGTTTGTTGTTTTTCCGTGAATTCGCGCTGGTTTTGATTAAATTCCGCGCTGCCATAACTCGACGTTCCCAGTTGTATGCCCAAATCGTGTATATTTTTTTCAAGACGTTCGATTTTTTGTTCGAGACGATTAATTTCTTTACGTTTTAAAAAGAGTTCTTTGTTCGTTGTTTGTTGAACCTGCTCTTCGGTATTTTTTTGTGTTGGCTGTGGTGTTTGCTCGTGTTTTTTTTGATAGAGATAATCTTCGTAATTGCCTATGTAATGGTTGATCCCACTTGGTGTTAACTCCAATACGTGCGTTGCAAGTTGGTTTACAAAAAGCTGATCGTGTGAAACAAAAAGCATGGTTCCTTGGTAGGCAAGCAACGCATCGAGCAAAATTTCTTTTGATTGAATGTCTAAGTGATTAGTAGGTTCGTCCAAGATTAAAAAATTTGCTTGTTGCAGCAATGTGCATACCATGCTGACGCGATTTTTTTCACCGCCGCTGAGCACTGAAACTTTTTTATTAACTGTTTCGCCAGAAAATAAGAATCCGCCCAGCACATTTTTGATAATTTGCGTTTGGATGTGTGGTGCGCGTTCAATAACATTTTCTAAAATAGTTTGTTGCGGTTCCAGGCTTGCCATTTGATCTTGCTGAAAGAGCGTTTTGGTAACATTAAAACCAAGTTTAACCATGCCTTTTTGAAGTGGGTATATGCCCGCTATAACGTGCAGAAGGGTGGTTTTGCCAGTGCCGTTTGGCGCAATGAGTGCGACGCGGTCGCCGCGATTGATTTCAAACGAAACGTTTTCAAAAATTTTTTTGTTTTCAAATGAGTAGCTCAAATTTTTTACGGTTAATACCACTTTGCCGGATGGTTTGACCTCAGGAAAAGTAAAGTGAATACTTTTTGGTTCCGGCGGCAGCGTAATACGCTCTATCTTTTCAAGTTCACGTTCCATATTTTTGGCCATGCGCGCGCGGCTTGCCGACGCGCGGAACCGCTCGACCGTTTTTTGTTTGCGGGCAATATCTTTTTGTTGTTGAATAAACGCTTTTTTAAGATTTTCTAAATTAACACGTTTTTGTTGGCAATATGCGGTGTAATTGCCGCGATAGCGCGTGCATTTACCATTTTCTAATTCAAACGTTACATTACACAATTGGTCGAGAAAATAACGATCGTGGCACACGATCAGAAACCCAAAATCGGCATTTTTTAGAAACTCCAAAAACCATTCTTTGACAACTAAATCAAGGTGATTGGTCGGTTCGTCGAAAAGATAAAAATCAGCCTTTTGCATGAGTAGTTGGGCAAGCAATAATCTCATTTTCCAACCAACGCTGAGCGCGCTGACCGAATGGTCAAATTGTTCTTGAGCAAAGCCAAGACCGGTGAGAATTTTTTTCGCTTGTGCGCGCATTGCGTATTCGTTGGTTTCGTCAAAAGGGCAGTTGCGAACGGCTTCGTCGATGATGGAAAGCGATGAAGAAAGGGTAATATCTTGAGGCATATAACCAATGGTATGACGCGATGTCTTTTCGATGCTGCCGGAGTCTATGGGTTGTTGATTGGCGATTATGCGCAGCAGCGTGGATTTGCCTGAACCGTTGAGCCCGACGAGTCCAACGCGATCGGTATGGTTGAGGTTTAAAGAGAGGTCATCAAAAATTACTTGTGTGCCAAAATTCAGGCATACGTGACGCATTCCAATCATAGAGCGCTTCCTTTCGCCTAATCTGAGTTTAGCAGAAACTCAAACTCTTTCGATTGTTGCCTGAAGATTTTTTACCTATACTGATATTAGAAAAACATACGTGAGAAAATAAAAGTCGTGGTGTTGATGCCCCAAAAGTGAGAGATGTGATACGTACCATTGTAGACCAGTTGGTAACAAAATGATTATCCATAAACAGCTTGCAGCCGGGCGGTGGTTTAAGCTTTCACTCGTTGAGCAGCTAGCAAATGTTGGCAGTGACGTTGAGCGAACGATCCAGTGGAAAAAACGGGGTGATTCTCAGTTGAGCCGTGCTGCGTTTGATCGCGCGCTGGAGCTTTTGGATTTAACAATAGCTGATCCCAAAAATAGAACGCGCCTCAAAGAAGTCTTGCGCGTGAGGGAGGCGCTCGTTGACCATTTCGTTTACGATAATATTTACCATTCATCGGATGAATCGTGGCAAAGATATTTTTACGATTTTAATTACGCAGCAGCCTTGAGGCGCGGGAAATAGCAGAAGTTTGTCGCGAATTTCAGCCAATTTTTTTTACGTCAACGATCTGCCTTTGGGTGATGCGCACCAAAACATACCGTTCGACCTTCTTTTCATCGACTCTATTTATGCCGCTGGCGGTGGTGCAGATGGGTTTTTGCTATTTGTTCGACGTCACAGCCAATTGCTTCGGCGGCTTCTTGAGAAGTGCGTGTAGTGGCTGCAACTTCAGCTACCTTGGTGGCAAGATTATAGCTTTTCAAGATTTCTTGAACGCGTTGGGCAGAGCTTTTTAACGTATCGGCCATGAGATAACCTTCTGGATAAAAATGTTTTGAATATGTTCTTCAGTATACGCCGGATATTGTTGAAGTTGAGTGGGATAATTGGTTTTGAATTGTGAGTTGGTTGCGGATTATTAAACCCCCCATAAAAACATTGATTAGGAGCATGGTTTGGGGGGGGCTGATTGAGGATATAAATCTGCGAGATTTTTTGACAAGGAGTCAAATTTTTGCTATAGTTATAATATACTCATTATTCTATTAATATGGAGGGATCTTATGTTAAAGAGATCATTATTGTTACTTTCGTTAGTAGCCGTTGGTGTACAAGCGCTCCAGGGCACCTGCTATTCATGCATGGGCGGAGTATGTATGCGTAGAGTGCATGCCAAGCACGTTTTGGCCAAAGTAGCGGCTAAAAAGGTCTGCAAGCCATGTGCGCGTCGTCGTGTATGCCGTTCATGCTCAGGCGGAGTATGCCGTAGACCAGTAGCTAAGCATGTTGCTCCTAAAGCTCCGGCTAAGCATGTCGCCAGCAAAAAGACGGTTAAGGCCCGTAAGCCTGTTCGCCGTTGCCATGGTGGATGCTGCTACCGATAATTGAATTCAGACTTTGTTGAAAAAAGGGCCTAAATTAGGCCCTTTTTTGCTGCTCTTTTTGGACAAAAAAGCGGGGCTATGGCATACTAAAGCTAATAGTTTTTTTGTCTTTGCGGAGACCCACATGTTTAAGCACTACCCAGTCCTAATGTTTTTAGCTGTTGGCGCTATGCAATGTGCGCAAGCCAGTTTTTCGTGTATTTCCTCGCGTGAATCGCGAGCTGTGACGCACTTTAACTTTATGCCGATGAGGGAATTGCCGAGCGGTCGGTTGGAATATTATTTGTCGGACGAAGATATAGCCTACGTTGATTTGGCTTGCAGCGACTGCGAAGGAGCTCTCCAAGCGCGCGATGAGATTCTCAAGCAGGATCATGAAAGATGTAAGATAATTTTTAAGTATCTTGTTTGGAAGTCCCAACTTCCCAAATATGCTCACTCAATTAGAGCCTGGGCAGCATGTTTGGCATTGTGTATAGCCGATGTTAGCTTTGTCAAAAAAGCTGAATTAGAAAAGCTTCTGAAGGTGCGTGATTTTGAAAAACTTCCTGAGGCTTGGAAAAAAAGAGCCCGGCAGGCATATCAGCGCGTGGTAGCCAGATGCACAAAATCAGTTAAAGAACTAAAGTGAGCTGGAGAATATATGGCAAAACAATTACTATTAATTGCGTTTCTGGCCAGTGGCGCGTGCTCAGCACAAGCCAGTTGGTTCTCTTCAAGCAGTACGTCACCCGATCCTGCTCCTGCACGCTCAGGCCCAACGTATACGCCGAAGTTTGAGCCAGCTAACAAAGGGCAAATTCAGCTGGGTTTTGCTCCCTTTGCTCCTGCTGGTTTGTGTTTAAATGATCTTGCTTGTTCCAATTTTCTTGGCGCTGATGATGCACGTGATACCATCATAAAGGGGCTACCAAGCATACCGCTCAAAGAACGTGCGCGGATGTTTAAGTATTTTGTTGGAAAAGCTCAACTTCCCAAATATGCTCACTCAATTAGAGCATGGGCAGCTTGTTTGGCGTTGTGTATAGCCGATGTCAGTTTTGTTAAAAAAGCTGAATTAGACAAGCTGTTGAAAGTGCAAGATTTTGAAAAACTTCCTGAAGCTTGGAAGAGCAGGGCTAAAAAAAACTACCAAAACCTTGTAAAACAATATGGGCTTGCACAACCAGCGAAAAAGTGTGTTAAATAACTAAAAGCTAAAAAATAGTTTTTTGAGAGGTTGCTGCGGCAACCTCTTTTTGTCTTAAAAATCGAGTGATACTATTTTTCACAGCTGGCAATTTTAATTCTTGCATCGAGGCATACGATTTCTGTACGGCTACTTTTTATGATATACTCAACCCCACTGATGGTTGTTAGGCTTAAAAACGAGGACTCATGAGTATCTTTAGCGTAAGTGGTATTAAAGACGTTATAAAATCTCTCGGCGTCGTTTTTGGCGATATTGGCACCAGCCCTCTTTACACTCTCAATGCTCTTGTTATTTTCGTTGCTCCTACGCAAGCAAATATTTTTGGTCTTATATCTTTAATTGTCTGGACGCTGGTCATCCTGGTTTTTATAGAATACGCGCTGTTGGCTATGAGTTTGGGGCGCCGGGGCGAGGGTGGAACCATCGTATTGCGTGAGCTCCTCATTCCTTTGTTACGGTCACGCAAACAAATTGCTATTGTTACATTTTTATCATTTGTTGGTATATCGCTTTTTATTGGTGATGGTGTGATTACGCCGGCAGTCAGTATCTTGAGCGCCATAGAAGGTATTCAGCTGGTTAAAGTATTCCAGTTTTTGCCACAGGTTGTTTTTGTTGCGCTGGCCTGTGTCATAGCAATTGTACTTTTCTTTTTTCAAAGTCGTGGCACCGATAAAGTTGCCGCAACGTTCGGACCGCTTATGTTCATATGGTTTGTTACGTTAGCCATAACTGGGCTTTTTGCCATCGTGCAGTTTCCTTCCATTGTTCAAGCGCTTAATCCATGGTGTGGCATAAGTTTTATGATAGAACATGGCATTTTAAGCTTTTTTGTTCTTTCCAGTGTCATTTTGTGCGCCACTGGGGGCGAGGCGCTCTACGCTGACATGGGGCACTTGGGACGCAAACCAATTTTACGCGCTTGGTATTTCGTGTTTGTGGCACTTGTTCTTTCCTACCTAGGGCAGGGTGCTTATTTAATCACGCATCCGAACACATCTTTGGTGCTGCATGAAATGGTCTTGAGCCAGACGACGTTACTGTATATTCCATTTATTATTTTGGGCATTATTGCGACGGTTATCGCTTCTCAGGCCTTGATTAGCGGTGTTTATTCTGTGGTTTATCAGGGCATTATGACGGGCATATTTCCCCGCCTAAAGGTCGATTACACTTCAAGCCGTCTTCGCTCGCAGGTTTACATTGGCAGCGTTAATTGGATGCTGCTCTTAGCCGTACTTTTTATGATCATAAATTTTGGGTCAAGTGTGCGCCTTACCTTTGCCTATGGTTTGGCGGTTACCGGGACTATGACGTTGACGGGCATCATGATGACCTGGATTTTTTATCGTAGGCGTAGTTCCTTTAAGATGGTGCTTTCTTCTCTTATTACTCTTATCGACTTGGTCTTCTTTTGCTCCTCCTTGGGCAAATTGCCCTATGGGGGTTACTGGTCGATTATTATTGCCATGATTCCTTTTGGGCTCATCGTGATTTACACGAGTGGTAAGCGGCGGCTGCGCAGTGCACGCACTCCCGTGCCTATTAAGGATTTTCTCGAGCAGTACCAACAATTTACGGCAACTTCGGCCAAGCTGAGGGGTTCCGCGCTCTTTTTTATGAGCGATTTTCGCCGAGTTCCTAGTTATGTTGCGCAGACGATGTTTAAAAACAACATTGTTTACGAAGATAATATTTTTGTGTCGGTAATTACGCGTGATAACCCCTTTGGGGTAACCGGATTTTTTAAAGAAAGTTTAGCCCCGGGTATTCGTGTGTTTGAAATTCATCAGGGGTATATGGAAGTCCTTGATATTGGCCAGGTGCTCAAAAGCGCCGAAATTGACGCTCAAGTGATCTTTTATGGGCTTGATGAAATTGTTACCAAGAATATCCTATGGCGCGCCTATGCCATTATTGAGCGCTTAACACCAACATTTGTGCAATTTTACAAGCTGCCTCCCCAAAAACTTCACGGCGTGGTCACCCTCGTCGAGATGTAATCTATTGCCCGTTTTACTGCGCTTTTTAAAGTTATGTCTGTTTAATGACCGCTTTGTCTTTCTGCCAGCCAATCGAGAGTTTGTGCGCATCAGGATGTGCGAGTTTAAATTGCGAAATGGGGACCATAATATGATGTTGGATTGCTCGTTTAAGTGGGCGCGCACCAAATTCGGGGTCATACCCTATTTGCGCAATTTCTTTAACGACTGGTTTTTCAATCGTAAGCTCTATTCCTTGTTCGGCCAAACGTTTAGTTAAATCGTTCAATTGAATAGCGGCAATAGCTTCGACGTTTTCTTGAGAAAGCCGATGAAAGAATATAATTGCGTCGATACGATTAAGCAGCTCAGGCTTGAATGTTTGGTGGACGAGCTTATCAACTTGCTTGCGCACACTATCAGTAATTGTAGGCGATTCCAAAATAATGTGGGCACCAATATTTGAGGTCATGATAATAATGCAGTTTTTAAACGAAACGCGCCGTCCCTGCCCGTCGGTAAGTTGGCCTTCGTCAAGGACCTGGAGCAGGATATTAAAGACGTCTGGATGCGCTTTTTCGATTTCATCGAAAAGTACAACGCTGTATGGATTGCGGCGTACGGCCTCGGTGAGTTGTCCACCTTCTTCATAGCCAACATAACCCGGAGGAGCGCCAATTAAGCGGGCTACGGAATGTTTTTCCATGTACTCTGACATATCGATACGCGTAATGCGGTGTGGATCGTTGAATAGAAAATCTGCTAGTGTTTTTGCTACTTCAGTTTTTCCAACACCCGTTGGTCCCAAGAATAAGAACGAACCGATAGGTTTATTGGGGTCTGCCAATCCAGTGCGGTGCATTTGAATAGCGTTACTGATTTCTTCGATAGCTTCATCTTGTCCAATGACGCGTTTTTGTAAAAGTTCTTTCATGTTGAGAAGTTTCGCGCTTTCATCTTGCTTGAGTTTTTCCACGGGAATATGCGTCCAGCGTGAAAGAACGGTAGCGATATCGCCCTCATCGACTGATTCTTTAATTAATCCATGGGTGGCCCTGGCGAGCTTTTCCTGTTCTGTAGCTAGTTTTTTTTCTAGCTCAGCAAGCTTGCCGTATTTAATTTCAGACGCTTTGGCGTAATTGCCTTCGCGCTCTGCTGCTTGAAAAGCGTTATTGGTTCGTTCAATTTCTTCCTTGAGTTTATTTATAGCATCGAGCGGTGCTTTTTCGGCTTGCCAAGCATTGAGCAGTTTTTGCTGCTTTTCTTTGAGCTCGGCTAATTCTTGTGACAGCTCTTTGAGCCGTTCTTTGGAGGCTGGGACATCTTTTTCTTTGGTAAGCGCGACTTTTTCGATTTCCAGCTGCCGGATGCGGCGGTCGAGTTTATCGATTTCTTCTGGTTTTGAATCGATAGCCATTTTGATCATTGATGCCGCTTCATCAACGAGGTCGATGGCTTTGTCGGGCAGAAAACGATCGTTAATATATTTTGCGGATAATTTTACCGCGTTAACGAGCGCTTGATCTTTGATGTGGATACCATGGTGCAATTCGTAGCGCTCTTTCAGCCCACGTAGAATTGAAATGGCGTCGTCGATAGTTGGTTCTTCTACGTATACTTTTTGGAAGCGCCGTTCAAGTGCGGCATCTTTTTCAATAAATTTTTTATATTCCTGGACCGTCGTTGCCCCGATACAATGAAGTTCCCCTCGCGCCAATGCTGGCTTAAGTAGGTTGGAAGCATCCATTCCGCCACCAGTGGCACCAGCGCCGACGAGCATATGAAGCTCATCGATAAATAAAATAACCTGTTGATCTGATTCTTTGATTGCTTTAAGAACAGATTTTAAGCGTTCTTCAAATTCGCCTTGGTATTTTGCGCCAGCGATGAGCAGCCCCAAATCAAGCGAATAGATTTGTGCTCCTTTGAGGCTTTCTGGGACGTCGTTACTGACGATGCGTTGAGCGATACCTTCAACGATTGCGGTCTTGCCCACGCCTGGATCGCCGATGAGCACGGGATTATTTTTAGTTCGGCGTGAAAGAATTTGCACGACGCGGCGAATTTCTTCATGCCGGCCGATGACGGGGTCAAGTTTGCCCTGTTTTGCGGCATCGGTTAAATTTTGGCAGTACTTTGAAAGTGCCTCGTATTGTTTTTCTGCATTACGGTCTTGCACGGTTTTTCCCTTTCGTACCGTGTTGATACGTTCCATAACGGTTTCTTTGGTAAATCCTGTCTGCTTGAAGAATGTGCGGATGCGCGTTGGCAAATGGGTTGTTGTTGCCCATTGGAGCATAATGACTTCCAAGCTTACAAAAGAATCGCCCAGTTTCTGGGCCTGTTGCTGACAATCTTGCAAAAAATCTTGCATTGAACGATCCATCATCAGTTGTCCGCCATCCACCTGAGGAAGCGCTTTAATTTCTTGTTGGATGAGGTCTGCAAGCTGTGCGGTATCGATTTTAAGGACATTGAACGCTGATTGGCAAAATTCGTTGGTTACGCCTGCTGCTAGCGTATGGAGTGGGAGCAGAGCAGGATTTTTTTGTGTTGCGGCGATATTGATGCTTTGATTAATCAAATCTTGTGCGGCGGTTGTAAATTGTTCGTTATTCATAGGCTTGTCCACGGATTTATGTGCGTGATTTTAACTTTCAAGAGACATCCTACCAAGAGCTGGTTGTCTGGGGGAATGGTGTGCCATATGTTTTCTTAAAACGTTCGTTTAAAGCGGTGATACGTAATCGCAAAATGGTGCGCATAGTCGCGCAGCGCCAAGAGCGCCTTGCCGGCATCAGTTAGGCAGTTTATTTTAATTGGTTGTTCGTGATGCCCACAAAATATCGTTTCCTCGCGTTTGGCCAAACTGATGGTAGTAACTTGTGGAAAAAGATTTTTGATAGCGCTCAGCTGCCCCTTCCCACCGTCAATCAATATCAAGTCGGGCAAGTGAGAAAGATTTTTGTAGCGGCGCGTAACGATTTCTTGCAGGGCTGCGTAATCGTTTTGCGTTGAAAGGCTTTTAATCTGGAAACGGCGAAAATGATTGCGGTCGGGAATGCCCTGCGTAAACCGCACGCATGATCCAACCATGTGTTGACTTTGGGTATGTGAGATATCGAAGCAATCGATCGTTTGAGGCTCATTTGGCAGTATAAGTAATTGCGCAAGTTTTTTGCCCAGCTGCGGGTCAGGGAGCTTAGTATGTGATGAGCCGATAGCATATTTTATATCGGTATCAAATGCGTGCACATCAAAATTAAGCTTTATGGTTTGCAGAACGTAATCTAAATTTTTCTTGATTTTTACCAGCCGATGGGCGAGCTCATATGCGCAATTTTTGCTGTGCAGCGCGATGCGTTCATCAATAGATTTTTCGAGCGTTTCGGTTTTGCCATCGAGTATTTTTCTGGCCAGTTCAAGACGAAATAAATACTCTTCAGTGGCGAAATCGCTTACGCATGTTCCAGCACATCTTCCCAGATGATATTGCAGGCAACCATTGGCAACTTTTTTGTTGCATAAACGAAGCTGAAAATGTTCCAACAAAAAGTAAAAAACTGACCGCGCTTGAGTTTTGTATAAAAATGGGCCGAAGTAGGAACCCCTTTCTTTTTTGTTGCGCACGAGTTTAAGTTCTGGAAGAGGCCCCTTGCTTATCATCAGGTAGACAAATGGCTGGCCGTCTTTGAGAAGTATGTTAAATTGTGGCTGGTATTTTTTAACCAGTTCAGCTTCGAGCAAAAGCGCTTCGGTTTCGTTTTTGGTAACAATATAATCAAGATCAGCTATTTCGCCGCGTAAAACATCAACTTTCCAATCGGTACCGACCGGCTTAAAGTACGAGCTTACACGTTTTTTAAGCGACTTTGCTTTACCGATGTATATAGGTGTTTTTTCGGTGTTTTTGAAAATGTACACACCTGGCAGGTGCGGTAAGGTCTGAACTTTGCTTTGGATCATCTGATATAACGTCCCATTTGATACCTATATCATACCATATCATTTC
>JAKANL010000003.1 GCA_021823685.1 bacterium | reverse complement strand
CGTCCTGCTAAGCTATTTTGGCATTATTTGTACAAAAAAGATGCCAAAAGCGGGCCAAAACCATGTGAGCCTGCACCGGCGTTGAATGATTCTGGTATGCAAGCGTGTGTGTTGCCAGCATTTCAGGATTTAGTTGCGGCTGACAGGCGCGATATTGCTACGCGCGCGACTCGTGCGTTACCAACGTTTCAAGAGTTTTGTGCGTCAGCCGGGGTTGGCGAGCTTGGCAGTTATTCTGGGCCGGCATAGGGTGTGTAAGCGCTATTCGTCAGATTCGGGTTCCTGGCGAATTCCCATGTTAAGAGATGCCGTTTTCAGCGTTAATAGGCCAGGAGTCGTCTTAGCGACTTGTTTTAATGGTACAGTTTCTGCACGTATGAGTATTGCATCGATTTGGTCAGGTTCGATTACAACGTTAAACCAATAATTTTTATTTGGGTCGATTGGCCCGAAAATTTTACTGATGGTGTTTTCTTCTGGAACGGGTACAAAATCCGAATCCTGTGGTTCGTGCCTGGTTTTTCGCACCAATTTAAGTCTTTCTCCGCCATGGCGATTTATTTCTGTTGTGACGCAAAGGGATGGTTCGGATTCTGCGCAGCACGCGCCCGTCCATAAGACTATTGAACCGCAATCGGTTGAAAGCCATAGCGTTGGAGATTGTTCGCTGAGCGTCGCGCGGCAAGAGTGGCATTCGTTTGGGTTAACGGTTACCACTACGGGCTCCATGACCCGAATTTCGCCGCACCACGTTACTTTATTAAGGGCAACGACAATCGGGTAACCGCTATTGTTACGTACGGAAGAGATGGTAACAGTACCGTTTAATGGCGAGATGATTAGTGCGATGGCGCAATACAGAGAGCGCATAAATGCCTTTATTTTTGCTCATTCTTTCTTTAAGAATAACAAAATTGCAGAAACCGTCAGCCTAGATTTTTTGTGGGTAGCTGTTACGCTAAAAGCAGGCCGGGGTGGCGAAATTGGTAGACGCACAGGCTTCAGGAGCCTGCGGTGGCAACACTGTATCGGTTCAAATCCGATCCCCGGCACCAATGTTTATCCAAGACATAATACAAAACGTATACGAAAGTAATTATGGATTGTGTTTTTTGCAACATAATATCCGGGAAAATACCGGCACAAAAAATAGCCGAAACCGAAGACTTGATTGTAATTAAAGATATTGCGCCGAAAATGCCTATTCACTATTTAATTATTCCCAAAAAGCATGTAAAAGACATGCGCGGTTTTGATGACTCAGATATGATTTTAGGTGCCAAAATTTGTGCGATTGCGCGGCAGTTATCACGTCAGCTGAATAACACAGACTTTCGTTTAGTTATAAGCAATGGACACGATGCGGGGCAACGCGTTTTTCATATGCATGTTCATTTTTTGGCTGGCGCCGTTATTGCTGAGTGATTTTTGCACCGCCACACGCTGTAATATATGCTTATTTATCGGTGATCTAAAGGCATGTTAATTCCATTCCAAAGTACAAAGATTTCGATAGAAGAGTGCGTGAAACAAAACGCGCATGTTTTTATTGATGTTCGTTCTCCGGGCGAATTTGCTCGTGGGCATATCCCGGGCGCTTGCAATATTCCGCTTTTTTCAGATCAGGTGCGCGCGATGGTTGGCTGTATATATGTGCAGAAAGGCAAGCAGGAAGCGATGCGCATTGCCATGCAGCAGGTTGGCCCGCATCTGGGTGAATTGGTTGAACAAGTGCGTGCTGTTTTTGATGGCCGGTCGTTGTGCGTCTATTGTGCTCGCGGAGGCATGCGCAGCGCCGCTGTTTGCGGATTGTTCCAGTTTTTCCAATTGCCGGCGGTGCAGCTTTCTGGCGGATATAAATCTTTTCGCAATTGGGTTTTGGATCAATTCTTAATTGAACGTGATATGCGCATTTTGGCTGGTTTTACCGGATCGGGTAAAACTGCGCTGTTGCATGCGTGGGCTGCTCAGGGTAGGCAGATGATCGATTTGGAATTACTTGCCGGGCATAAAGGCTCGGTGTTGGGTGGTGATAAACGCATGCAGACAACGCAGCAACAATTTGAAAATGGTTTGGCTTGGGCGCTTAACCGCTTGCGGCAGGGGCCGGTTTGGCTCGAGGATGAAAGCCGTAAAATCGGCGGCGTGATTATTCCTGAAGGGATCTGGCGCCAGATGCAGCAGGCGCCGATATGTTGCTTGGATGTACCTCGCGAGCAGCGGTTGGCGCGCGTCATGGCAGAATATGGCTCGTTAGATGATGAATTTATTCGCGATGCGCTTCAACAAATTAAGGAGCAGCTGGGCGGTGCGCGTTATCAGGAGTTGATGGCGTTGCTTGAGGAGGGCGATCGATTGCGCGGAGCAGATATATTGCTTGCGTACTATGACGCCAAATATGGGCATGGATTGACGCAAAAAAAGGGACGCCTACGAGCCACTTTGGACTAAATAATTTTCAATAAATGGCATTAAATCGCCATCGAGAACAAGATCGGGTTGTGGCGATTCAAAATCGGTGCGATGGTCTTTGACCATTTTATAGGGATGAAGAACATACGATCGAATTTGCGAACCCCATTCAATACTCTTTTTTTCATATTTTGCTTCTTGTTGTGCCTGGAGCTCTTCTTTTTGCTTTTGAATGAGTCGCGCCTTGAGCATTTTCATGGCCGTTTCGCGGTTTTGAATCTGAGAACGTTCCATTTGGCATTGCACGACGATATTAGTTGGCAAGTGTGTTATACGTATGGCCGATTCGGTTTTATTAACGTGTTGGCCGCCGGCGCCGCTTGAACGGTAGGTATCAATGCGCAGATCTTTTGGTTCGATTTTGATTTCTTCAAGATCCGGTGACTCGGGAATAATTGTTACGCTGCAAAAAGACGTGTGACGGCGTTTATTAGCGTCATACGGCGATATGCGCACGAGGCGGTGAACGCCGTGTTCGGATCGCAAGAGCCCGTAGGCATTTTTACCTTTAATATAGAGTGTGGCAGATTTGATGCCAGCGCCTTCGCCTGATTGATAATCGAGCATTTGCGCGGTGAGTTTATTATTTTCGCAAAAACGCGTATACATGCGCAAGACCATTTCGGCCCAATCTTGCGCTTCCGTACCGCCAGCGCCCGCGTTGATATTTAAAAAACAATTGCCGCGATCGTCTGGTTTATTAAGCAGCAGGCTAATTTTGAACTTTTGTGCTAAACGCGCAAACGCTGAAACCTCGGGCTGTATTTTGATGAGCTCTTGTTCGTCCTGAGCGAATAGATCGAGCAATTCGTTAAGCTCGGTATAGTTTTTGGTGATATGTTCAAAATCAGCGCGCTGTTCTTTTAAGTTTTCGAACCGCTGTAAAATCTTGGCTTGATCAGGATTTTTCCAAAATTGTTCATCGTGTATGAGGGTATTAAGTTCTTGATACTCTTTTTCAAGATTGGCATTGCGCCAGTATTGCGTGATGGTTTCGATATCCGGGGCGATATTTTTTAACGATTCTTTGAGTTGATCAATTAACACACAATGTTCCTGTAATTACGCTCTTATTGTTAATGCTAGCACTTTGCAATTTTTTTGTCATGAAGTCCTTCGCCGAAGGCTCGCGCTTGACCGGTCTTGCCGGCGGGTCTTTTCAAAATTGACTGTTCGAAGATTGGTGTTAAAATGTAAGAAATGGGTTTATTGTTTAAAGGTTTTTTGTGATCAGATACGCACTTTTTTTATTTTTTCTTAATTGCGGTTTTGTGCAGGCGGGGTGGCTGGCTGATAAAAAAAATGATTCTGCAATTGAAGAAAAAATATGTCATTTTTTTTGCAATAACAGCGATACGGTTATCGAGGTAAATGTGCGTTCTTACCCTTACATTGATTCTCTGGTAGGTGAATTGGCGCGTAAGGCTGGAATAATCAAGCCGCTGACGTTTGTTATTTGCAATGAGCACGAGGATTTTTTGGACAAAATGCGAGTGTGCGCTGCGGGGAATAAAGAGAAATCCGTTTTATTTATAGGGCAATCTAATATCGATCAATTGAGACAACAAGAGTTGGAAGGGTTGCTTGCACGAGCTATCACCAAAATTAGTCATAATACAATATGGCAGACATTCAAAAACAGGTGCCTTCTTAATGGTTTGTTTTTTGCGTTTGCTGGAGCCGCTATAATTGGAGAAAAACGTGCTGCGGGTATGTGGAGTATGTTGTGGAAAAACGCTAAGATGCGATTGGCTTTTGAAGTCTGTGCCTTATTTTTTACGCGGCTTTATTTGGCAAACCGTTACCACCGGTCTATGCAAAAAGAGATTGATAGCGATTCTATCGTTTTGGTTGGTCATACAAAATTAATTGAAGCCCTTTTAAAGCGTGACCAGGCTAAGGCGCGATTGCTCCCATTTTCGCATGTCGTGGGTGCTTTTATGAATCGTTTGTTGATTAGAAAGAAATTACCGCTTGATGCGCGAATTGGTTTGATCAAGCAGCAGAATGGATTGGTGTGTTGATGGTTGTAAAGATGTGTTCAATGAAGACTTTATCTTGCGTGCTACTGATTTTTGTCGCATCAGTGCAGGCGGGTGTGGCTACCCC
Organism: bacterium; assembly: GCA_021823685.1. GTDB lineage: Bacteria > Babelota > Babeliae > Babelales > UBA12409 > JAKANL01. The sequence continues at coordinate 86,687 of JAKANL010000003.1, read as the reverse complement.
CTTCCGGCGTACAATTCAGGCGCTAACGACCGAACTTGTTGTTCGTCAGACTTATATGCATTCAAGTAACCGCGTTGTTGAGGTGACGGCACAGGATTATCCTTTGGTTTATGAGATTATTTCACGACTTGCTACAAAAGCTGCCATAAATCGTCCGCTCATGTTTGTTATCACGCGTCGTAATAAAGAGTTGAGCCCACAAATGAATGCTTTTGCGGTTGGGGGTAAATATATGTCGGCGATATTTGTTGGCCAGAGGCTTGTTGAGGAGCTAACTGCACAGGAGCTCGAAGGTATACTGGCGCATGAGATTGCGCATATCCAGCTCGGCCATGTTGAATTTTTATTTCTTTCAAGCCTCTTTCTCAAGAAAACTGCGGTAGCCGAATTAAGTCAGCTCTTGGAGTCTGAGGCGGATGCTCAATCAGTTAATCTTACTGGGCATAAGGGTATATGCGGGGGGCTGCAAAAACTGAGCGATTTTTTGCGAAAATATAAGCCATTCTCAGCTTGGTATGATGATTTTTGGTTTAACCGCCTATCTTTCATGCATCCACGGATGGCAGATCGTATCGAGGTGATTAATAGACGCGTTGTTCGGCAACAGGTTGCCTGACGGGAGCCCGTGCGTTTCAAAGTTTTGGTTGCAAAGTCTGATTAAGGGTTGTACTCTGAATCGCGTTTTATAAGATTCTGGGTGTCGAAGATGATGAAAATTTTAAAAAATGTGGTTGTTTTGTCAGTGATGGCTTTGTCGATCTGCTTGTGCCAAAATAAAAATAATCAGTCAGGTCTCTTAAGATTAGGGTCACCTTATGGCGGTTGGATTATTCCGAGTGGCTGGTCAGAAAAATCTGTTTGTTACTGTGTTGGCGCCGGGGAAGATATTACCTTCGATATTGAATTGGCAAAAAAATTTGGCTGTGATGTTTTCGTTATTGATCCTACCCCGCGCGCTCTGGCCCATTTCAATTATGTAAAAGAATCTCTTTCGGCGGGTTCTGTGCCGCATACGCGGACTGCCGTGCCAGTGCCGTATGTCGCTCCAGCCCAGGTTTTTGTGAAGTTACACTTTCTGGCCTATGGGATCTGGACCAAAGATGAGGCGGTGAAATTTTACTCACCAAAGGTTGCTGCGCATGTTTCGCATTCTATTGTGAATTTACAACAAACGAGCGATTATTTTGAAGCGCCGTGCAAGAAGATTTCAACGCTCATGAAGGAGCTTGGGCACGATCATATTGATCTTTTAAAAATGGATATTGAAGGTGCTGAATACGCTGTTATCGAAAATTTTCTGCAAGAAAAAGTTTCGATAAGGTGCCTATGCGTGGAATTCCATGAAGTCGCGAGCCAGCGGCACGCAAGGGTCCTGAAGCTTCTTCAACTGGCCGGATTTGATTTAGCACACCATGAAAATAAGAATTATACGTTTGTTTATGGTAAATAATTGCGTATTTTCCGCGGCTAAATAAGGGCCTCTGGCTACTGGGTGTGTGGCGGGTGCAATCTGTGATATACTTGCAACAGGTATGCCATGCAATTACAAAAAACCGGAAAATTGTTCTTATTAGCTTCGCCCTCAGGCGGCGGAAAGACGACGCTGGCTAACGCGCTAATCGAGCGGGTTGGCAGCTTGTATGACCTGTCACGTGTTATTACGTATACGACACGTCAGCCGCGCAGCCATGAAAGGCACGGAATCGACTATCATTTTATTACACAGGCTGATTTTCAGGCAAAAATTGAACAACAGTTCTTTTTAGAGTGGAGCGCGGCGTACGGATGCCACTATGGTACGCCCGGAGATATCATAACCAGCGTTGAGGCGGGGCGTTCATACATAGCCGTCGTTGATCGCGCTGGGGTGCGCTCGATTTCTCAGGCCTATCAGAAATCTGTGGCGATATGGATTGAGGTCTCAAGTCCGGCGGTGCTCGAAGAGCGCTTGAAGAAAAGGGCGAGCGAATCACCCGAACAGCTCAAGCGCCGTTTATTGCTTGCGCAACAAGAGTTGGCTGAAGAACAATTTTGTAACATATATAAGTATCGTTTGATCAATGATGAGCTTGGTAGGGCGATTAAAGCGCTTCAGGACATCATAATCGGCGAAATAACGGCTGGCATATGAATAGCTTTGAATTCTTTTGGTACTTTGGCTGATATGGGTTTCTAAATACCCTTTTTTCAGTGTAAATGAGCCGATTTGGGCCACATTTTTGGATTTTTACCAAAAGATCATAAAAAGTTTGACATCCGATAAAACCTCATATAACCTTAAATTACTTTCGATTAGATTCTTAAAAATTTGAAACACCCTGATTCGTGCAACTGGAAGTTTAATCGACAAAAAATTTTGACAAATGGTTAAAAAGCCGATATTATTTAAGAATATCGCTGAAAAGTTTGAATGGTCTTTGAAATACATAAAAATTAGTGCCCGCACAAGAGTTTTAGGTAATCCTTAGTTTTTATGATAATAAACGCTAAGTTTTGTGACGAAGAGTTTGATTCTGGCTCAGAATAAACGCTGGCGGCGTGCCTAACACATGCAAGTCGCGCGAGAAAGTTCCTTCGGGAACGAGTAAAGCGGCGGACGGGTGAGAAACGCGTGAGAATCTTCCCTTTAGTGAAGAATACCCTCGAGAAATCGAGGCTAATACTGCATACGTCCCTTCGGGGAGAAAGGTGGCCTCTTTGCTACCGCTAAAGGATGAGCTTGCGTACTATTAGCTAGTTGGTAGGGTAATGGCCTACCAAGGCGATGATGGTTAGCCGGCCTGAGAGGGTGTACGGCCACATTGGAACTGAGACACGGTCCAGACTCCTACGGGAGGCAGCAGTGAGGAATATTGCGCAATGGGCGAAAGCCTGACGCAGCGACGCCGCGTGAAGGATGAAGGTCTTCGGATTGTAAACTTCTGTTAAGTGGAAAGAAATACCGATTGCTAATATCAATCGGGGATGACGGTACCATTAGAGAAAGCACCGGCAAATTTCGTGCCAGCAGCCGCGGTAAGACGAGAGGTGCAAGCGTTATTCGGAATGACTGGGCGTAAAGGGTGTGTAGGCGGCATATCAAGTCTGTTGTTAAATCTCTCGGCCTAACCGAGAATATGCAATGGAAACTGATGTGATAGAGGTTGGAAGAGAGAAGTGGAATTCTCGGAGTAGCGGTAAAATGCGTAGATCTCGAGAGGAACACCAATGGCGAAGGCAGCTTCTTGGTCCAATTCTGACGCTGAGACACGAAAGCGTGGGGAGCAAACAGGATTAGATACCCTGGTAGTCCACGCTGTAAACGATGATCACTAGATGTCAGCTCCGTTTAGGAGTTGGTGTCGTAGCTAACGCGTTAAGTGATCCGCCTGGGGAATACGGTCGCAAGACTAAAACTCAAAGAAATTGACGGGGGTCCGCACAAGCGGTGGAACATGTGGTTTAATTCGACACTACGCGAGGAACCTTACCTGGGTTTGACATGTATTTGACCGCTGTAGAGATACAGTTTTCTAAGTTTTACTTAGACAGATGCACAGGTGCTGCATGGCTGTCGTCAGCTCGTGTCGTGAGATGTTAGGTTAAGTCCTCTAACGAGCGCAACTCCTATCATCAGTTGCTAGTCTTCGGACGCACTCTGATGAGACTGCCTGGGAAACCAGGAGGAAGGTGGGAATGACGTCAAGTCCGCATGGTCCTTATATCCAGGGCTACACACGTGTTACAATGGTCGGTACAACGGGTTGCCAACCCGCAAGGGGGAGCCAATCCTACAAAGCCGGCCCAAGTTCGGATTGAGGTCTGCAATTCGACCTCATGAAGCTGAAATCGCTAGTAATCGCGCATCAGAACGGCGCGGTGAATACGTTCTCGGACCTTGTACACACCGCCCGTCACACCACGAGAGTTATCTGTACCCTAAACTGCTTTAGCTAACCGTAAGGAGGCGAGCAACTAAGGTATGGGTAATGATTGGGGTTAAGTCGTAACAAGGTAGCTGTAGGAGAACCTGCGGCTGGATCACCTCCTTTCGAGGGAGATTCTAGTAAGGGGAAACCTTTACTTAATACAAGGTGTGAGATTACCAACCTTGTGCGTGGCACTTTTTCAAATAATAGCGGGCCTATAGCTCAGTTGGTTAGAGCACCCCGCTGATAACGGGGAGGTCGGTCGTTCGAGTCGACTTAGGCCCACCAACGTTACCCTTCGGGGGTTGCGACTATGGGCTATGATCAGGAGTGGAAGGGGATGTAGCTCAGTTGGTAGAGCGTCCGCTTTGCACGCGGAAGGTCAGCGGTTCGAATCCGCTCATCTCCACCAAATTTGTCAGAAAGCATATTGTTTGAATAACGCTAATTTTTATGTATAGACCTTAATAAGTTTCTTGTGATCTTTGACATGTTTGTAATTTGAGAATATCGTCAATAAGTTGCTCAATTATAAGAGTTTCTAAAATTGTGATTAATTGAAAAGAGCATTTGGTGGATGCCTTGGCATCAGGAGACGACGAAGGAGGCAGAAGGCTGCCAAAAGCTCCGGGGAGCTGCCAATCGAGCTGTGATCCGGAGGTATCCGAATGGGGAAACCCGGCACGGGCAAACCCGTGTCATCGTTATCTGAATACATAGGATAACGAAGTTACACCGCGTGAACTGAAACATCTAAGTAGCGCGAGGAAAAGAAAACGAAGTGATTCCCGTAGTAGTGGTGAGCGAACTGGGAATAGCCTAAACCGATATTGTGTAAGCTGGTATGCGTTGCAATATTGGAGTTGTGGGAGCAAATATCAAGAAATACCATTCTTGGGTCAATCTTTTTAGCTCAGCTGAATATTTTGAAAGAATAGCCAAAGAGCGTGAAAGCCGCGTAAGCGAATAGTTAAAAAGTTGTTTTTTGTTTCCCGAGTACCACAGAGCACGTGAAATTTTGTGGGAATCTGCCCCGACCATGGGGTAAGGCTAAATACTACCTGATGACCGATAGTGAACGAGTACCGCGAGGGAAAGGTGAAAAGAACCCCGAGAGGGGAGTGAAATAGAACCTGAAACCAAATGTTTACAATCGGTGGAAGTGCAGTATACGTACGCACGACCACGTACCTTTTGCATAATGAGCCAACGAGTTATTCCTATAGTGCAAGGTTAAGTCTTGAAAGGACGGAGCCGTAGCGAAAGCGAGTCTGAATAGGGCGTTTAGTACTATGGGATAGACCCGAAACCTAGCGAGCTACCCATGTCCAGGATGAAATCTCAGTAAAATGAGATGGAGGTCCGAACGAGTGCAGGTTGAAAACTGCTTCGATGAGGTGTGGGTAGGAGTGAAAGGCTAATCAAGCTAGGATATAGCTGGTTCTCCCCGAAACATATTTAGGTATGGCCTTGTTGAATTCAGTACGGTGGTAAAGCACAGTTTAAGCTTTGGGGACGCAAGTCTACCGGGCTTTTACTAACTCTGAATGCCGTGTTGTTTGAAAACAAGAGACAGACTGTGAGGGATAAGCTTCATAGTCGAGAGGGAAACAGCCCAGACCATTAGCTAAGGTCCCTAAATGCACGTTAAGTGGTAAAAGATGTGAAAACGCGAAGACAGCCAGGAGGTTGGCTTAGAAGCAGCCATCCTTTAAAGAAAGCGTAACAGCTCACTGGTCAAGTATTTTTGCGCTGAAGAACGAACGGGGCTAAACGTGCTACCGAAGCTATGGCTTGTACTGCTGTTTACAGTGGTACAGGGGTAGGGGAGCGTTCTCTAGTAGATAAGGCTTGCTCGTAAGAGCAGGTACCAAGCTTGACCGTAAGGACAGGTGGTGTGGACTAGAGAAGTGAGAATGTTGGTATAAGTAACGAAAAAACAGGTGAGATTCCTGTTCGCCGTAAGTCTAAGGTTTCCGTGAGAGCGGTTCATCCACTCAGGGTTAGTCGATACCTAAGCCGAGGCCAATTGGAGTAGGCGATGGAAAAGCAGGCTAAATATTCCTGCACCACCTTGTAGTGTTTGAGCGAAGGAGTGACGCAGTAGGATAAATCAGCGTGGCTTTGGATATGCCGCGTTAAGCATTAAGAAGGATTTTGTTGGTAAGTCCGCATGATCTTAACTTCAAGATGTGAAGAGCATATTAATTCTTATGAAGAAGTATGTCTGGTTGATTTCACACTGACTAGAAAAGCTCCTAGCGAATTATAAGGTGATCGTACCGCAAACCGACACAGGTAGACGAGCTGAGAATGCTCAGGCGTTGAGATAACTATCATTAAGGAACTCGGCAAACTGGCCCCGTAACTTCGGGATAAGGGGTGCCTTTGGGTTTTCTGGACTTGTCCAGATGGCCTTAAAGGTTGCAACAAAGAGGCCCAAGCAACTGTTTAACAAAAACACAGGGCTCTGCAAACTCGTAAGAGGAAGTATAGAGTCTGACGTCTGCCCAGTGCTGGAAGGTCAATGGGAGAAGTTAGCCGTAAGGCGAAGCTTTGAACTGAAGCCCCAGTAAACGGCGGCCGTAACTATAACGGTCCTAAGGTAGCGAAGTTCCTTGTCGGGTAAATTCCGACGCGCATGAATGACGTAATGACTTGGGCGCTGTCTTGATGATAGACTCAGTGAATTTGTAGTACCAGTGAAAATGCTGGTTACCCGCGAAAGGACGGAAAGACCCCGTGCACCTTTACTATAACTTGGCACTGTTTTCCGGAATTACTTGTGTAGGATAGGCGGGAGACTTTGAAGCGAGGGCGTTAGCTCTCGTGGAGTCGCCCTTGAAATACCGCCCTTGTGAGTTTGGAAGACTAACTTCGATTCCCGTAATCCGGGCGAAAGACAGTGTCTGGTGGGTAGTTTGACTGGGGTGGTCGCCTCCTAAAATGTAACGGAGGCGTTCTAAGGTTCCCTCATGACGAATAGAAATCGTCGGCAGAGTGTAAAAGCAGAAGGGAGCTTGACTGCGAGACATACAGGTCGAGCAGGTGCGAAAGCAGGATTTAGTGATCCAGTGGTTCTGAATGGAAAGGCCATTGCTAAACGGATAAAAGGTACGCCGGGGATAACAGGCTGATCTCCTCTGAGAGTCCCTATCGACGAGGAGGTTTGGCACCTCGATGTCGGCTCATCGCATCCTGGGGCTGGAGAAGGTCCCAAGGGTTTGGCTGTTCGCCAATTAAAGCGGTACGCGAGCTGGGTTCAGAACGTCGTAAGACAGTTCGGTCCTTATCCTTCGTGGGCGCAGGGTATTTGAGAGGCTTCGTTCCTAGTACGAGAGGACCGGAATGAGCAAACCGCTAGTGTTCCAGTTGTTCACCAAGAGCAACGCTGGGTAGCTACGTTTGTATGGGATAACCGCTGAAAGCATCTAAGTGGGAAACCCTCCTCAAGATTAGATACCCCGTCTATAAAACTAGGCTTGCTTAGTTTTGTGGACATTATTAAGGCCCCTTGAAGACTACAAGGTTGATAGGTCGGATGTGGAAGCAGAGTAATCTGTTAAGCTAACCGATACTAATAGGCCGAATGTTTTAATCGCTATAAATTCTAGAAACTACTCATTGAGCAATCGTTGTTAACGGTAGGCTCGAATTACAAACATGTTCACAAGAATTGAAATTTTTAAAAGTTTCCTGGTGGCAATAGCTGTGGGGTAACACCCGTTCCCATTCCGAATACGGCAGTGAAGTCCACAGCGCCGATTATACTTGGCTGGCGACGGCCTGGGAAAGTAGGTACTGCCAGGTTTTAATTTGGGGCGTTTGTTGTATGACAAGCGCCCTTTTTTTATATCCGCAAAGTTTTTTTGTGCGTAATGTTGGTTTAGTGTTGGTAATCGTGGATTAACTATGCCTATACGTAAGCCGTTGATCGATTTGCTCCGAGCCTACGAACCCATTGCTCAGAGAGAGCAACTGTGTAAACAAAAAATTCTGGCGTTTGTGCAAGCGCATTCTGATTGTTTTGAGCGTTCGCTTTCTATAGGACATGTTACGGCTTCGGCGTGGCTCTTGAATAACGATCACTCAAGAGCACTCTTAATGCACCATACCAAACTTGATAAATGGCTGCAGCTGGGCGGACATTGTGATGGCAATCCCGACGTGCTTGCCGTTGCGGTTAAAGAGGCGCAAGAAGAATCAGGTATTCAGGAGATATCGTGCGTGCATAAAGATATCTTTGATATCGACATTCACTTTCTTCCGGCGAGTAAATCTCATCCGGATCATTTGCATTACGATGTGCGTTTTTTACTGCAGGTAATCGGATCTGAAACCACCGTCGGCAATTCCGAATCGAAAGAATTACGCTGGATAACTCAAGATCGCACACAATTACCTACCAATGAGCCATCGGTTATTGCTATGTTTGATAAGTGGATTTCGTTATCTTCATAGGGGTGAGAGATTTTTTGAACGTTTTGCCAAAACGATAGTTTTCGTGCCAGGTGATTTGTTTTATAGGGGAAACATGTTCAAGGTGACGATAAAAAAAGTAATACTAGTTCTCGGTTTGTTGGGGATCATGGCGGTTGGGTGTGTTGTTGCGTGGCGTCGGCCAAGCAGCCGCATTATCAACGTTTCTTCAATGGCGCAGGTGCGCGATATTATATTTTCTGACGCGCTCAACCGCGGATCGGTCACCGACGTTCTTATTTTATTCGATATCGATAACACGTTAATTGAACCGACAACAGATATTGCCAGCGACCAGTGGTTTGATGCCTGTGTGCGGTATTGCCAAGCCAAAGGGCTCGCGTTTCAGGAAGCCATTGAGCATGTGAGGCCATTATGGATACGGTTGTTGTATCGGGTGATCATGCAACCCGTTGAAGCGCAGGGTGCTCAATTGGTGCGTGAGCTGATAAGCGCACGGGTTCCGGTTATTGCCGTTACTGCGCGTCAATTATCGTTAGCGGCGTTGACGATGCGCCAATTACATGGTGTTGGCATCATGTTTGATTCTAGCGTGCTTGCCGGACAAACGATTGCGCTTAACGATGGATCTTCTCGTATGCGGTTTGAACACGGTATTCTTTTTTGTTGGGGCAATGATAAAGGCGTAGCGGTTTCCCAATTGTTAGATCGCCTTGGTTTTAATCCGCGCATGATCGTATTTATCGACGACAAAGAGTCGCATTTGCGCTCCGCCGCAAAAATCGCCAAACAACGTGGTTGTAAATTTATTGGGTTGCGATATGGGTATTTGGATGAAAAAGTGAAAAATTTTGAATTGGATGATGAATCAATTGCGCTCTTGGATCGCCAAATGCAACCAGCCCCGGTCCGAGGGCTCGTACATTCGCTCATTCCGACCACCGCCCCTGCTTATCAGTATTTCAAGCCGCGCCAATCCTGATTTCACACCCCGCTCATTCCGAACTCACACCCAATCATCCTGAGTATGTCGAAGGATGTTTCCACGTGCTCGCTTATCCGTCGTCGCCCGTCTTCGCTTGTGGCTACGCGCGGGCTATGCCTGTCTACGCTTACAGCTATGAACGGGCACGGCGAGATTCTGTGCGCATCGACGCGCTCCATCGAAGGGTAACTTCACACATCACACCCCGCTCATCCTGAGTTTATCGAAGGATGTTACCACGTGTCCGCTATTTTCCCGTTATCGTATAATGCTCATCATCTTGGCTTTCGATCATGATTTCCTTTGCGCCCGATTTGACCAATTTAAGCCATCCGACAAGAATCTTTTCCAGCTCACTTTCTTTGATCGTAAACGATGGTCCATCTTCTTCGAATTCGTAACTTAAAGTTATTTGGCCATCATGGCGTCTAAGATCGATAGCATCGCCCCCCGCGGATTCCCAATCTTTGTTTTTTTGTAAAAATTCCAGACTATATTCGAGAAATTTGATTGAATCGTCAGCGAAAAAAGACCAGAGAAGCTCCATGTTTGAATCGAGGCTCTCTTTTGGTTTCCAATAGCCGCATGCACTTTTATATAGAAATAATTTTTTCATTTGGACCCCTCGTATAGCAGTTTTGGGTATGCTGTAATAATATTCCTGTTTTTGTCCATTATAATCTCGATTGTTTTTTGCTCCTTTTCAAGCCAACCAATTATTTTTTGTCCACCTGAGTTTGTTGAAGTTGTTTCGATAATGTTTTCATAGGCCTCAAGAACTTTTTCAAAGACTTTTTCCGGCGGCCATTCGGCTGGGAAAAAAGATTTTTTCTTTGGCACTTGCGTTCCATACGCTACGATTGCTTCATAAAAACTATCACCAAAATCATTCCTGCTGGTTATTTTGACAACATTGTTCCGCTCAAGTGTATTTAAATGATCATGATGGAATCCCATCCACTCTTTGACGATACCAGTTTTTTGATCAATTTTTCTCACATCAATTGTTATCAAATGGAGTGGATTCTTAAAACAAAGGCCATCTGTTTCAGAAATTGGTTTGCCGTATCGGGCAATAATTGCCTTCCGTTGCTGTTCGGGCAGCGCAAACACTTTGAGCAACTGTTGGGTGCCAGGCGCTGGTAATGGCCCAGAAAAAGCGGCGGTAACGATTGGTTTTTCAGAAACAGCTGGTTGTAGGCCGGGAGAAGAAATCGGTGTTGCTTGCTGGGTGGATATTTGTTGGGCAGTCTGCTGTTCTTTTGTGCCCACTGTTCAAAAACTGACCCGTATTCTTCGTGTAGTTCGGCTTGCGCAGCGTTGCCGCGTAGCGAAGTAAGCGCCGCTGCTGGCACGCCAGATTTTAAAAGCTCGGCTTGTTCTTGCGCTGAAAATTTTATGCTTCGTTCCTGAATCTGACCAGGATGGTCGAGAGTTGCTTTGAGTGCGCGAACGCGTTTATCGATTATTTGGTAATTCTTGGTATCAATTGTTTTATTATCGAGTTGTGAACAGAAGTTTGTGTAGAGTTGTTTTATCTGTTGCTTCCGCAAGACGGCCGCAGCAGCCGCGTTGGCTTGACCAGTTGTTTTTTTGGTCGATCGCCAGTTGCCCGAAGACCTGTCCGCCTTAGCTTTAGCGACGGCGGAAGCATGCGCGAGCACGACTTTTTTAGGCTGATTATTATTTTGGTTTGTTGGCGACACAGTATTTTCTGGGGTTGGAATGCTTTCGTGATATGCAGGCATGTAATCACGCTGCCGGATGACCCAATCCATAAGCGCAGAACCGCCATCGACAAACTCGTTTTGTGACTGAACTTGCAGTGGCGTTTTTTGTGGCAAAAACGCCACTGCGATTGCTGTTTCTTGCTGGCGTAAAATGCGCGGCGGCACCATCCAATCGACTGCTATTATGCTTTGCGCGGCAAGTAAAAAAACGATCCACAACTGTCTCACGCCAACCCTCCTAAAAAAGACAAAGTGACAGCTTAGCTCATTGCCAAAAAATATTTCTAGAGTGGGGCTTATAGCGGGCAAAAGCATTGCTTGAATAACGTTTATTATGCTACGTGTTATTCAGGGTAGGGTTTTTTAGAGGGAGCGCATGAAGAGTAGTGTTTTTTTCGGGTTATTTTTTCGGTACTGTTTTTTTTACATATCCGGTAGCTAAAAAGGCTATCGTGGTTGGCGCATCGACGGGGATTGGGCGCGAAATTGCCAAAGTGCTTGTCGGCAAGGGCTATGAACTGGGTATCTGTAGCAGAAAGATTGAGTTACTTAATACGCTTAAGCAAGAGCTGCCAACCAAAACCTGTGTACGATCGTTAGATCTTATGGAGACGGATAAGATTCAGGGCGTGCTCCAGGAGTTAGTAACGGAATTAGGCGGGCTTGATTTGGTTGTTGTTAATTCAGGGATTTGGCCAGAAAGTCAGCAAGGGATGATGCCCAAAGATAAGCAAATTCCCTTTAGTTGGCAGCGCGATACCATTACCGTAAACGTGATGGGCTGTACGGCAGTTTTTAACTTCGCTTTAAATTATTTCTTGAAACAAAATCACGGGCACATTGTCGGGATATCTTCGACTGACGCGTTGCGCGGCAATTCTTTAAATCCGTCATATTGCGCCTCTAAATCGTTTATGGCGACGCTTTTGGAGGGTATGCGGAACCGTTTTATTCAGCTCAATATACCGATTGATGTAACCGAAATACGTCCCGGTTGGATTCAAACGACCGAAGAAGTGATAATCGATAAAGAAAATCAAAATTATGGGTATTGGGTTGTGCCATCAACGGTCGCGGCAAAAGATATTGTTGCTGCCATTGAGGCTAAAAAAAAGGTTGCCTATGTTCCTAAACGCTGGCTGCTCATCGGGCTTCTTCTAAACATAACTCCCGATTGGATCTACAATAAAATGGGTGGTTTTTAGTTTTTTCCTATAAATCATTTTTTTAGGGAAATAGGCTCATAAAGTTAAAATTAAGAAGTCACGACTTGATCAAGTCTATCGTTTTGAAGAGTTACTGTGATAATTTATGCAATGATGATTAGGTTCTGTTGAGTTTTCATCGCAACCATATGCAAGCTCCAACAAACGATAGAAACGAAGCAAATTTCGCATTGATTTATCAAAACGAGAAAAAATCCGCCTGAAATACTTTAATTTTAAAAAGAAGCATTCAACAACATGGCGTTCTTTATAAATATATTTGTCATAATCAGCAGGCGATTTGCTGTTTGATTTGGACGGTATAACTGGCGCACTTTTTTGGCCTCTTATTCGTTCTCTGATCTGTGCTGAATCATATCCCCTGTCTCCTAACACATAGATTGTTCCTTCAATGTTTGTAAGTAACTCTGGGGCGCTTACAAAGTCACTTGTTTGACCAGGGGTAATCAACATTTTCAATGAATTTCCAAGTGCATCAGCTTTTGCATGAATTTTACTGGTAAAACCACCCCGACTTCGACCAAGCCCCTCAGCGGCCTGATTCCCATATCCAGCAGCACATGCGTACGTACTATAGTTGCATCAATACTTATATATTCAAGATCGGGATCTTCGACGCAAAATTCAAGAAGTTTGCTCCAAACTTCTTTTTGTGACCATTCGTTAAATCTTTTGAACACACTGTTCCACTTTCCATAATTCTCCGGCAACTCTCGCCATTGAGCTCCGGTTCGCGCCATCCAGAAGACTCCTTCAGCAAAATTTTTGGCTGAGGCTTCTGTTTTTACGTACAAACCTTTTTGAGATCGCAAAAATTTAAAAATTTTGTTCCAAGCAAATTCATTGATATACTCTTTTCTCATGATAGCACCGCTTAAAAAATGTTATTTATCGTGGCTTTTTTACGGTGCTATCATATCGATAAGTAAAATCAAAATCGTTTAGGAGTAATGTCCCCATGAAAAATATACATAAAATGGTATTGTGCAGCGCTGTACTCTTGAGCAGCCGAAACATGCATGCCATGAATCACGACACTGCAGGCGGCTCAGGAGATGAAAAGAAAAAAGCCCTATGCGCTGTGGCACAAACCGTAGATCACAGCGCTGCAGTCAGTTCAACTGATGCAGATTGCCCTATTTGTTCTGATTCACTATCTTCTGGCGGTGAAGTGGCCGACAGTGAAGGATTGCCGTTTGTTTGCCACCATCCCAACTATCGCTACCACGACGCCTGCATGGCTCGTTGGATAGAACGTTGTAAGAAAGAAGGTTTACCAATAACATGCCCGTTTTGCCGAAAAGGCTTACGCAAACTGCCTTCTCTGGTGCAAGCTGCCCTTGCAGAAGATCCGGTCGCCCCGGCCGGCCATGCGCCAGCACCTGCCCTCTGCACTTCCATTTTTAATGCCGAACAGCTTGTAAAGGCTGCACGGAACAACGATCCAAAAAAATTATTGGCATGTTTAGCTCATGGTGTTAATGTAAACGCACATAATCGAAACCGCGCAACCGCGCTTACTTGGGCTGTAGTAAACGGAAACGTGACGATTATGCGAATACTTTTAGATCAACCAAACATCAGGATAGATGAGCCTTTTACCTACGGAGGCCACTATCTAACAGCGCTTTGCTATGCCATAAAAAATGGGGATAAAACCGTGGCAAAAATGCTCCTTAATCATCAAGGATTTTGAAAAATGCATTACTATGCTTGAGGATTACCAAGATTATCAATTAATTCGTGCAAGAAGCGGTAAAAAAGAAAAATTTATTCCCTTCGAAAAAGCCGTTCAAGAAACGTTGGCGCTAATGAAAAAATGACTTTCATCAACGTTCTCAAGGGTTATTCGGTTGTTTTGACAAAAAGCACTCAAAAAGATCTTCAAAAGCTGCCGGCCGCGGCGATACTTGTTATAGGAAAAAAATTAGCTCAACTTACCGAAGAGAAGCATATTGGGCGTTTTTAATCTCGATGCCCACAATACGTCCTGCCGCATCTTCCAAAAGACAATCAACTTCAATTCCTGCCGTTGTACGCGCGTGGAATAATTTGACGCGCGGCTGGCTCCACGTGATTTGTTTGGTCAATTCGGCTACAACAAAATTTTCAAGGAGCGCGCCTACCTGCGCGTAAGGAGCGTGGCTTTTGATCGACATACCGCGTAAAAATGTCATTAGTCCGGTGTCGACACCATTTCATGGGTGATTTTACACCATCGCATGATGGATAAGCAATAGAAGATTCGGGACGCAATATTTACCGATAAAATAATAAAAACGTAGAAATTTCCCGTGCGCGCGTGCAAAACTAAAAAGTTGAAGCGATTACGGGATTGTGTACCTTTTTAATGTGGCATGGTGAGTGCGTTTGACATGAGCATGGGAAGCGAAGTGATAAAATTGTGGTTGATTTCTTTTGTTCTATTGAGTGTTGATGTTTATGGTTATTCAATAAGCGAGCCGTGCGGTGTTGGGATTGCATGTGGTGTGTGCGCAAGCGCCATTCAAGATCCATCGCCATGGATTGGGTTAACGCTTTATTGCGTTGGGTATGCTTCTGACAACGTTGTGTTACATTTTACCGGGATACCGGCGCTTATGCGCGGAACTGGGTTGGGGATCTTGGTCGGGCATGCGGTTAGTATGTTATATGCACATTATTGTGGTAAAAAACCAATCAAATCTGATGAAGAAAAGCAAAATGCTGTACCGGTGATATTTGCTGATGATTTTTGATAGACACGTATTGATAAGGGATTTGAATAGAGGGATTTTTTATGAATAAAATGATTGGGCCTTTAGTGCTGGGGTTCTTTACTTTAAGTTATGGCATGGACAAAGGTTCGGCTGAAAAAACGCTATTTGCGCAGATGCGTTCACTGCGCCGGGACCCTCGTGAACATGAAGTTCACACTGTTGCTCAAGAGGCGGCAGAGCATTGTATTGTATTATTTCGATCTCATGCGCGTTATTTGCCTCGGCAATGCGCGCGTTTGCTTCACTTTTGCGCTCAGTGCCCAGAATGGTTACGCCCCTATGTTAACGCATATGTTTTTATGAAGCTGATGGTTCACAAAGGCGGTTGTCGCTGTCAGGATCTTGCTCGATTGTCTAAACAGGCTGATCCCGAATATCTCGCAGAAATTACTGGCTTGCCCGGTACGCGCGATGTTGTTTTGAAGCGCGCCATACAAGATGGTAACGGTCGCTTGGCAATGTATGCGCTTGCTATGGGGGCAAAGGCATATAACCCTTTGTGCGAAAATGCCGATTCTACCTGCGAAACGTGCCGTCGCGCGCCCGATCGTTTTTTGATTGTTAATACTCATGAGCTGAGCGATTTCTTACCCCAGGCATTACGTGCACTTAAACAGGAGATGGTATGAACGTTTTGAATGTTATCATCGCTGGGTTGTGTGGTATATGCGCCAGATATGCCGTTTTACGGTGGTTTGTAGCTACAGCATTTCCCCTAGCAACTCTGGTCGTTAATGTGACGGGTTGCTTTATTGCCGGTATGGTTATTGGTGGTGTTTCTTCTGGCTATATTACGCCTCAGACGCGCAACTGGCTGATCGTTGGCTTTTGCGGTGCTTATACCACGATGTCTGCCTTTGCGCTGGAAACGGTTGCGCTGTGGCAGACCGAGCGATATGGTGCTGCTGCCGGCAATATTTTGGCAAATGTTGCATTATGCTTGCTTGCGGTATTTGTTGGTAAATATCTCGCATCGTGCCTCTAAAAATTCTTCAAATTTTTTTACTTGAATGCGTCTGCGGCCACGGTATACTACGAGTAGATTTTATTTTTTTAAGGAGTCCGCGATGAAAGCAAAATTGTGTGCGATGCTTGCAACTGTTTTAGTGGCCAATACTGGCAATGCGATGCAACCGGATTGTCAGTATGGTAAAGGCTGTGACGGCTTGGCATTGTCAAAACCATTTGTAGCTCTTGTTGCGCATCGTTTGGCGCAGCTGCATGCCGTGTTGAGCGAAACGGATCGATCTAAATTTTTTTATGCTTGCTACGATTCTTCATATAAATTAGAGGGGCGCGTTTTGGACGAGGCGCGCGAGCTGGGCTTTATTGACGAAAATGGGTATGTCTCACTGAGTATCCGTACCGTTTTAGATAAATCACAGGTCAGAAGCGCCAACGGCGAATACACGCTAAGTCCTCTCGGCGCTGCATCATACGTGACGGCTGAGGCGGTAAAGTAGCTTTCATTCAAGATCGTATCGTTTTTCTTCAAGCGGGTAGCTGTCGAGTATATTGCTTGCAAACCACCATTTGCCACGAGCGTCGCGGTATTTTTTTACATGAAAAGGTGCCCAATTGATTATGCCATCGGTGGCCTGATAGTTGCTGTACGACAATTTTGTGCCCAGCGATTTTCCGTGTAAATAATAATTTTCCCACGTATTTTGATACATATTCCAGCCAGATAATCCTGCCCATGCGTAATGGCCTATTTGATACGCAACGGCGGCGCTTTGCGGCAGCGTGTCGGTATTGCCAAATAGTTGCTTGCGGTATGCGATTAGGTCGGACGTTTTTGGATCATGCGTGTAGATAAACCAATAGCCGCCGTGCGCCGGGCCATTTCTTTTTGGGGTATACCATGTCGATTCAAGTGCCGCGCTTGGCACGGCAGCCTGTGCTTTGATGGCGTATGATTTCCAGGTTAAGTCAAAATGCTGAGCGATTAAATTGCCGGTTTGGTACGCAAAATCATAGAGAAAAGGAACGGCAAAGGAGAGGTTATAGTTGAACGTGTGGTTGCTTTTCTCAAATATATTGAAAATCCGTTCATATACCGACCGTGTGGTCATCGTGTAATCCATAATTGCAGGGATTACAACTGTTGCCTGGCGGTTGGGCCCGAAGGCGTCACCTAGATCATTACAGGTGTCGGTGCAAATGAGGGCTATGTGGGGGTCGAGCACTTTTTCGATGGCGATAATTTCAGGTGAAAATCCGGTGTAGATGAGCACAGGTTTTTCTGATGCGCGCAAAAACGTATTTATCTCTTTTGCGGCAACGGTTAACATTGAACGCCTATCAAGCGTAAAAGTTTTGTATGGTACTTCTTGCTGGGCAAGTACCTTCACTAAAACGGTGGTGTATTCATGGCTGTAGGAATCATTGTGAATGTATATGATGGCGGCCTTATCGAATTGTTTGCGGCGTATGAACATGCCGATTGCCTGTGCGGCAAATTCGTCATTGTGAACCATTTGTAAGACATTTGGCCACTCGGCGGCTCGAGGTGTGGTCGATCCTGGGCTTACGCACATGACTGATCTGTGCATTGCCCGGACCGTTTCCTTGGCTGCCTGTAGTTGCCCGCTGCTTACACCAGCGATGATGAGCAGTTTTTTGTCGTCCCACCACCAGCGCCGGTGATCGGTAAGGAACTGAAAGATACTTTTTTTGAGTGTCGGGATTGATTCGTTAAAATCGGGGGGAATGATGATTTGAGATACCGCAACATTTTTCAGTGACTTGGCATCAGCCAGTCCCAACTGCAGGGTTTCGTATAACCCGCGGTAAATGAGCGTATTTGTTTTCTGGTTTTCCTGATCAATAGGCATGAAAAATCCAATGGCATAAAAACGAGAACGGTGCCAGAACACCAGTGCGGTCAGGATTAAACATACAACAATGATTCCATAAAGAATCTTCTTCACCATTCTCCTTTCAAGCGCAGCGTAGTTATCATATAACGATCTTGTGTGTGCAATCAACGATGATGTTCTTTTGCGTTTATTCAGTGTATTTTTTATATAACGGCAAGGAGTTGAATATCGAAAATAAGTGTTGCTTGCGGAGGAATAATAGTGCCGTGTCCAATGGCGCCATAGGCCAGATCGGGTGGAATAATGAAGCTCCGTTGCTCGCCGATGTGCATCATGCGAATGCCGCTGTCAATTCCCCTGATAACCTGGTTGACACCAACGATAAAAGTAAGCGGTTTGCCGCTGTCTAAGCTGCTCCTGATTCGACGCGTTCGTTTATTATGTTCATCGGCCAACCAACACGTATAGTGGATAGCAACGGTGTTGCCTGCGCGCGGTTTTTGCGCTGACTTGTCCCCACGCCGGATAATGGCTGATTTTACAACGGTTGGCGGTGTGACTTTTTGTGCGGGTTTGGGGACAATAACCGCTTTTTTTGTTGGCTTATGTTGGCACCCAAAAAAGAGGGGGATAATGGCTACGATGAGCCACACATGTTTCATAAAAAGTTCCCTTTCTGCCATGATCGGCTATAGTATAAGGCATGTAAGGGATTTTTTGGAGAGAAATGCATGAAAGAAACGCGCTGGGTGGTGATGATGCTTGTTTGTACGATGAACCTTTTTTGTATGGATCGTGAAGCGCAACCAAATTCTCCGGATGAAGCGCGATTGCTTAAGCGATCGCAAAGTATATCCGAGGATCTTGAGCGGTTGGAATTGGGGGCGCAGGAATTTGCCTGTTGCGGTTCCAGCCCTGCAGCGTACATATCAGGTGCAACAAAAACGCCAGACGCGCTCGGGCTCAGGCCGCTCATTATGCCGGATAAAACTGCCGACGTGGCGTGTTCGTCGCCCATTACAAGTCCTGCGCACGTGGCCGGGCATCCGGTAGTTGTGCATCGTAAATCGATTACGGGCAAAGATCGTCGATTTTTGGTTTTTTTGTCGCCGTTGCAACTGCCATCGCCGGCGATAGATGCGACAAGCTTTTCATCGATATGCTTTATGGATGGTCCGGAAAGTAAAAAAAGCAGAAAGTAAATTTTTTCTTTTTCGGTAAAAATGCTACACTGACCGTGTTTATTAACCATTTTTACCGAAAGTGCTTATTGTGAAATATCAATTAGGCTGGATTGCCCCTTTTTGTATTATGGGTGCTGTTTTGGCATCTCCGATTACAGATGGGGATGGGGCCCCAGAGGATTTTTTGAGTGACGTGGAAGGTGAGTTGATACACTTAAGTTTGGCGGTTAGAAATTTAACGGAATCTCCAAGCGAAGGTTCCCGTGAAACTTCGCAGCAACATGCCATTTCTTCAGTCAATTCTTCTCTTACCTGCCTAACGCCGGATTTATCGCGCACCTCCATGGCGCTTGAGCGCATGCAGCAAGAAGACGCGGCACCTTCTGCACCTCTTGCTGATGAACACATAAATGGTGGGGTCACGTCGGCGTGCGGCGTTGGTGTTAAACGTTTGCGTGACGGGGATGGCTCTGATGGCAGGAGAGCTTCCAAAAAATGTTGTGTGCGTCCTGGAACGCCGGCTCCGTGGAAATCTAAATAACTAGAGCTTTTTTAGAGCGTCGTGCAATTGTTGTGTTGCCTGCAAGTACGGCGCCCTTCGCGAAAATTTCGTTGGTTTGCCAATAATTACCTGAATGGTTGCGCGTGAACGTGGCAAGAACACGTCGTACGGGAATATTTTTTGAATGCCGGAGATTTTGATCATAACAACCGGTGTGTTCATCTGTGTTGCAAAGAGCCCGGCGCCATCTTTAAATGGTAAGAGCGATCCGTCTACGCTCATTTTTCCCTCCGGGAAAATAACGACGTGATACCCCGCATCGAGCATGCGGCCGCTATTTTCTAAGCCAATCTTGATATTTTCTCCCTCTTGGCGTGGTAGCGGAAAACAATTAAACGTAAGTTCAGTAAGCCAGGCGAAATATTTATATTCGCCATAAACAACGTCTTGCGCTGCGGCAAATGACATATGCCAGCGCATGCGCAAGGGAAGTGCGCGTGCAACGGCAATGGCGTCCCAATAGCTGGCGTGATTAGGCATAATAACTAATGGACCGTGTGCGGTATCTACGTTTTCTTTGCCGTGCACCTGAATGCGCATAAAAATACGTGAAAGTAAGAAAAAGAGTTCTTGAAGAACAAAGCGTATAACGCGTATTACGAGCCAGCGTGGCCAACGTGAAAGTTCTGGTAACGGCTTGGTTGGCGCTTTGGTGCGGATCGTTTCTTGTAATTGTTCTACCGTAAACGTTGGCGTGAGTGCGGTTTCATCGATAGTTACATGAAGATCTTGCTCGATACGAGCAACGAGTTCCACACGGCGTAACGAATCGAATTGTAAGTCACTGGTCAGCCGCATCGTTGGATTAATTTTTGAGGCTTCTATGCCCGAAATTTGGCTTAAAATACGCACGAGCGGGCTGAGAGTCGCGGTTGTTTTTTGTATTGGTTCACGTTTGCCCAAAATATACGTTCGTACGACTTCTTTTTTCACTTTACGGGTTGCTGACCGTGGAAAATCTTCTTCTGGCCAAACGCTCCATCCTGTGATTTGTTGGTACGAAGCAAGTTTTTCGTTGGCCTGATTGATAATAATCTCTGCGTTTATTGATGGATCAACTAAAAGCAGCGATGCGTGAATCTCAACGCCTTCGTGATCGCGTTCGATGCCGATAACGGTGCTGTCTTTAACGCCGGCAATACGGTTTAATACTTCTTCAATATCTTCGGGGAATACGTTTTGTCCGCCCGGTCCGAGAATCATGTATTTTTTACGGCCGCGTAAAAACAGAAATCCATCGGTATCAAAAGCGCCCATATCGCCCGTTTTAAACCAACCGTCATCGGTAAATGTTTTTTCAGTAAGTTCCGGGCTACGATAATAGCCGTGAAAGACGTTGGGACCCTTGACCCAGATTTCGCCATCAGCGGCGATCTGCACGTGCACGCCGGGCAACACTTTGCCAACCGAGGCAAAACGGTGTTGCTCGTAGGTGTTGGTGGTTACGATCGGTGACGTTTCCGTTAACCCGTATCCCTGTAAGATGCGCACCCCGAGGTTATTCCACCAGGCTTCCAGATCAGGGCTCAGTGGGGCACCGCCGCTGGCTAGCGTATCCAATGTACCGCCAAAAGGTCTTAAAATGGGGTAAAACAGTATCCGCGAAAAGCGTGGATGATTGATTTTTTGCGCTATTTTTATCGCCCATTGCATGACGCGTTCAAGTTTATACTGCTGTATTTGCGCCATAACGCGTGATCGAATGATTTGCAAAAATTCTGGCACCCCAACCATTTTGGTGATGTGATACTTTTTCATCAGTGGCGCGATAGCGGCTGGTGAGTGTGCGTAAATAATTTCTACCCCCTTATAGATGGGCAAGAGCATGCCAACGGTTTGTTCCAAAATGTGGCTGAGCGGCAAAACGGAAAGAATGCGATCTTTGCCCGAAACAGGGTGAATGAGTTCGCCAACGGCAACGACGTTTGAGACCAAATTGTGGTGCGTAAGCATAGAGCCCTTGGGGTCTCCGGTGGTTCCTGAGGTGTATAAAATTTGGACTAAATCATTATCGTGTGTGGTAACCGGCTCATACCGTTCAGCGGGGCAATCGGCTACGAGTTCATCAATAAAATCAATATCAAAAACGGTTACGTGTTGTGGGGTGGTTTCTTTGAAAAAAACGTGCTTGAAGAAGATTTTCGATTGTGTGTGTTCAAGCGTACGATTAACAAATTCTTGCGTGCTTTGGGTATTAAGCGGGACGGTATGGCAGCCGCGCATGATAATGCCAAAAAATACGGCAACCCAATAGGGTGAATTGGGCGCAAGCATGACGATATTTTCGCCTGGTTGAATGCCGTTATCAGTGAGAAGAACGGCAACACGTTTCGCCAGCGTGTATAATTCAGAATAGGTTAGGGTAACGGTGCGGTAGCCGCGCTTCATAGTGACGGCGGCACCGTTTGGCTGTTGTTGTGCGCTGTTATGTAATATATCGACTAAGGTCATACTGATACTTTCAAAGGTTAAGCCGTACAGTCGGTCTTATTCTATGCAATTATCTTTTGGTAACACAAGCACTACACATGCAAATGCATAGTCGCCGTCGTGGGTTACCGATACATCGCTATGCATAATGCTGGCCTGCATGGTGCATCGCACAAACGGTTTTCCATGTTCATGGTAGATTTCCATGTCATGCCATGTTTGCGGTGCTTTTCCAAGTGCTTTGATCATACTTTCTTTGATTGCAAAAATGCCGGCCAGGCGTTCAAGCCGGTCGGCATATGCAAGTTCATGTTCGGTGAATAGTCGTTGGAGTAATTCTTGGCCCCCGCTCTTTATCGTTTGTTCAAAGCGCGGGAGAAAGACAAGATCGCACCCGACTCGTATACACGTTGTCATTGCGGTATGCCAGCTGTGGAGAGTGCTTGGCCGGGTAAAATAGTTGTTGGCTGTTTAGGGTCATGAGATATTTTTCCGGTATAAGATTCTTTTGCCCATTTTATGAGCCTATTTAAGCAAAAAACGAATCCCTTCCAGCTGTAACGGGCACTTTTGCCAATAACCATGCCGGCGAGGGCGCCTATACTTGCTTGTTCGATATTAGCCGACCACGTAAATCCGGGGGCGAGTTTTTGCGATTCAGTACTGAGTTTGCGGGTAAATTGTGCATTGAAAAGTGTGCCAACGGTTTCAAGTACAAATGTTTCTGCTTTTTGTTTGGCTACTTCACGTACACTGGGCGCGCCACCGATGTAGCCCGTCCCTGTTCCCAGGGCTCCGCCAATCAGGGTTGGCATGCCCCATTCATCGCTGGTTGCATTAAGTATGCCGCTGGTCAGAAAACTGGTGCCTATCGTGGCCATGGCGACTGGATTATACCCATCTTCGGTGGTTATCTGTGTGTTGCGCAGAAATTTTTCAAGGCAGACCATGCTCTTGGCCGGACAACAGAATGCGAGCATAAAAAAACCGATAATCCGACGCATAAAAGATCCTGTTTATTTTTAACCGAGTACCAGTATAAAATTCGCCCTGTTGGGGGTCAAATTTATTGTTGGATGTTAACGTTTACGTGAGGGGCCTGCGGTGCCGCTTCACGGGCGTTTGGCGCGGCTTGGACGCTAAAGCAACCGTGCACGTATTCAACCGCTTGCTGGCAAAGGCCATGCCCGAGGCGAAAAACCGTTACGGCAGCTGCACCTGCGAGATAACTGAGTAAAACCGGCCAGCTTTTGGTGTGCCATGCAAACGCGCCGCTGGAAAGAAGCCCAAGCGTATGGAGCTTATACCAATTTCTTGACCATGTTCGCCAATCGTTGCCGCCGGCGTGGGCAAAGCTGAATAGGGCGCCAACAGCGATGGCGGCCGGAACAAGATTAACCCCTTTGAGGGCAGGGATGTGTTGTATGGCGACATCTTTTATGTGCTGTTCCACCGTGTCCACAATGGGCTCGCTTTTGCCAAACGGCCACGCTGATACGGTTTGGTTTGCCGTCGCAGTGAATAACAAGATAAGTATATAAAGTGACTTTTTCATGAAAACCTCCATTTCCACTATAAGTTGACGTACAATCCGGTCTTGTTAAAGGCCGGTTTCAATATCGTATGACACTTAAAAGTATACCAAAATCACGATTTTTGTCCACTAAAGAGCCAGCCGCCGGGCATTGGCCAAATTCTATTTGAAACCTTTTTATTTGGGCGTGGTCAGTGTTGGTGCAATATTGATAACGCTCATCTGATCGGTACGTGCTCGCGGCGCAAGGCTATTAGTTACCCACAGGTGTTTAATGGGGCTTTGCGCAAGCAGATTGAGCGTTGCCTCGTTTGCCACGTTGTGGGTAACGAGCGCATATATTTCTCGGGCGCCGTGTTCTTGGGCGAGTTGGGCCGCTTGGATGATCGTATTGCCCGTGCTGATAATATCATCAAAAATAAGCACTTTTTTATGTTTAACGTCTGCTTTTAACGTTAGGGCCTTGGCTGCATCGAGCGTCGGGCGTACCTTATTAACGTGTCCCCAGTTGCACTTGATACGTTTGGCAAGGGTTTGGCAGATAGCAAGCGCGCCGCGATCCGGTGCGAGCACGACCTCTATACCCAGCTCTTGAGCGATTGGGGTGTAGAGTTCATAGGGGATAAACGGGGTGAATGTAAGGTGTTCATGCAGGTGTTCGTTGTGCGGATGCAGGATCGTCATGCGTTCGATGGCGAACTGTTTCAATATGGTGCTTATAATGCGCGCTGAACGTGCAACGAGTGGTTTGGGGTGATCTTGGCGTGCATATCCAAAGTAAGTAAAGAATAGGTGAATGCGTGCGTTCGATTGGTTAAGGGTATCAAGCAAAAACCAGAGTTCGAGCAGATGTGTTGCTGGCGCTGGCGTTGCAGCCACAACGGTAACCGGCTGTTGGTTTACGTCAGAATCAAGTCTGAGATACAATTCGCCGTCATTAAACGTAACCAGGCGATAGGCGCCCTGCGGCGTTTTAATAAAAGGCAACAAGTGTTGCGTTGCGCATGTACAAAAAGTGATGTTCATCGATTGCTCCTTACCTTTGTTGGTATGCGTGAAGAATACGCATGGCTTCTTCGTCGCTTACCTGGGAGAAATCGTAGTAAAATTGTCCGATAGCTTGTAAGTGTTCTGGTGTTAGGACACTGATAACGCGCGCACCATGATCGTGTAATAATTCGCGGGCATCGGGAGTAATAACTGGTGTTGCGATAATAACATGATCCGGCTGCTGCTGCGCAATATCATTAAGGGCTGCGATGAGTGTACGTCCGGTTGCGACGCCATCATCAACGATAATGACCACTTTATCGCGTAAAGTTGGAGTCTGGCGGTCCTGACGATAGAGGTGTGCGCGTTTTGCCAGCAGTTTTTGGATACGTTCAATTTCGGTGCGTAAATAGCTGCCGAGTTCCTGCGTATCGTATGCCGGATCAACAAAATATCCGTGCTCAGTTACGGCGCCGATGGCAAACTCGGGGTTGCCTGGTGCACCAATTTTTTTAGTGAGTATGACGTCAAGGGGAGCTTTGAGAGCGGTTGCTACTGCAGCACCGATGGGCAATCCGCCTCG
The DNA here is from genome assembly GCA_021823685.1 of bacterium. Taxonomy (GTDB): domain Bacteria; phylum Babelota; class Babeliae; order Babelales; family UBA12409; genus JAKANL01. Next base: position 61,534 of record JAKANL010000003.1, on the reverse strand, counting down.
GGGGACGGCGAGCACAACGGCATTTTTAGTTTTGACCTGTTCGATTATAAGCGCTGTCAATTGGCCAGCGGCATCTGCGCGATCGGCAAACATACATTCCTTTGCTTATGCAATTATAATCCCCACGCAAGTGTACCCGATCTTTACACAAGCGCAACAGGGTCTGCCGTTGATGCAAAGTTTGTAATACCGCTAGAAATTATATTGCGTAACGACCAGAAATCGCAGATTGCTTACCGGGCACGCGCCGGGATGTCTGCCGCAGCGGTCCATGGTGCCGTACCACACTTTGAGATAGTCCATTTCAAAGCCAAGGGCCATATGTCCAAACACGCTGATGATGCGTGGGCACAATCGAAATGCTTTATCTGCTTCGCGGCTGACCCCATAAAAGATAGGGTTGCCAGTTGTAGGATTAAGGTAGAGAGGGTGTTGCGAGCCGGTTGTTTTACCAATGCCCATGTAAAATCCGGGCATCATCTTTTTATCTTTGTGCCACTCAAAATCAACCCACGCTGAAAGGCAGTTGGTATTGGTGTATGTTCGGAGTCCCGTTTCTGGATTAAGGCAGCGCACCGCATATCCACCCAGGTTTAAGAGTGGGTAGTTGCCGTTTTGCCCAAACATTACCTGACTCATGATGGTGTAATCGCCTATATTAAGCGTTGAATAGAGCGTGCCGATAAAACTCATAATTTCCGCATTGGTTGCAGACATTTTTGGTGAAACAGTTGCCGTGGTGGTGACGGCAAGGGCGGGGAGCAATCGTGTCATATCAACGCCCATGCCGAACAAAACATTACATGACATGGACTGCTTGTTTCGCCATTCAAGACTTACGCTTACTGCTGGCGTCATGCTGTTGTGCGTATATGATTCGTCGGGGCCGAGTGGGCCATCGCTGGTTAAGGGCAAATATTGTGAGTGTATGGTTCCGGCGATGCTGATATGGTCACTGAGCCATGTTGTAGTAATTTGTGGGACGCGGCCGTAGGACGCTGGCGGAACGCCACCATGATAACCAACCGTGCTTGGCTGGCAGCCTTCAGGGGTTAATGGATGATAATATAATCCGGCCAAAACGCTTACCTTCGGCCATTGCGCCTGGATCATAGCCAAGCGAAGTTTGGGCATGCCGATGGTTAAATCGTAATTGCCCACAAAATCGATTTCACCATAACCATCAATTTTGGCGTTACCGGCATCCATGGGGAGCAGGGTGAGATTAAGACTAGAAACCGATGGCGTCATGCCAAAGCGGCCGCGGGTGTAGATATCGCAGTGGTTGGAATCGTACCGCGGTGGTAGGGGTAAAAAAACACCCGATCCATCGTGCGAACCTCCTGTTTGTCGCGTATCAAAGAAGGTATCAAGCCGTAAATAGCCGCCAACTTTGAGTTTTGGGTCAGGAGTGGTTGGTTTAAGATAGGGCCTCTTTGACGAGTGTAAATACGCTTTTGCTCGGGCGTGTATGTGTTTTGAAAAAAAACAACAAAACACGCCTGTGATAAGTGTTATTTTTAAGAATGCTTTCAATGCCACAAATGTTCCTTTTTCCATAGAGATTATTGCCTCATTTGCTTAGCGATACGGCCTTCAATATATCGATTTAATGAGGTGTTTGATTGCGCAACGGAAATTCGCCATGGGGGAAGAGGTCGCGTGCGCTGTTTTGGCGATCTACGCGTATTGCTGCCGCCGACCTTACCGTTGGCATATTGCCTTTGGCGCTTTCGCGGTTTAACACTGATGTTGAATAGTTTCTGACAGGCAGGATAAATCCAGTTGCTGACGTTGGTGATTTTGGTGAGATGGGTATTACCGGTGCAGAAAAGGTGTTTGATAATGCCGATGCGCTCAGTATTAATAAAACAATATGTCTCATAAAAATTCCCCAAGTTTTGTACTACACAAAGGATACCAAACGTGGGCAAAGTGTACATAAGCAAGAAGAAGTATGCATTTTACGCATATTCCTTTTTGATACGCCACCTCGATCATAAACAGCAGCGTGCGTTGGAACTCTTTGAGCATGCCGAAACGGTTACGGCGCGCCAAGTTGGTGAGCTTTTTGGTTTCAAGCCACGCACGAGTGCGCATCTTTGTAGCCAGTGGGTAACTGACGGTTTTTTGATTATTGCAAATCCATCAAATAAAGCGCGTTCTTATCGCCTTGCGCAGCAATTTCAAAAACTGGTACCTGAAGCGCGTTAGTTTTTTCAAATTTTTTTGGGCCGTTTCCCAATCGTTTTTGTTGACTCTGCATTCTGCGTTGCATGATTCTCGAAAGAAAAAGGGGTTGTAGTGAAACGATTGAGAGTAGTTATTTTTCTGACAAGTATTGCTTGTCAAAGTAATTTGCCAGCACGTGATATTAAGCTGGCTGCCCAGACGGCTTTGTTAAGACAACACAAAGAGCAAGCTTTGCACGTTCAATGGCCAGAATCGGCTACTATACGAATGTGTTTGCCTCGATCAAGTGACGCATTAACGTACCACAATCCTGTACAGATAGACGTATCATATCGAACCGACCATCAGAGTATGCCAGAAAACTTTGAAATTATTGAGCAGATGCGCGAACAACGATGGATACAGGCTTGCCAAGAGTACGAGAACGCGCAGAGACATTGTGAGTACCATTCTACGCAGAACGTTACCATATCAAATTCAGTTTTGCCCCTACGCGGGAGGCCGGAAAGGACCCCTCGTTCGGCCCTTTCCAATCCCCACGCCAAAGGGGGTAAACCCCTTTGGAAACCCTGCGCTCCCAAGGTGGCCGCTCGCCTGTCGACCCCGAACGAGAAGTTCGAGCATTCGGCTCAGACCACAACAGTGAGCGCAAAGGCTCAAAATCATTTTAAGACAACTATCGCGGCAAAAAACATGCTCCAACAAAACAGCAGTATTGCTCAAACCCCGCTTTGCCAAGGCTCCGCAGGGCAGGCCAAACAACTCTACACAAACTACTGTTCACAGCTCGATAACCGTTCGCTTAATCCAACCAGTTACCAAATAATCGATAAACGCGTTCGTGCGCTCAAAGCAACCCTTGATCACCCGGGGCAATTGCACGAGCGCAACATAAAACTTTCAGCGCAGGAACGGACTGAGCTTACAAAAGCTGGTATGCCAGCGGCTGCACTTCTTCCCCTGCGTGGTAACGCTGCGCAGGTAGAACTGCACGAAGAATACAGGTCCGTCTTTGAACAATGGGCGCAAAAGAGTCACGAAATCCGACGCTCGCTCGTTCAAGAACATATTGCGCATATTGCGCTGCAATTTGCCGAATGTGCCGATGCGTTTAACCGCGGCAATAATCTTGCTGGCGGTTACGCTATGGCCGACGTTATGCATGCGGCGTGGCAGAGTGTGCAAGAATTTTTTACGCTGGCCAAAGCGACAGCACAGGTCGATTACGAAGTTCTGGGCATACTGGGCACAAGCGCGCTTGACGGAGCTCTCTGTGCCGGCTGCTCAACAGCGCAGATGGTTGTTCATCCCCTTCAAACAGCCGAAAATCTTTTCGCCTCGCTGAAAACTCTCGGTGCAACAATTGCACGCGTGGCATATACGGCAGATATTTTGCTCGGCGATGATGAGCAACGCAGTGCCCAAACGCGCGCTGAACTTTATGCCATGCTCAAGGCAGCAGCCAACGAATTGTGTGCCAAAGCTAAGTCCCAACACCCTCTCATGACGTTCAGTGATTGCGTATCCGGCGGTACGCAGTTTGTTGCCGAAGGCGTATTGGCTTCCAAATGTTTAACGCTATCGGCAAACGTTCTGAACAAAAGCGCACAAGCACTTAACAAACTTCCCGCGCTGGCAAAAGCCTCCGCCGCCGTCAAGACTTCCGCCGTCGTCAAGACTATGGCGGACAAGATGGCGGACAGGGCCTCGGGCACCAAAATCCGCTTGCCGCTTGCCGGCTCACAGCGCGAATTCGCCCTTGCTCATGCACAAGCCAGTATCGGCGAGGGCTTTGCCGAAGAGCTTGCCCATGCGCCGAAAAAATCGCTTGCCAGCAATCTGCTCAAGCAAGAGCAACAGGCGGCTCAAAAAATACCCACCCAGCCAGCAGGAGCTTCTTCAGGGTCACAGCCGCAGAATCCGCTTGCTCAGCCGACGAAGCCAGTTTCTTCCGGTTTGCAACCAGCCGTACCTGAGAAACCAACCGTTACCACCGCTTTTCCCGGGCCGTTACCCGCGCCGGGTACCCAGCAATTGCTCAAAGTGTTTGCCCTGCCGGAGCAACAACGTGCAGCGATTATTGCGCGATATGGCAAACCGATTCCGGAAATTGGTGGTGCATGTTTTACACAACCGCTCCATTTGATTGCGCTTGACGTCAGAAAAATTGATCAAAAAAGTGGCCTTGTTGAAAAATGGATGGGATTTCACCATGATTACCGATGTGTGCTTGAGCGAAATAATGTGATTAGTTTGCCTAACAAGCTTGATTATGGTGGTGGTTTTTATTTTGTTAAAGAGGCAAAATATGGAATGCAAAAACCGACTCCCAAATCATTTTTCCCAGCAGACTGGCCGCCAGAAAAAGTCTTTGAGAAAGTTCTTGAGGCATATGGAAATATAAAGGAAATTTATCCAGCAGAAGCGGGTAGACAGGTACTGGTTGGGTGGCTCGAAACTGAACAAAAAGCAATAAAAATTATTATCGATAAGAGTAAGAATATCATTACGGCGTATCCGGATTTATTGAAGAAAGTAAAAAAATGAAAAAAATGGTTCTATTTGAAAGTAAGTCGGGCTATTGGAAACCCAAAGAAGAGCCTGAAGCGGGCTTTGGATTTTTAATGCTATTTTTAGTTGGTGATTGCCCCGATTTTCTCGAATACAGCCTCGAGTTCTTACAAAAAAATAAAGATTGGGATTCTGCTGGAGGAAATCTTATTACTCTTGAACGCCATGATGGTTATATAAAGCTAAGTTACGAATTCGAAGAAGATGGGCCCTCATTCACCATCAAAGAAAGTGAGCTTGAAAAGATTTTGATCGGCTGGCTCAAGCTCGTCGCATCGGGCGCAAAAGAGATTACCATCGAGAGTCAGGATGACGAGCACTACGCGATAACGGGAAAATAGCGGTTAACTTGAGCACATGTTATAACTGTTGCACAGCAGCCTCAGTTACCCGTTAAGATAGCATCCATTGATCTGTGGCACATCCTCGCTGCCGATGTACGCTATAATCCGGCCAAACGCAAAACTAAAATTTTTGGATTTCACTGGGATCAGAATGGCGCATTGCAAAAAGCTGGTAAAGTTCAACTGATCGAACCAAAAGTACACTCAAGTGGAGCTGTTTTATGTAAATTAAAAATAGGCGATGTTATAAAACCAAAGGCTACGCTTTTTCCGTCGCAGTGGACCATGGATGGACTCGCCAAAAAAATTGTTGAATCATGGAATAATGAGATTTCCTATGAGAGCAAGACGGGAATTTTTATGGGGAAGACAAATGATGGGATGGTTATTGTAACATGCATTAGAAACGGTAAAGTTATTACGGTTTATCCCTGGGAAGAAAATTTTAAGGCAGTCGTATAAATGAGTTACATTATTTTGAAAAAATCAGAAATCATAAGCTATACCATTGAAGATAACGAGGCAACCTCGTTATCGCTTTGTGCTGCTGCGCATTTTTTGAGGGGTATTGTCAGATATGATGCCGACGATTTTATTGCGTGGGCACGCAATCCACAAGAAAGTTTTGTTCAGGTTTATGACATGTGCTACGAAATGGATGGAAAGGTAGTTAAACTCTCATATGAATGGTCTGAAACTGAGAATGAAGAATATTCAATTCCAGTTCAGTCATTCATTTCTCTTCTTGAGCAATGGAAAACCGTTTACGCGCAACAACCGCCAAAAATACTTATTACGCAAGATGGTGATGATTACCGCGTTTATGCGATACATAATGACGCAGAAATAACGCGTATTCTTAGCGCCAATAGTGCTTCTTGAACCGATGGACAAAAAATAATCGGTTGGTTTAAACACGCCACAAGCCCGTACCGCCGGAAAATTTGCTGAAGCTTCCCAGCGTATGCGAAATCATTTTTATCAAACGCTTTAACTCGTTTGCTATGACAATGGCTGAACCGACTTTTTGCCCATTTGCACAAGCATACGGTTAGCTTCTTCAAATTCGATGCCAGCGTTCATAATGCCGGCCAATGCAGCGTCTACGCTACTTTCAGTGAGAGCCGCTTCAATTTTTGTTAGCTGCTCGGCAGTCAGTGGCGCACGCCTTGCAGTGGATGCCCGCGTTTCGGACCCGCCAGCCGAACTTTCTCGAGAAAGCTGATCACTTTCTATGCCTGAACTTCCCCCAGCGTGTGCTCGTAGCGGCATTGATGGTGTGCGAGTTGGCTCTTTGCCTATTTGCGCAAGCATGCGGTCAGCTTCCTCAAATCCGATACCAGCACTCATAATAATGGCTAGCGCATCATCCGCGTTATTTTTCGCGAGGGCAGCCTCAATTTTTGCCAACTGCTCCGCAGTCAACGGCGCACGCCTTGCAGTGGATGCCCGCGTTTCTGGTTTAGCGGCCGAACCTTCCGAATAAAGCTGATTTAATTTTTCTATGTCAGAATTTCTTTCAGCATGTGCTTGTGGGGGGGTTGATCGTGCGCGGAGTGGCTGTTTGCCAATTTGTACAAGTATGCGATCAGCTTCATCAACATCGACACCGGTACTCATAATGATTGCCAACGCGGCATCTCTCCCCTCTTCCACAAGAGCAATATCAATTTTTCTCCATTGCTCAGCGGTCAACGCCGCAGCGCTTACCGCCGGGCTGCCATAGTTGTGAGTAACGGAAGAACGAACAGCAATCGATTTGCCAAATATGAGCTCGCAGGGTATCAACGCTTTAGTAAACACTGGCACAGGCTGAGTCCGCCCCGAGGCTAGAATTTTTACATAATTAAGTGCTGTAGGGGTATCTGCTCTTGGGAACAATGCTCTCACAATGGCTAACATTTTTGTAAAATCAGGCTTGACATGAGTAGATACAATAATATTCGCCTGAGGCTGTTCAGCACGCTCGGCCCTTAATGGCGTCGCCGAATCAAATGAGTGATAATCGGCCGCACGTTTTCTGGACATGCAACACTTAAACATGCCCATCGCCGGAGCAAAAAACAAGCCGGCCGCTAAAAAGAAAATACGAAAATTCATGGGAACTCCATGCCTAAAAACATGTTTTCACAGTTCTTTAAACCCCTATTTAAGTATAGCAAAAGAACCTCATGACACCATGGGACGTAATTACTCTTTTGTAAAATTTGTTAATGGCAGCAATCAGACAAATCACGCCTGTTTTTTGCTTTTTTCTAAAACTTCGCAAATACAATTGCTCCAATCTTGCCAAGCCGCTGGATCAGCTGTTTTGCCATCTTTCAAAAATTGCAGATCACCCAACAAGGAGCCTATATCATCAGACAATGTTCTCTCATAATAAAGTTCTAAAAATTTTATCATTGCATTGAAAGCTTGAACTTCTGTCAAATGTTTCATTCTTATCCCGCCTTACATAAACCCATTTCAGAACCAAATTTTCTTGGAATATCACTTATTCCATCATTTCTAATCAAATCACGTTTTGCCAAAAAATTATTTTAAAGCGGCGACACTTGTTAAAAGGCAAACCTATCGCAAAAAAACACGCGTTATCTCACGTCAATCTTACGCCCAGACACCCGTGCTCTGCGTTTGGGATATGTACTTTTTACTCGTGCACCAAGTGCAAGAAGTATCGCTCCAAAGCGTTCGATGTCTAATTCAAACCATCCTTTTTTACCATGTATACTTTCTTTAAGCGATGCCATATCTTCGCTTAATGATCCAACAATGTTTGATTCGGGCGAGCCGTCATTTTCATCTTTTTTGTTCAAGATCCGACAAAAATAGATTGCTCTGTCCGGAAATTCAATTTCCTTTATGTCGTCGTCGATTAATATGGCCAATACACCTTCGAAAGCGTGTTTGAGCTCATTTCTACTTAATTTTAAAATCGGCGTACTTGTTTCTGGCAAATGCGCTGTGATAAGAGCGTATAATAGTGTGTTGCCATTTTTTTTGGCAAGTGAAAGCGGTGTATCACCATGAAGTGTGGAAATGGTTACATTCGGAGTAAAATGTTCAAAAAAATACTCAACAATATCCATGTGATTGTACATCACAGCCAAAAGAAATGGCGTTTCTCCATCATCGCATTCGGCATTAATATCCGTAAGAATATTATTTTTGATTAAAAATTTTACCGCCTCAAGGCTGCCTGAAATGCCACAGGCGGCGTGAAGTGCGTTACCACCAGAAGAAGCCAAATAAGAAAATGGTACGTGTTGCTCATGCAATAATTTAAGAACTCTGATTCTTTTTGCACAAATGAGATCAAAAATGATGGGAGCTGCAAGGTAATCCATTTTTTTAAATCGCGCTAAAAGGCGCATCAATCGTTCATCAGAGGCCTTCGCACACGCTCGATCAAAAATCTCGTAGAGATCTTGCGATGCCTTTTTCGGGGTGGGCATTGCTGAGTAACAATCCCCATGCATAACCACCTCGCTGCGCATTTTACCGCCAATTTTCTTTCGCTCAAAGACGCACCAATCAACTTTTCCTATCGCCACAGGTTTATCGCAAATGGCGCAGGTTTTTGGCCAACCCTCATACCGCCATTTTGCCAAGACTTTAAGCGATATATCATGCAGCCGAATCGCAATTTTCTCTTTATGGGATAAACATAAAAGTTTTACCGGATCAGTTTTTAATATCCCTCGATTGAATTTATCAAAAACGTCTACATAAATGGCCTCAGCCTCTCTCTGCGTGATCATTTTTTTGTACAATTTATCCAGAATGTCGATTTTCTTCATACATTACCTTACATTAATCGTTCGGCCAGGTACGGCTGGTTTATATATTTTTTCAGTAATCGGCTCTATACATCCTTGATGCCGGCCAAATTTATCATACATTTCCATATCTTTATGAAAATTATCCCACTCTAAATATTGCGCTCTTTTCCCAAATCCTTCGACACCGGTTTTTTTTACATAACGGCCGTTTTTGCACGTTTTATAGTCTTGCTTAAATTTACCTTTCCGAAAAACCTCCGCCCTTTCCATCGTATTAAATTTACGTTCTTTGGCAGCAACTTGTCTTGAGTTTACATTTTTCGGCCCTTGCCTTTGATTTTTATTACGCGCATTATTCGGATCCGATGGCTGCTGAGGATTTTTATTTTTTCCCTTATTGGGATTACATGGCGACTTATTATTGCGATCTGGCCCTCCATTACTGCCACCATAGCACAAGTGCAGTTTAGAACGATCAGCGCTGATCGTTCGCTCGCGGACTAAGCGACTCCAATTGTCCTGATGATTTTGTATTTCATCAACCGTGTGTGGTCCGCATAATCCTGACGTATCACAGCGGTTTCCTACAGCGTGATGGATCGTCGCATATCCAAGCAACGCCGCCGCAGCTCCCCAGGCAATTGTTACGCCCTCTCCGACGGTATAAACAAAGGGAATTACAATGGGAGCGACATTGTGCGCAACAAGATCATGTTCAGTTACAATATACGTATGCGCCCCAGCTACACTTAACTCATATACATCTATCGGCCTGGCCATACGCTGAACGGTATCAACACAAACGCTGATTTTATTCGCGCTCAATAGCCGCATACCCCGTTTAAGATCACGCACCTTTGTCCAAATCAACCAGCGCTTCAGATCATTTCTTCTTTGGTTCAGGCACAAAAATCGCTGCTGGCATCCAACATAGAGCTCTTGCCCCCCAGTGGTCAGCCTAATAACTTGATTCACACGTTTTTTGTTAATCGCATTTACGATGCAAGGTGCGCATACGCCGAGCCGTGCATCAAAACCAATAATGAGATCTTTTTGTTTAATCTGTTCAATCGCGGCATAACCACCAGGCGTTTTAACATGCGTCCCTGCGCAAAATCCATCTCCCAACAAACACTTGGCGGTACTTAAGGCCGCAAATACTACTGCCCACTTCACCACAATTCTCCAAAAAAAAGATGCTGTGATAAAAACCCACGGCAGCTTAACACATAGCCAAAAAATTATTCAAGCACAGTAACGGCAATTTGGTTTAACAACAAAAAACCCAATATTGCCATGGAGCCAATCGCCACTCTTGTGTAAAAATGGGCGCACGTAAGAATCAGGATTTGTGGAGCATGCTGAAGGGTTAATTTTTTATGAAATTTGGCATTCGCGCCCGACTTCGCTTGCTTGTTTTTCGAAGCTCGACGAGCGGAGTAAAAGCTTCACCGGGCAGGCCTGTTGGCACTTCGCAGCCGCCCATTATACATGCGCTTTGGCCAAGCCTGCCCGCCGTAGTATGGCGAAGAATGTCCGGCTTGGGTGGCTTTCGCAAATTCTGGTCGTTTGGCCAGTTATTGACAATATTTTAGCCTCTTTCATACTTAACGTTGGAGCAAAAAACGCATTATTTATTTTGCTTATTTTAAATTAAATCCGATTCTAAACCGACAAATTGAATATTTTATTAGGATGTATCTATGGGAATTATTGGAACTAAAGAAGTATTCATAAATGGAGGCTCGATGAATTCTCGTCACGTCTTATACGCCATGCTCTGTCTGGCTTTTGTGCCATTAATCGGCATGGAGCGTTTCGATAGCAAGGGCAAAAAGTCCGGTTGGGCGAGCGAATTTAGAAGGCCTCTTTTAGCAGCGCCTGCTGTTGAAATGAGCGACATGGGTTCTGGTGCTGCTGCACCATCTGCCGCTTTAGCTATGCCTAATACGAGCGTTGTTGAATCTTCTCCGACCAAAACGCCGATTGTCGTGGTGCATCGTGATGCCGCTCGGCCAAGCCCAAGCTGCTGGCAGCGTGTCAGAGAAAGTATGCATTCGTGCGGGAACCATATCACCGATTCCTGGCGCGGCTTATCGCAGGGAACGCGAAACACCCTCGTTGTCTCAATACTTTTAGCTACCACATTAGCAGCGTCGGCAGAGGATGCATTTGGGGGCAATGAGTTGGTGCCCGCGCTTATTCATGCCGCAACGGGCGTTGCTATGGGTTATGGCCCACTGGCAAAATATGCCTTTTGGGGCAAAGCCTTAGCGGTTGGCATTGAAGTGCCTGTTGACGTGACAACTAATTGGTTTTTAGCGCGCGCTGGGCAGATGCATTGTCCGCACACTGGTTTTCTTGCTGTGGCGATGGGACTTACTGGCCTTTCAAGCATAATGGTTGAAAAAAATAAACGCGAAGCGGTGAGCGAAGCACGCAGATGGACATTGCGCGAATTGGCCTTGGCCTTAAGCGTGGCGCCTAAAGTAATTGATGCGCTCCAAAAGATTGAGCGTGATGATCGTACACCCGCAACCCTTACGCAACGAGTGGCCGCTATTCGTTCACTCTATCAAGAAGATGCGCGCGCTTTTGGCTGGGAAGTCCGTGATCTTGATCGCGCGAGTCTTCAAGTAGAAAAGGTCATTGCGTGGAGGGATCTAGGTGCGATACCAAAGCTTCAAGAAGTATTGAAAGCAAAATTAGTTAAAGCGCAATCTGCGCAAGCGGTTTAATGCGTTTTTTAAAGTCTTTACAAGCTGTTAAGCTCCGGCAAACCGCGGCTTTTTTATGAGAAAATCATTTTTAGGCGTCCTTAGCTCATTTTGAGACTGTAAGCGCCACTTTGGAGCCAAAGGGTAAACCTTGAAGACAGACCCTCGATTGGTATAAAAGCCAACAGGCAATCCATGCTCAAGCATCAATTTTCTCATGATATTTTCTGTTGCAGTGAATATGACATTATCACGTTGCTATGACAGTCGTTTTTCCCCTTGTTGACAATCTTTTAGCCTCTTTCATACTTAATCTTGGCGATAAAAATATACATTACTTATTTTGCTTATTTTGAATTATTTTGTTGTATTGGTTGACAAATTGAATATATTTGTTAGGATATAACTATGGGGATTATGGTAGCTAAAGAAGTACTTAATGGAGGTACTATGAATTCTCGTCATGTCTTATACGCCATGTTGTGTCTGGCCTTTATGCCTTTGATCGGTATGGAGCGCGATGATGGCAAAGAAAAATTAGTTATTGCACGTCAGAAAGAACTCAAACAATCGCTTTTAGCCGCGCCTTGCGCTGTTGAAATGGGCGAGATGTCTTCTGATTCTGGTTCGCCCGCTGGGCCATCTGCGCCGGCCGCTGCCAGTTCGTCAATGAGCCCAGTTGCTGGGCAGGCTGGCGGGGTACGCGAAGAAGAGCCCGGGTGCTGTTCGGTATATGTGCAAAAATTGCCGCGATGGGCAAAAGATGTTCTTTTAACGCTGGGGATAACAACCGCTCAAGTGGGTGCTAACGTTTTAGCGCATGCCGTCAATCGCAGCGGTATCTCAATGAGTGCCGCGATTTTGATGGGAAAAGCAGCGGCTAATATTACTGATCGATATAATTTCTGGCTCAAGCTCCTTATTTGCAGCGGGGTAATTGCCGGAGACGTATATATGTGTTCTCAGATTGATGCTCTTAAAAATGAATACAGAAAAACCGGTCTAGTCTCGTTATATGCACTTTCGACGGCTGTCGCGATCATGTTCAATGAATTGCGTGTTCGCCGCGGCTATCGCATTCCCTTCAATGCCTATTACAATGCTGGTTTTGAAAAGGACCTCTTTGCTGATATGCTTGCCGCCTATTTACGCGTTCATCAAAATAGCCAATTGACCCAGGAAGAGCTTTGGCAGGATGTTGTTGCCTTTTGCTCCAATGATCCTCAAATACAGCGCTTCCCGCAGGAAATGCAGGTAAACTTTGTCGAGCTTTTTGTGTGGTGTTTGGACCAGCTATACAACAGTGGTACAACATTTGAACAACTCAAAACCGTTATTGATGCGCTACCAAGCGACCCTACTCCTGAATCGATGAAAAAGTTTATTGCTACCGATGGGAAAGAATCGCTCAGCGCTTTGTATGATACTTGTTTGCGTATATGGGATCCGTTTGGAAGCCAAGATGCAACGGGACAAAGGTATCATTTAAAAATTGTCGTCGAATTATTGAATCGTATTCAACAGTTTTCCGATCCAACTGACGATTTTGCACATTACGCAAAGTTTCGTGGTGCGTTGGGATTTGAGGCGCTTGCTCAGCAAGCTCCTATCACGCAAGATCTGTTGGAGATTGTTAAGGGGACGCGTGTGCCAGCGCTTAGTCAAATCGATTTTACGATGACGTCGGCGATTTGCCTGGTTTTTGTTGGTGACTTTAAAAATTGGAGTGACGTTGAGCGAGTGCGATATGCCGAACTTGTGCAGGCTGGCATTAAGCTCATGGTGGATCAACGCCTTGATTTAGCAGCAGCGAACCAAGACTTGTCCGACATTGTACTTAAAAAAGAGTCATGTGGATTAACCAGTGCCGATGCGCCACAAATCGTGATTACGCCTTCTGCTGAAGGCGCTACGAGCTCGGCAGGGAGCTCATCGGGAACAGCGAAAAATTCTCCAGAACCTGGGTATTTATCGGTTCATGCGAGACGTTAAAACGGTCGTTGAAGAAAGGTTTATCATGTTGAGCAAAAAATTATTATACGCGTTTTTGTGTGTTGGCCTCATAAATCAGCTCGCTGGTATGTCGAGTGATCGTCAAGTGGCATTAACGAGCCATTTACTTGCTGATGCGCAATCGATCGAACAAATGGAAGAAGAGCGCCCCGTTGTGCTGCAGCAGCACGCGGCTCCAGTTCGCTGGTGTCTTGGGTTGTGGCATGGCTGCCAATCGTGCGGAAGAGGCGTTAGCCGCGCATGGTGGCGGCTGAGTGAGCCAGCGCGTAATGCGTTGGAGACGGCGTTACTGGCTACGGCTACTTTTGGTATCAATACTGAGGTGTGGTGGGGCGGTAACACCGAGTTTCCACAGCTTGCCTCCATTGCCACCGGAACGGCGACCGCCTTCGGGCCTGGTGATCGTTGGCCATTGTGGAAGGTTGTGCTTGCTTGTGCCATTGAGATTCCCGTCGACGTAGCGCTTAACTATTACCGCGCTCTTGGCTTTCAATTGCCAGATACGGGCTATTTGTGGCTTTACATGGTTTGTTTGGGGAGCGCGAGCGTTGCCAATGAATATTACCGTCGGGCACAGTTGCGCGTGCTCTATGATACGATTAGTTGCTGGCCCGTGCCTGAGCAGCAAGCATTTCTTAGGCTGTGTTCAGAATACTTTAATCTTGCCAAAGATCATTCGAATACGATGCCGCCATTGACCATGCTTTGGCAGACCTATTTTCCTGATTTTGAGCGTCTGAGCGCGCAAGATCAGCATAATCGATTGTCGATTACCCAGCGTATGCTGAGGCTTTCATCGGCAGTTCATGTAAAAGAGCTGCTGCCCGCGCTTGAGCGAAGAATTGCGCAGGCAAAAGAGCATGCGGCTTAAAAACAATGTGGTGTAAATAGAGCTCTGAAGGCTTAAATTGAGCGGGGAATATAAACAAATTTTTGAAATAGAGAGCCTAAAAAGAGCGATAAAAAGCGCTTTTATGCTCTAAAAAACTTGACAAAATGAAAAAAAAGAGTACAATGGAAATTAAGAGTATTAAACCTGGGGATTGCGGAAAGTACAGGTGTATCATGATCAGATGCAAAGATATGCTGAAAGTCTTGGTGGGGGTAGCAGTAATCAATAGTTGTTTATATGCAATGGAGACTAAAAATCTTCCTCTGAGAGACGCTCTGGAAAAGGCTGGGTTATCAACGCCACGAAGTCAATCGCCAGATCAAAGATATTCAAGTTCTTCATCAGACGCTGGTTCGTTGGCAACCGATTCGCCGCCATACGAATCGCCACTAAACTCTTCATCAGGTTCAGATTCGCCGCCGTACGAACCGTCGCTTTACTCTTCATCAGGCTCAGATTCACCGCCAGATTCAGATTCGCCGCCGTATGAATCGCCGCTTAACTCGTCATCAGATTCGGATTCGCCAACGCCAAAAAGCCTTAAAGAGCAACTTAAAGATTTATTGACTGCGGCAGATGGGCCTTGTGAAAAATTGTATCCTGGCAGGTTGGGTACTGAAAAATCTAAGCAAACGCTTGACACACAAGCCACAGGTATTTTGACGCAAGAAGTGGCGTCCAAGGCGGCTGAAAAAGAGCGAGAGTCCCAAGCTGTTGGGCCGCTGATGGAGCTGGATATAGAAAGTGGGTTGACGGTCCAAGAATTGGCCAAGTTAAAGCAGCCAGTAGCTGCGCTAGACAAGGGCAAAGAGCCAAGCGGCGTTATC
Organism: bacterium; assembly: GCA_021823685.1. Taxonomy (GTDB): domain Bacteria; phylum Babelota; class Babeliae; order Babelales; family UBA12409; genus JAKANL01. The sequence continues at coordinate 46,195 of JAKANL010000003.1, read as the reverse complement.
GTTCCCGAAACGTGCCTCGGTAAAATCAAAAATTGGTTCCGTAAGCACAGAACAGGCCTAACCGATACGGCAGAATTGCTCGCACTCGCAGCAGTATCAGGCGGGACGTCATATGTTGGGTATTGCATGTTGGATAACGAAGCGATAGCATCGCTCGTATCATTTGCGAGCGGTGAACGGGCGGAAGAAGTTACCCGGAAGTACGGCAATGCCGCAGGTCGTTTGGCGGTTTCTTTTGGCTTATGGGGCGCTACAGACGAATTGACTATTCGTAACATAGTTCCAGGACATTGCGCTGCCAAGAAGTTTAAAAATACGCTTCTGTCCTTGTTTTTTAACATGTACTCAGCGCATACGGCCATCAATGGGGTTCAACAGACATTTCAGCATCCATCAGATCAAACGCGTCAAGCTCTTAACATCCCCAATCCAGTGAGGGATCGACTGCTGGCTGTGGTTGTACCCTGACGACTTTAGCATTCCCACGGAAGGCCAATACAGCTCTTTACCTTAGGTGATGCGCCCATAGCCGACGTAGGGGTGCCTTGTTGTTGGTCTTTAGCCTCAATATCTTTCTGCTTCGCTTTTGCCTATTTTTCGAAGCTCAGCGAGCGGAGTAAAAAGCTTCGCAGAACAGGTCGACAAGAAATGCTTTAACTGAAGCCGTAACAAAGATTGCGGCAAACAGGCCCCTACTTCGCACTTGTCTGTTTTTCGAAGCTCAACGAGCGGGGTGAGAAACTTAGCTGGAAGCGCTGGGATCGTATACGCATACAACGCGGTCCCTAACCACCTTACAGACGTATTTTCTGTCTGCTAAAGCCGTAACAAAGATTGCAGCAAACAGGCTAAGTAATACATACCTATTCATCTTGTTCTCCTCTTTTAAACTTACTTTCAGCCTAACATGCATATAATCCAATTTGCAATAATTTAATAAATAAATTAATCGAGCCTCATGACAACATGGGGCTTTGTTTTGCACGTTCCTCCGCTCATCCTGCCTGCGCGCCAGTCTTCGCTTACGCAGGTATTTCTTCGAAGAAATGCTAAGCTACGCCTGGCTGGCGCCATAGCTCACATGGGCGACGGCTGGGTTCACCTACGCCCGTCTACGCTAAAGCTACGCTCGGGCTACGCAGGTAGATCGTTGGTGCGGTCCTAGGTTGCGACGAGATTCCGCGCGATATGCGCTTCATCGAAGGGTGCCCCCACGCGCCCTCTATTTTCCCGTTATCGTATAATGCTCGTCATCCTGACTTTCGATCGTGATTTCTTTGGCGCCAGATTCGACCAACTTGAGCCAGTCGATGATAAGTTTTTCGAGTTCACTTTCTTTGATCGTAAATTTGTGTCCGTCGTCCTCAAAATCATAGCCCAACGTTATTTGGCCATCATGACGTTCAAAATTTACAAGATCCCCCCCCCCGAATTCCCAATCTTTATTGAGATCGTCAAGAAACTCTTTTAGGTCAGGCACTGGATTGCTATTCAGAAATGCTCTTAAAAGATCCATATCATCATCAAAATCTTCTTTCGTCTTCCAGTAGCCATGCTCGCTATCGACCAATACCAGTTTTTTCATCATCTTCCTCGGTAAGAAAAATTCGGATATGCGGTAATAATATCTTTGTTGTCATCAACGATAATCGATATTGCTTTTTGTTCATGCTCAAGCCAACCAATTAATTCTTTCCTGCCACCCCTCGCAGGCAGTATATCTTTTATATTATTGTGTGCTTCGATAACCTTTTCAAAAACCTTTTCCGGTGGCCACTCGGCAGGGAAAAACGATTTCCACTTCGGAATTTGCGTGCCATATATTGGTTTTGCTTTGTAAAATCCTCCGCCCAAATTTTGTTTTTCGGTTAAGGTAATCACATTGTTACGTTCAAACACATGCTGGTAATCATGGTGAAAACCCATCCACTCTTTGACAATACCCGTTTTTTGATCAATTTTTCTCACATCAATCGCAATTAAGTGAAGCGGATTTTTAAATTGTCCGCCACCAATTTCTGGAATGGGTTTGCCGTATCGCGCAATAATTGCCGCACGTTGCTGCTCTGGCAGGGCAAACACTTTGAGCAGTTGCTGGGTACCCGGCGCTGGTAACGGCCCGGGAAAAGCGGTGGTAACCGACGGTTTTCCCGGCACGGCTGGCTGCAAACCGGAAGGAGAAACTGGCGTCGTCGGTTGGGCAGACGGTTTTTGCGATTGTAAACCGGCAGAAGCGTTTGGAGTAGCCTGTTGAGCCGGTATCTTTTGAACCGCCTCTTGCTCTTGCTTGAGCACCCGTCTTCGCCCCTCTTCGACCCGTGCCCGCCATAGCCCTTGGCGACGGCTGGGCGTGGCTACGATCGGGCTACGCCGGGCTCCGCTAATACCTGTCTGTGCGCGGGCCATTTCCTCAATAAATCCCTCACCTATACTTGCCTGGGCGTGCGCAAGAGCCAGTTCGCGTTGTGGGCCGGTGAGGGGCAAGCGGATTTTGGTGCCGGCTGTTTTTGCCAGTTCAGGAAGTTTGTTAAGTGCTTGTGCGCTTTTGCTCAGAACGTTTGCTGATAGCGTCATGCATTTGGAAGCCAATACGCCTTCGGCAACAAACTGCGTGCCGCCGGATACGCAGTCACTGAACGTCATGAGGGGGTGTTGGGATTGTGCTTTGGCAGACAATTCGTTGGCTGCTGCCTTGAGCATGGCATAAAGTTCAGCGCGCGTTTGGGCACTGCGCTGCTTATCATTACCGAGCAAAATATCTGCCGTATATGCTACGCGCGCAATTGTTGAGCCAAGAGCCTTGAGCGTTTGAACCGGATGGCTGATCGCCTGCGCCGTTGAACAGCCGGCACAGAGAGCTCCGTCAAGCGCGCTTGCGCCCAGTATGCCCAGAACTTCGTAATCGACCTGTGCTGTCGCTTTGGCCAGCGTAAAAAATTCTTGCACACTCTGCCACGCCGCGTGCATAACGTCGGCCATGGCGTAACTGCCAGCAAGATTATTGCTACGATTACATTCATCGGCAAGATCAGCAAACTGTAATGTTATCTGCGCAATACTTTCTTGCACGAGCGAGCGTCGGATTTCGTGGCTCTTTTGTGCCCATTGCTCAAAGACGGACGTGTATTCTTCGTGCAGTTCAAGCTGCGCGGCACTGCCACGCAGAGAGGCGAGAGCTGCCGCCGATACGCCAGATTTTAAAAGCTCGGCTCGTTCTTGCGCTGAAAATTTTATGTTTCGCTCCTGAATCTGGCCCGGATGATCGAGCGTTGCTTTGAGCGCACGAACGCGCTTATCGATCAACTGGTAGTTGGCTGGATTGAGCAAATGGTTATCGAGTTGCGAACAGTAGTTTGTATAAAGCAATTTGACTTGCGAAATACTACTACTTTGTTGGAGCATGCTTTTGAAAACTGCAGCTTTTTTAACATTTTTTAAATTTTGGGTCTTGCCCTGCGGGTGTTGCCCTGGGCGAGAAGATGGGCACACTTCGACAAGCTCAGTGTGAGCGGAGAGTTTTTTGTGAGTGGAGAGTTTTTTCAAACAGTGAGCGGGGGATTTCGGGGTCAATCGCTGGCTGCCCGGAGACCTGTCCGCCATCTTGTCCGCAGTAGCTTTAGCGAAGGCGGAAGCTTGAGCGAAGCGGGGCCTCCCGCCTAGGGGCTGAACGGAATCTGTTGGTGACGCAGTATCTTTCTGCGAAGAAGTTTGTTCGCTCGGTGAGCTTTGAAAATTTTCGTAATCTACAGGTCCGTAATCATGTTGCCGAACAACCCAATCAATAAGCGCCGAACCACCATCAACAAATTCGTTTCTCGACTGGACTTTTATGGGCGAAGGACTTTCCCGTAAACCCATACAAAAATCTTGAAGATCGTGCCATTGTACTTCGCTATTTATTGCCCCCAACCCTTGCACGGTAAGTGCAAAAAATATTCCCAATCGCTTCACTACAACTCCCCTAAAGACCTCCCAAACATTTTCGGCAGCTTAGCGCATTGTCTCAAAGTTATTCAAGGAACGTACCTCTCATTGTCTAAAGATATTCTTTGCTTTTTTGAGGTGTCGTTGCTCAGTGCGACAGACTCGATGAGCGGGCAGTAGCTTTGTGTTCTTATGTAAGTATTTTTGAATAACGTTGCAAAATAAGGGGCGTTATGTAAGTATTTTTGAATAACGAGAATATTGGGGGGCTTATTATTCAGGGAATTCTGAATAAGTAACATACGTAAAAAACGAGGGTTAGATGAATCGAAGTGGTATTTATGTAAATCAACCGGCTGGGTTCAAGGCTTTTGTACCAACATCCTTGCCGCCGCATCCAGCGATTAATATTAACGAGAACATGCAAAAACTTCTGTGGGATGCGACTCTCCATCTTGCACGTTTGGACGGTATGGCTTATGCCCTGCCCAACACCGATCTTTTTATTACCATGTACGTAAAAAAAGAAGCATTATTGAGCGCCCAGATCGAAGGTACGCAAGCCTCGCTTGAAGACGTCTTTGAATTCGAAAGTGGTGCCAAGCTTGAAAACGTCAATGATGTTGTCGAAGTTGTAAATTATATTAAAGCGCTTCACTATGGTATCGATCGACTCGATTCATTACCTATGAGCCTGAAGCTTATCAAAGAGTTGCATGCGATTTTGCTTAAGGGTGTACGCGGCGCAGAAAAGACACCCGGCGAATTTAAAAAAATACAAAATTGGATCGGAGCTCCTGGCTGTACCATGAAAACGGCTCGTTACGTTCCGCCAACGCCAGCTGAGGCGTTAAAAGCCATGGGCGATCTTGAAGTATACATGCATAAAAAATCGGTGATGCCGGAACTGATCAACTGCGCGTTGATTCACTATCAGTTTGAAACCATCCACCCCTTTTTGGACGGCAACGGACGGTTGGGACGCTTACTTATCACGTTTTATCTTTATTGGCGTGGCATTCTTAAAAAGCCTCTTTTGTATTTGAGTTATTATTTGAAAAAAAATCGTCAAGAATACTATGATCGGCTTACGCTTGTACGCGAAAAAGGCGATTATGAGCAGTGGGTAGAGTTTTTTTTGGTTGGCGTTATCCAAACATGCCAAGATGCTACTGAAAACATTAAACGCATACTACAGTTACGCGAAACACATCAGGCGCTGCTTGGAAAAAGAAGGATATCATCACCGCTTGCAATCATGTTATTAGATAAGCTTTTTTATACGCCGTTAATACGTGTTAGCGATGTACAGCGTGAATTTAAGCTTTCTCATCAAGCGGCTTCAAATCTGATCAATCAATTTGAAAAAATCGGGATCTTGAAAGAAATTACCGGTAAAAAACGTGGGCGGCGATTTGTGTATGCGCGATATCTTACTATCCTGGGCGAGGGGACCAGGCCGAATTAAAAGCCAAGCACCATGCTTCATTTTCCCGTTATCGTGTAGTGCTCGTCATCCTGGCTTTCGATCGTGATTTCTTGCGCGCCAGATTCGACCAACTTGAGCCAGCCGAAAAGGGGTTTTTACATTTTAGCTTATGCTACCTTTTTATCCGGTCTGCACGGTTGGATGATCGGATTTTTTTATGTTGTTGACCGTAAACCAAACCGTGGCGCCGGCGATGATAAGCCCAATCGCGATGAACCATGGTAAATATCTCTTCAACGATCTTCCTAATAACATTTTTTCTGTGACCCTTCGGCTACATTGGGGATATAGCCTCAGTCACTTTTATAACTTCATCTTCGGTTTCAGTTTTGGGGCATCCCGAGCATTGTTTTGTTTTTGTTGGCGTGCTTTCACTGCTCGTGGCATCGCTGTACACGTACCAAACCGTAGCGCCGGCGATTATGAGGCCGATGGCGACAAGCCATGGTAAATATCTCTTCATACGATTTTCCTAATAACATTTTTTCTATGACTCTTCAGATGGCTATACTCCGGACATATCCCTAGCCTCTTTTATAACCTCAGGACATGATGACCCTGTAGGGCACGTAGGTGTTTGTATTGTTGGATGACCCGCACTGTAGACGTACCAAGCCGTAAGGCCGGCAATCAAAAGGCCGACAACAACAATCCATGGCACATATTTCTTCATAAAAAGCTCCTTTTTAAGCCTGTTTAAACTTGCCTTTCAGGCTATCAAGCCGAAAGACCAATGTGCAAGAATTTTGAAAAAGGCAGGGCCGCAGCCGTTAAACCGCGGCCCTACGTTATTCAGCGCGTACTAAACCCGCCCTAGGGGGATTTTTATAAGACTAAGCCGGGCTTAGCACGCAACTTTTGGAGGCACCTACTGCTCTCATTTCTACCTTCAGGGTACCAAAATAAAATTGCAGAAAGCAATACTTTTGATAAAATTGCGCAAAATTATTTTCTTTGTCGGGTGGGCCCGGCATTTTCTTATTTGTGGGAAAAGGCGATTATTTTTCTAGCATGGGAAAATAACGGAAATTATTTTTTAAGCGGCTGGTTGTGGGGCTAAATACTTAGCCAAAAACGTTTCGATGGCTGCGTATAACCTGAACTTATTTTCTGGTTTGGCCAAGCCATGTCCCTCGTTTTCAAATTCGTAATATTCGTAGGGAATCTGGTGTTTTTGATGCTCGGCAATCATTTGTTTAGTTTCCAGCGGCGTGCAGCGGATATCATTAAGCCCTTGTGCGTAGAGTACCGGTACTTTAATATTGGTCGCGTAAAAGAGTGGCGAACGTTCTTTGAGCAGTGCTTCTTGTGTATGAATATCTCCGACACGCTTGGCAAATTTGATCAACGCAAGGTGCCAATATGGTGGAGAATTTTTGATGAGCGTGATCAGATTGCATATGCCAAAAAGATCGACGGCGCAGCAAAAGGTATCTGGGGTAAAGGTAACACCGGCCAATGCACTATAGCCGCCATACGAGCCGCCCATAATTGCGATGTGTTTTGGATCGGCGACACCGGTTTTTATGGACCAGGCTACCGCATCGATAAGATCGTTATGCATATTACGTCCCCACTCGTGATTGCCGGCGTTGAGAAACGCTTTGCCATAGCCATCTGAGCCGCGGAAATTAACTTGCAAAACGGCATAGCCGCGATTAGCCAAAAACTGTACTTCAGGATCGAAATCCCAGCCGTCACGTAACCATGGGCCGCCATGCACGAGCAAGATGAGCGGAACTGGTTTATTGTGCTCGCTTCTGGGTAGCGTAAGATAACCGTGAATGGTAAGGCCGTCGCGTGCGGTGAATGTTATGGGCTTCATCGGTTGCAATTGATATTGCGCCAATTCTGGGCGCGAGGCGCACAAAAATGTGAGCTTTTTGCTTGCGCGATCATAAAGATAATAGCTGGCTGTTGATACGTCGCTATACGCCGCAATAAGCCAGATATCCAGTTTCAGCGTTGCGCTGTTAATAATCCAGGGGCCTTTAAGTGCCGCATCGATGATTTGTGCGTCTTGCGCAAAACTGGCATCAACAAAACGTATCTCTTCTTTTTCTTTGACGGTGACGATGGCAACGGGTTCGTGCGTTTCAGGGTGAAAAACAACGTCGGCAATGTCGTATTCCGGGTCGCTTGCCAGGATGGTGCGTTCGTTGGTTTTCATATTAATTTTAACGAATTGGGTGGTGTTGGCCTGCGATGAATCGAGCATGTAGAGAAACTCGTTATGTAGACAGAGCGGGCCGGAATGCTCGTCATCAAGCGTCCAGGTGATATACGGGTGCCAGGCGCTTTGATTATTATCGCGCATCAGTAATGTTTGGCCGCCATCGGGGAGCGCCCTCATGGCGCCGCAGATTGCAAGCTGATCGTCGGCGATAAAGTACATGATATCGCCCGGATTTTGTTCGATGGGGATAATACTGCCCGTATTCAGATTAAGCTCGTACACGTCAAATAAATGTTTGCGTTCTTTATTCATGGCGATGAGCATGCGATCGGGTACGCGGCGGCTATATTGAACGATATGAACAGCAGTATTATCAAATGGGGTCAGATCAGTATCAGCACCCGTTTTCAAGCTTACTTTGTGCAGGTGATGGTTTTCGCGGCCGTTTGCATCGTAAAGATAGAGCAGCGCTTCTTCGTCAAACGTCCAGACGTATTGATGAATGCCGCGGCCGGTATCGTTGGTTATCACGCGTGCATCATCGTCATGAACCGATTTAACCCACAGGTTGAGGACGCCCTTGAATGGGGCAAGATACGAAATATAATGCCCACCGGGAGATATTTTGAGGTTCCTCTGTTTGGGGTTGCCGAAGAGGATCTCGAGCGGGATTTTGTGCGTTGCTTCTGTTGTGTTGGCTAATATCAGCAGTACCGTCGTGAGAAAAAATTTTGTCATGGGTTTCTCTTTCGTCTTTGGTTGAAGTTACTAATATACCGTGACTGCTTCTTCGTATGCAACTGAGCGCGTCAAGTAACGCAAGTCGCCGGGCAAGATCGTCAGCCGATGGGGGCGTTTGCTTGCGTACTGGTCCGGGGGCGTGCGGTATTTCGATCGGTTTATGCGCTCGTTTTGCGCTGCCCATAATGCTCTCGAACCATGTCTCAAGGGAAGGATTAAAATACCCGAGCCGGTAAGAATGCCAGCGTCGCGTATCCCTGATCGGCTGCTTATCAGCTTGCACGTTGCTCAAATCTTCGGGCGCAGCGTACAGCAGTTCTTCTTTAGCTGTTGGCTGGGAGGTCGGTGGCGGAGATGCTGGGCAGGGGAGCGGTGGCCACCATTCGAGGCCGACGGGTAGGCCTATGTTGGCAGATTGGCCGGGGGAGGATACTGCGATCTCTCGGTCTGCCTCAAAAACGAAATTTGAGGGGCTGCTAGAGAGTGATTCGGCGTAGGATTGTTCGCCAAACGATTCGGGCCAGGGTGATAGCGAGGATGCTGATACAGGGCTCGTACTTTTTTTGTAGGTGCTACCAAGTGCACTGACGTATGATTCTTCAAGATCCATAGCCACAAGAGATGTGCTGATTAGGAGTGATAAAAGAACTAATTTCATTGATTTATGCCTCAATCTATTTTGGCTAGCATAGCGGTATTTTACGAAGGTTGGAACAGCGAAAGGAGTTCGTACACATGCCCCAATGAGACGCGCGCAATACCGCTCGCCGTTGTTGGCGATTGATTTTTTGCCACAAAGAGCTGTTTAAAGCCAAATTTTTGTGCTTCGTGCATGTGGACCGTGAAGTGATTAACCGGTTTAATCGTGCCCGTCAAGCTGATTTCGCCCAGGGCTAGGCAGCGCGCGGGCAATGCTTGTTGAAAGTAGCTTGAAAGTAACGCGAGCGCGATACCCAAATCGGCCGAACTTTCTTTAATTTTGAAGCCGCCGCTCACTTTGAAAAAAATATCATGCATGCTCAATTTAACCTGTACATATTTTTCCAAAATGGCGGCAATGAGTACCACGTGTTTATGGTCTGCGCCGGTGATAACCCGTTGGGGAATGCCTAATTTTGACGGAATGGTAAGCGCCTGTACCTCCAAAAGAAGGGGGCGTGAACCCTCGGTATAGCTGATCAGCGCGGCGCCGGGGGAACAACTTGCTTCCTGCAATACATGTTCATTGATATCAGGAATTTCTTTCAGGCCATTTTCGTCCATATGAAAAAAACCGAGCTCATTGATGGAGCCGAATCGGTTTTTAACGGCGCGCAACATGCGCGTATCCCACTTATCTTCGCCTTGCAGGTAAAATACGGCGTCGACCATATGTTCAAGTGTTTTTGGTCCAGCAATGACTCCTTCTTTGGTAATATGGCCCGTGGCAATAATGGTAATATTTTCTTCTTTTGCTAGCCGCATGAGCCGAAAGCCGGCTTCACGTAATTGACCAATACTGCCCGGTGCCGGGGTGCTCAGCGTGTTAGCCGCCGCCGTTAAATAACAATTTTGAATAGAATCGACAATAATAATGGCCGGCTTTTGAGCCAGTGCTGTGGCGATAATGGCATCTAAATCAGAACTGTCTGAAAAGAGGAGCTGCTCATGCATGGCGCCGATGCGCTGTGCTCGCGCTCTTACTTGCGCAAGTGATTCTTCCGATGAAAAATAAAAAACGCTTTGCTTGTGCGCGAGCTGATGCGCAATTTGTAAAAGAAGGGTTGATTTGCCAATGCCGGGGTCGCCCGTGAGCATGATAAAAGAGCCGGGCATAAGACCGCCGCCTAAAACGCGATCCCATTCGCCGCAGTGCGTCGTGATCCGCTTGAGCTCATGTTGCGCAATTTGATTTAACGGCCTGAGTTCGAGTATCGGACCTCGCGCTGCTTTGCCCGTTGTGTGTGCTGCTGTGACACATTCTTCAACGAACGTATTCCACTGACCGCATTCTGGACAGTTGCCTTGCCACTTTCCCGAGGTGTGTTGGCAGTTGGTGCATGAAAAACATTGTTTGGCTTTTTGTAGCATGAATAACTAAATCATTTCTGGTTGGTTTTCCTGAGCAGTTTTTTGCGCAAAAGGCATTTGTTTATCGATAACAAAACAGCTGCGGCACCGTGCTTCGTAACATTCTTGTGCGCCGATCAAGATAATCGGATCGTCAAAAAGTGCTGGCTGGCCGTTAATAAGGCGTTGTGAAAAATGCGCGTCTTGCCCGCAGCGCATACAAATAGCTTTTAATTTGGTAACGGAATCGGCCAGCGCCATAAGCGTTGGCATACAGCTGAATGGAATCCCACGAAAATCGAGATCCAGACCGCCAGCGATTACTTTTTTACCTTGCGCTATCAAATCAACAACGACGTCGACAATGTCGTTAGAAAAAAATTGGATTTCATCAATACCCACGACTTGCGTGCCCGTTGTGACAAAATTTGCGATAGTTTGAGGGTTGTCGGTTGGTATTGCTGTTAATCGAATGCCGCTATGCGAGGATACCTGTTCTATTTCGTGGCGCTGATCGAGACTGTGTTTGAACGACATAACCGATTGTTGGGCATATTGTGCGCGTCTGATTCGGCGAATGAGTTCTTCGGTTTTGCCGGAAAACATTGATCCACAAATGATTTCCAGGCTTCCTGTGCGCTTGTTGATCATGGTAACGTCCTTATTTCTTTTTATACTTCAGATCGTAATCTTCAGCATACTCCAAAAAAATGACTTGTCAGCTCGGTATGCAATGTCATACTTAAAAGCAGAAGTAAGGGTATTTTTAAAGGATTTTTTACGTGAATGACGATTGTATAGTTATCGAGTCTGTTGGGCCGCTTCATGGTCAGGCCAGCCTTGTAGGTGCTAAAAATGCCGTGCTGGTAACTATGGCGGCAACGCTTTTGACCGAAGGGGTTTCCACCCTGACCAATGTGCCCGTATCTGCCGATGTTACCTATATGATTGCATTGCTTGAAAGCATGGGGGCGCATGTTGCTTTTGATGTTATCAGGCGGACGTTAACGATTGATACAACAACCGTCAATCGTTTTGAAGTAAGTCCGGATTTAATGAAAAAGATGCGCGCTTCTATTTTGGTTATGGGGCCGCTTTTGGCGCGTTTTGGGCGTGCACGTGTGGTCTTGCCAGGCGGCTGCACCATAGGCGCACGGCCAATCGATTTTCACATAAAAAATTTCAAAAAAATAGGTGTTCAATTTACACAAATTGATGATCTTTTGCATGCACAGACAACCGGCCTGCAGGCAACGCGCATTGCGTTGGAATATCCAAGCGTCGGTGCCACTGAAAATATTTTGCTAGCGGCAACATTATGCCAGGGCGTGACAACGATTGTTAATGCTGCTATCGAGCCAGAAGTGTTTGATTTGGTTACCGTGTTACGCGCTATGGGTGCTAATATCGCGATTCAGGCGCCGGCGACCATCGTCATTACCGGTGTTTCTTCGTTGCGGCCATTTACCCACGATGTGATGGTCGATCGTCTTGAAGTCGGCGCGCTTTTGCTTGCCGGGGCGATCAGTGGCGGTAGCGTTGAAGTGGTTAATGCGCGCGCTGAAGATATGGATGTTTTTTTAATGAAACTGCAGGAAATGGGACATCGCATTGATATTGGCGTCAATGGTATTGGCGTGCGTGTAACGGCGACGCCGTTGCCAGAAGCGGTATCATTTAAAACGAGCCCATATCCCGGATTCCCAACTGATTTGCAAGCACCGATGATGGCAGCGCAGTGTATTGCTAATGGTATCTGCGAAATAAGCGAAACGGTTTTTGAAAACAGATTTTTGCATGTCCGTGAGCTGCAAAAAATGGGTGCACAGATCAAATATGTCTGCGGCGATAAGGTACAAATTAAAGGGGTAACCGCGTTGTATGGCATGCCGGTTATTGCCAGCGATATTCGCGCTTCATGCGCATTGGTATTGGCCGGCTTAGTTGCCAAAGGTAAGACGGTGATGACGGGAATGAATCACTGGCGTCGTGGGTACGATAAGCTCGAGGATAAGTTCACCGCCCTGGGCGCACGGGTATCCATAGAAAAAGGGGCTCACGTGATGAACCCCATCGATCGTTTAACCACGAGTATTACTGACTAAAATTTTTGTCCTAAATTCCCTACTCCTGTTCGCTTTAAATTCACCATGCGTCCGCTTACCCTGCTGCGTTCGGCGAAGCTTTTTACTTCGCTCATTGAGCTTCGAAAAACAGGCAGGCGAACCCGGCCGTCGCCCATGTGGGCTATGGCGGGTACGTGGCGGAGACGGATCCGCGTGTGTCGGCGCTCTATCGAAGATTGTAGCTTTTTACTCCGCTCATTCTGAGCTCGTCGAAGAATGTAGCTCCATAGCTCTGTGAACGATGCGCCCGTACGGGGAGGGTATCTGGCCAAAATGTAGCGAGTTTGATCCCGTCACTGGCCATCCTGTTACTACGAGCGGCCGCGTTTTGTTTTGAGCCGCCTCGGTTGGTGTGCGCGTGATTCTCGAGACAAACGTTAGTTGCGGAAAATCGGTTAGCAAAGCTCCTCCCGCAGGAGACGGACTTCGATCGGGCGAGCCTGGGGCTGCGCCATCGGTGATGGCGGCCGGCGGGTGACTAGACCCGCCTTTATATGCAAGGTACATTTCTGCTACCTGTTTTTTGATTTGCGTTACATCGTTGGCCAATTCCTCGAGACGCGCGTGCGTATCCTGATTGCCTGCCTGCGTTGTCCGGGTCAATTCTTCGGTTGTTTTTGTTAGCGCCTCCATTTGACTGCTCATGCGTTCTAATCGTTCAGCATGTCCCGCTTGTGCCTGCCCGATGGTATGTATACTGGCTTGCATTGCATTAAGCGTTTCTTTCTGGGTTACCAGTTCGGTTTGTATGCCGCACAGCATGCGTAGTTCACATTTGGCTATTGTTCCCAAGGCGCGTACGCGATCGTTTAATGTGTGTACTTGTTCATTGAGTCGCTTGAGTGGCCCGTGATTAAAAACGGTGGCAAGAATGTCGCCACCCCATCCCCATAGGGCGGGGAATTTATATTTTACAACGCCCAAGCCAACGACACAGAGTGCAAGACCCTGAAAGCGCCCGTCTGAAAGCAAGACGTTCAACGCACCTGGTGCATGGGGCGCTGCCTGCTGCGGTGCTTGAACATAAATGATTTGCGGCGGCGGTGTTTGAGCGCTTGGGGTCCCGAGCGCGGCGGGGGTTCCCATACTCTGCATCATGCACAGAGATGGACGTGCGAAGCTTAGAAAAAGCACGCTCAGAATGGTGACTGAGTATTGTTTTATGGTAATCATCGTTAAACTCCATTTTGTGTTTTACTTGAGTCTGCTGAAATAGGGGTTGAGGGACCTGCCGGTGCGGTTTTTCCTTTTTTCAGCTCTAACAGATATGCAGCGAAAAGGGGGAGCGCGTCCATCGTTTCTGGCGCGGCGAATCCGATAAGGGCTCCTCGTAGTGATCCTTGAATCCGTTCTTTGAGCAGTGCAACGATTATTACAGCGCTGCCGATAGTTACGAACGGATGATCTCTTATCCAATCGTAAAACTGTTGTTTATATGTTTTTTGGATGGCCTGTTGGTTTGTTGCTTGATTAGGGGTAGTTGATGGGTTATATGCGAGAGCGGGCGGTTGCTGCGTTTGAGGTACGGCAGATTCCATGCCACGCAAGGGTGAAGGTCCGGCGAACAAGCAGAGCAATACTATACTTATTTTTTTCACGAAAACTCTTTCAATCGATTAAATGTGTCAAACAAAGATTCTGGTGCTGTCAGTTGGACTTTGTACCGTCAGAGCTTGGTGCCGATGAAGAATAGAGCGGTGCGGGTGCCGGCGGATAACCAATCGGAACGCCGGTTGTGGGAATATTTACCGACAACTGACTCATTTGAATACTGAGTGTCTGTGTAGCAGCCGTGTTTGCACATAGTTTTTCTTGCAATTGCTGCGTATCTTCTTCGAGTGATGTGCCATGCCATAAATAAAAAAGCCCATGTTTGCTTCCGTAGTATAATGCGCCGCCGATGCGTTTTAAAACTGGAGGGACGGCAGGGGCTATTTTGACAAGACCGATGGCCGCTGCGATGGTAATGAGCCCGGCGCCGAGCAGGGTAGATCGTGGCTTTGAGTCAATGACGGTTTGTAAATTATCTGGTTTGATATTATCAGAATTTTCTTCCATGCCCAGCAGGCAAGATTGAACCATAAAAGCTGCTAACATCAAAAAGCTGATTGATACGTACTTTTTCATATAATCACCTTTGTGTTACACCAATCGCCAGAGCGGTTTGTTGCAGTTATGAAATTTTTATTGGCCTGCACCCAGAGCCAGTTCCGGCGAGATTTCAAATACACTAACAGTATATCAAAATCTCAAATTTTGTATAGCGGAGACTTTGCTCAGGTATATTTATTTTTATTAATAATTTGCTCCCCATTCTTTGAAGAATTGGTCAAGATATTTGATCATAAAAGCATGTTTTTCTTCAGCCAATTGACGAGCCGTTGGTGTGTTCATTTGATCTTTGAGTAACAATAATTTTTCGTAAAAATGGTTGATTGTAGAGCTACAATTATTTTTGTAGGCTTCGCAAGATTCATGCAGACAAGGCTTAATTGCCGGATTATATACTTCGCTTCCCTTAAAACCGCCGTATGCAAATGCGCGGGCTATGCCGATGGCACCTATTGCATCGAGGCGATCGGCATCTTGAACGATTTGGCCTTCAAGCGTGAGCGGAATACGCTTAACGCGCGCTCCTTTAAAAGACATGTTTTGTATAATGTCGCTTACTTTTTCTGCAACGTCGCTGCTTAGGCCGAGACGAATCACCCAATCGTGGGTAATGAGTGATCCGGCAGATTCACTTTTCTCCTGGTTAAATTTCCAATCAGAAATATCGTGCAAAAGGGCAGCTAGTTGGATAATAGTACGATCACCACCTTCTTTTTCGGCTATGTGGTTAGCTATTTGCCAGACACGATGTGCATGCCACCAGTCATGCCCCGTGCACTCTTTTTCTAGTTTTGCTCTAACGTGGTGCATAGTTTTTTGAATAAGTTGCATGTAATCATTCCTATATTATCTATGGCTCGACCAAAATGTTAATCGTCGGAATGTTTTTTTGTAAGCATTCGCTTGACGAGCCATGCGCCGCCAAACGCAGTGGCGCCAAGGACCGTTATTGTTGCAATATTTTCCATAGTGGCACGTCCTCTTTCCGCTGCTAGCGCCGCTCCAAAATTTGGGCGAGAAGTGTGTGCAACGATATGGTGTCTTGATACACAAAAATTTCCGGTACTTGCTACATGAATAGCATATATTTTTGCTTCAGATTCAATAAGTTCAATGTTTTTGACGATTGGAATTCCCGTTCCCTTAAGTTGGTCGCCTTCTTTCAAAGATGCGGCAACAGCCCAACGGGTTGAGGGTGTCCATGGCATGATTGGAGGCGTCCATAACATGAATGGTTGGTCGGGCGCAGCAAAAATAACTTCGTTGTCATTAAGAGTTATTTTTACGAGCAAGGGTGTATTTCTTTTGATTGAAAAGATTACCGGGTTGATGCAAGATTTACAATTTAGGTCGTAGGAAAGAACTTCATCACCTTCTTGGAGTGCTTCGATTGAAGCATATCCACCCTCGGTGGCAACCGGGGTGCCGGCAATAAAGCCTTCGGGATGAATACTGCAACTAAAAAATAAGCTACAAAGTAAAACTAAATATTTCACGCATTTCCTTCAAAAACTTTCTTGCGCCCTTCAGATGCGCAATTTTCAAAACGGCGGACGGTAATTTTACATTAGCTTACAGGATAATGTTTTTGAATTAGAACGCAAATGCTTGTTTAAGTTTTTGTGATTATACAGAAAAGCCCTTAGCGGCCCATTGAGCTTGCCAGTTCAAGCAGTTCTTTGGTGATCTTTGCTTGGCGTAATTTATTATAATCGCGTCGCATCGTTTCCAATAAATCTTCTGCGTTGCGTGTTGCGCTATCCATTGATTGAAAACGTGCTGCTTGTTCTGCCACGAGTGACGAGAAAAGAAGTGATTGGATCGTTACCTGCAGATAAAGTTTAGCCAATGTTGGCAAAATCGCTTCCTGTGGCTCTTCCCAGATATATTCTTCGCTGAGCAGTTCTTGATTTTTGGTGTTTTTTGCAAGAAGCTCCAGCGGTAAAATGGTTGTTTGTACAATTTTTTGGCTAAAAAACGTCTGCGGTTGATTACTGAAAAAAACAATTTTTTTATAATGATGCGCTTCTTTAACAATGAGCTGCGTGACGAGCTCGGTGATGGTGGGCAACGTTGCGGTGGTTAAGTTATTGAAAATTTCTTTGGGCGTTATGGTTCGGCGATTGACGTATTCCTGCGCTTTTTTACCGATTACGATAACGTCGCCATTTTTTTGCAGTTGTGTAAAGTGGTATTCAAACGATTTAAAAAGTCCAACGTTAAACGTTCCGCACAGGCCCTTTTGTGATCCAACCAAAAAAATTAAGGTGCGCGGTGAATCAGGCGCGATTGAAAAAAGTGATTCTTGTGCACTTTGATTGCCGCCAAGCATGTGATTTAATAACCGCTGGACTTGCGTACGGTAGTGCGTTAGCAGCGGTTCTTTATGCGCCAGGCGCGTATGCGCTGACATTGCTACCAGCCGAGTGGCATGCGTTATTTTTTTTATGGTATCAACGGCTCTGATTCGCTGGGTGAGCTGTATCAGTTGTGCCATGTATTCCCCTTGCGCGGATAAGATGTAGTATACTTATTGTAATGCACGTACCACTATAAATGCAAGGCGCTGGACTTATGATACTTCTTATTGATGGATATAATGTTATCAAACAAGTACATGATGAAAAACAAGTCGCGCATGAACAGCGCGATGCGTTTGTTGCAAAAATTGCTGGTTATTTAAAAAAGCGCGGTTTGATTGGCGTGATTGCTTTTGATGGTGGGCAGGCGCCATATCCATATAAGAGTACGAGCGGTTGCGTGACCGTGATTTTTTCCGGCTATAAACAAACAGCCGACGACGTTATAAAGAAATATTTGGACGAACATAAAAATGACGAAATTTTACTTGTTTCGTCTGATCACGAATTACGCGTTCATGCACATGTCCTTGGTAAAGAAACGATTAACGCCTACGAATTTTATAAACGTTACGTGCAGCAGCCTGAGCAGCCAGAGCCGGGGCATGTGCAGACGCCGTTGGTTAAAATTTCTGCTGATGCTCCCAGCGAATTAGATGCGCTCATGGAAGAATCTACACGGCAACTATCTCATAAGCCCAATGACGGGCAGGTAGTGCGTCGGCCGCAGGCCGAAAAGTTATCCAAAAAAGAGCGCAAGCGTGAGCGGCTGCTCGATAAATTAAAATAAGGGGATCATGATGGAATCTAAAATTTTTGCGTTATCAGAAATTGGGCAGCTAGCACGTGCGTTGATTGGCATGCTCAAAGAGCGAAAGATTATTGCTTTTTATGGTGGGTTAGGCGCGGGTAAAACGACGTTGATACGAACATTATGCGCAGCGCTTGGCTCAAAGGATACCGTTACGAGTCCGACGTTTAATTATCTTAATATATACCGCGCAGCGGATGGCTCTGCGATTTATCATTTTGATTTATATCGGCTTAAAACGCTGGAAAGTTTTTACGATTTGGGATTTGCAGATTACTTGCAATCAGAAAAAGGATGCGCATGCATTGAATGGCCAGAAATTATTGAGCCCATTTTGCCGCCTCATACGATACGCGTAACGCTTGATTTGGATAAAAATGATCCGAACAAACGAGCAATAACCGTTCGTTAAACGTCTAATTCGCCTTTGGCGATTTTTTCTTCAACGTCACGGCCGATCCAGCGGTTGGCGAAGCTGAAAAATAGCTTGTTGTTTTGAGCAGGTATGCTGATAGCCCAAAGCCCGGCCACTCGCAGGAATCCCAGGATGCTATCTGGCGTTGCTTGGTTCATGCGTTCGTGAGTCAGGAAGCTTTCAGGGCATATTTTTTTGGCTACATGGTAAACCAAGCTTGAAAGGCGATAGGTTGGCCGGTTGGAAACGATACGGTGGTAAGGGCATAGTGGCGAGTCTTTCAGTGTTTCGGCTAGTGCGGCAATTTCTAGCGATGATGCATATTCTTGCTCTGAATCCGGCGAAAAGCCGACGATGTCGTGAGCGCATGATGGGCAATTTGCCATTAAAATGGATTGCAAATCGGCTTCTTGATCGCGCCCGCGGGGGTACTTTGACGGATTTATGGGCCCGTTAAGGCCAACCGTTCGTTTTTGTAGACAGTGATAAAGTTCGTGAAAAAGGACGAGCTTTTTTTTAGGGTAAGGGAGATCTTCAAAGCTAGGATAGACAAAAATAACGGGGGGATTTGATTGGCGAGTTGCTGCGCAAAAAGGCGCATCAAAAATTGAAACACATACGGTTGGTTCTGGGATGGCAAGCAATCGTGAACCATGGGTGATTAAACGCTTAATAAGCGGGGAATTTTCTTGATTAGCGATGTGATCAACTAAACGCGTATCGCTTGCATAGGCGTCTACGATTGAGAAGGTACTTTCTTGGCTGGTGGACATGGCGTGACATAGGCCAGGTAAACACAAACAAAGAAAAAGTAGTTTCCGCATGATTGAACCTCCCTAAACTTTCGAACGATATTTTGATTTATCGAAGATCCTACAGATATTATAGCCATAAGAAGTTTTTTGTTATTTTTTAGGGACCCGCTGTCTATTTTGACACGGTAAGCTTGGGAAGCGCCCCCATGGAGGGTAGGTTTAAACTTCTAATTCGCCCTTGGCGATTTTTTCTTCAACGTCACGGCCGATCCATCGGTTGGCGTATTCAAAAAATGATTTGTTGATGGCTTCAGGAATACTGGTCACTGTCATCCAAACGCAATCGAAGATGGCTTTGATATATCTCTTTTCGTTTTTGCTCCTGATCATTGCGTTTATGTTTTCGTCGGTTATGCGGTTTTTGGGGTATACTTTTGATCCCAAGAAATAGATCCAGTTGACCAGGCGATAGGTAAATCGGTTGACAATGGCGCGGTGATATGGGCAAAGCGGCGCATCTTTAAGTTGTTTGGTCAAATCGGCCAGTTCCTGTGCGGTTAAATTTCGTGCACTGGTGTGCATGTGACTGCAGCTAAAATCGTGCACACACGCTGGGCAGTTGGCGCAAAGAATTGCTTGAGTGTGCGCTTCTTGCTCAATAGTACGTGAACCTGGCAATACTTTATGAAAATTGTGTTTTTCATCATTACGTTGCCGGCCATTATAGACCGTGCTTAAAAGAGCGATTTTTTTAAGAGGGTAAGAACCGTTGTTAAAGTTTTCGCTGATAAAAATACACGACGGTTTTCTGAGTATGTCCGTTGAGGCAAGGGAGTCGGTTACATAGACTGGCGGCTCTTGCGCATTGAGCCGTGCCGAACCATGGGCGACAATACGTTTGACGAGAGGTAAGTGCGTGTTATCGACGGTGTATTTGACCAAATCGTCAGGGCACGAACGTACGACTATTGGCGATAGTAGTAAGAGAGAAAAAACAAACTTTTTCACAGATAACCTCCACCGGATAAAGAAGATGCCGTCCATTTCAGCGGTACATAAATAAAGCATAACAAAAGGGCCAAAAAAGTCAATTGAATAGGGCCTAAAACTGGTGCTTGAGATGGGTGTTGAATCTTATCGAATGATGGGGTAACACGAGCCAAAACAGTTGAAAAACACTGAAAAATCTCTATCATAGTAATATCCGTGGTGAGGTTCCCGAGCGGTCAAAGGGGACGGACTGTAAATCCGTTGGCTCTGCCTTCGTAGGTTCAAATCCTACCCTCACCACCAGGTTGCGGGAATAGCTCAATGGCTAGAGCGGCAGCCTTCCAAGCTGCAGGTTGCGGGTTCGAGTCCCGTTTCCCGCTCCAACATATTCAAAGAGCGCTGGCGTAGCTCAGCTGGTAGAGCAGCTGATTTGTAATCAGCAGGTCGTTGGTTCGAATCCAATCGCCAGCTCCAAAAAGTGTCGGCGACAGTCAAAAAAGGCGATAAAATCGAGGAATTGACTGTAATTAGAAGGCCGAAGGTAGGTAAAAGTAGGGCAACCGTGCATAAAAACGCAACTATGCGAGTTGTTTTTTTTCTTTTTTTACTTTAACCTATATATAAAAAGTGTGAGGTTGTTAGGTAAGAGAAGCCCACGTAGCTCAGTTGGTAGAGCACTTCCTTGGTAAGGGAGAGGTCACCGGTTCAATCCCGGTCGCGGGCTCCAGATCAGTGGATTCGTCGAAAATGCCGGGTGGTCAATCTTCAGGGATTTGCAAAGGACCGCGCGGGGTGAAAAAGAGACGAATTTATTGGGTTCGAGTGGAGCGGTGGAGGAGAACAGTTTAAGTAACGCGGCGCGTGGCCGCGCGAGTGAGGCCAGTAGCTCGAATGGTAGAGCGACAGACTCCAAATCTGAAGGTTGGGGGTTCGAGTCCCTCCTGGCCTGCCAGACTTGCAAGGCGACCCGGCGAGGCCGGAATTTGCCGGCGGTGGGTACCATGGGGTAAAGGGGATGTGTGATGTGGCTGGTTGTTGGTCTGAATAACGGTGGTGTGTAAGTCAATGACAAATTTGGTGATTTTTTTCAAAGAAGTTCGTCAAGAGCTCAGCCGGGTTACCTGGCCGAGTTTTCCAGAGTTTATTGGGACAACCGTCGTAGTACTTTGTATCATTGCTGCTTTTGCGGTTTATTTGGGTGTTATTGATTTTGGCTTTCGAGTATTAAGCGAATACTTATATGCACAATAGTTGCGATAACGTGGTGAGTTTATTCGGGGGGCTGTTACGATGAAACGTTGGTATGTAGTTCAGGTTTACGCCGGCTACGAGGATCACGTAAAAGCCGATATAACCAAGCGGATCAAAGAGCTCGGGTTAGAGAGTATGTTTGGAGAGGTTCTTATTCCGTCTGCACAAGTTAAAGAATTATTTTCGACACAAGAAGCCAAGGATCAGCGTCTGTTTCCGGGATACGTTCTTGTTGAAATGGACGCGGTTCCCGAGAGTATCCAGCTCGTTAGTCAAACGCCGCGTGTGCTCAAGTTTTTGGGCGGTAAGAGTCCTGAAGCAATTTCCGCGCGTGAGATCGATCGCATTAGAGCAACAGTAAAAGGTGAAGTGGTTGTGAAAAGTGAAGCGCCGGATTTCACCGTGGGCAATGAAGTTGATATTGTTGGCGGGGCCTTTGGCGGGTTTGTAGGGATTGTAGAAAGTGTCGACAAAGAAAACGAGCGTCTGACGGTTATGGTGAGCATCTTTGGTCGCATGACGCCGGTAGAATTAAATTTTGATCAGGTAAAACGATAGTGTTAGGTTAAACAAATGGCAACAAAACCGATTAAAGCAAATATAAAATTGCTGATTGCTGGTGGAAGCGCTAACCCGGCGCCACCGGTTGGCTCTGCGTTAGGGCAACATGGCGTCAATCTTATGGATTTTTGCAAAAAGTTTAATGCCGCCACAGCAGATCGCAAGGGGCAGACGGTGCCGGTTATCATTACCGTGTATCAAGATCGTACGTTTGATTTCGTATGCAAAACACCGCCGGCCAGCGAATTGATTCGAAAAAAGGCGAATGTGGAAAAGGGAGCGTCGGTTCACACGGGGTATGTCGGTCGCGTCACATGGAAAGATGTGGAAGAAATAGCGCGTATTAAAATGCCCGACTTAAACGCGCACGACATTGAACAGGCAAAAAAAATTATCGCCGGAAGTGCCCGCAGCATGGGCATCGAAGTAAAAGATTAAACTGGTAAGGATATGCACAATGGCTGATCGAGGAAAGAAATATCAGGCCGCAATGGAGCAATTGGCAGCCATGCCTGCGTCCGTTGATTCTAAGCAAGCGCTTGGATTGGTCAAAAAAGTGGCACACGCCAAATTTGATGAAACGGTTGGCGTTGACGTGACGTTGGGTATTGATCCAGAAAAGAGTGAACAGGCGGTACGTGGATCAGTGCTTTATCCGCATGGTATTGGCAAGAAAGTGCGCGTGGTAGTTTTCGCCAAAGGTAAATATGCCGACGAAGCCGCGGCGGCAGGCGCTGACTATATCGGTGTTGAAGATATGGTCGAAAAAATTGAGGGTGGTTGGCTTGATTTTGATTGCGCGGTTGCTACGCCAGATCAAATGGGCGTTATCGGGCGTCTGGCAAAAATTTTGGGGCCCCGTGGCTTATTGCCTAATAAAAAGACTGGTACCGTGACTTTTGACGTTACGGCGATTATCAAAGATCTCAAGGGTGGCCGAACTTTCTTTAAGAGTGATCGTGGCGGCTTAGTACATTTGCCTCTTGGTAAAGTTTCTTTTGACGAGCAAAAATTGCATGACAATTTTGTTGCGTTTATGAAAGCATTGATTGCCTCTCGTCCTGCAACGGCAAAGGGGCGATTTGTTAAAAAGGTTATTGTGTCTTCAACCATGGGGCCCGGCGTGCTCGTTGAGCTTGATGACGCGTTTAAGGTGTAAGGCAGGGAAACGAGTATGAATCGTCAGCAAAAAGAAGATTTGGTAGGCACGCTTAAACAGCAATTCGGAGCTTCAAGCGCGGCCTATGTGGTTGGCTATAAGGGGTTGCCGGTAAGTGCTTTGCAAAAATTACGCAAAGATCTGAGAAGTAAGGGTGGTAGCTTTAAAGTTGTCAAAATGCGTTTGTTGAAACGCGCTCTTGATACCAAAGAGCTTGACCCATATTTTAAGGAACAACGGGCGGTAGTATTTGCTGCGCAAGAACCAACGGCTATCGCGAAAACATTGCAACAATTTGCCGAACAAAATGAAAAATTTGAAATAGTCGGTGGTTATTTTGAGCATGAAGTTTGCGACAAGGAAACGGTACGTTTTATCGCAACGTTGCCTGCGCGTGAAGTGTTGCTTGCCCAGCTGGTAGGGACTATGCAAGCGCCGATATCACGTTGTGTTGGCATGTTAAATATTATGATGAGCCGTTTGGTAATCGTTTTGGCGCAAATCGCCGAGAAGAAACAAAAAGAATCGTGAGTTGGTCATTATTTAATTTTTTGGAGAATTCATATGGCATCTAAAAGTGTAGAGGAAATTCTTAAGCAAATAGCAGATATGTCTGTTAAAGATCTTGCTACCTTGGTTAAGGCGCTTGAAGAAGAATTTGGTGTTTCAGCTGCAATGCCGGTCGCGGCAGCGGTGGCTGCGCCAGCTGCGGGTGCTCCTGCGGCCGCCGTTGAAGAAAAGGCCGAATTCAAAGTAACCTTAAAAGATTCTGGCGCAGATAAAATTAAAGTTATTAAGGCATTGCGCTCAGTCGTTAACGGTTTGAGTTTGACTGATGCCAAAAATCAGGTTGAAGGTGCGCCATCGGTTATTGCCGAAGCTGCTCCTAAGGATGAAGCTAAAAAAATGAAGGAGACGTTGGAAGCTGCAGGTGCGAAAGTAGAATTAGCCTAACTTAGGCTTAGGGCCATTTGTGTTTTAGGAGGTACCGCTTGATGTCTTATCCGGAGCTAAGCAAGCAGGTCGTTCGTAGAGCGTTTGGCAAATTAAAGGACGCCGTAGCTGTTCCTAATTTAATTGAGGTGCAGTCTAAATCGTTTAACGATTTTGTGCAACTCGATTATCTTCCATCGGAGCGTCTTGCCGTTGGATTGGAAAAAGTATTGCGAGATACTTTTCCAATCAATCATGAGGACAAAGTCTCGCTGGAATTTGTGAGTTATCAGCTCGGTGATTGGGCGTGCACCTGCGGCAAATTGACCGGTATTGCAAATCGATATACCTGGACATGCACCGCGTGTGGACACGAAGAGTGTTCGCGCTTGAGTTCTGATTTTGCATGTGCCAAGTGCAAGAAAAAAGACGTGTCTCGTTATCGCACATGTGCCATTTGTTTGACGCGTGTGCAATTAAAATTGCCAATGACCGTTGCTGCTTGCCGCTCAAGCGGACAAACTTTTGCACTTCCTTTACGCATTAAGGTCCAACTTGTTGGTTGGGATAAAACCGCTGATGGATCACGTTTTGTGCGTGACATCAAAGAACAAGATATATTTTTAGCCGATGTTCCGGTGATGGCTGACGTGTATGAAGATGACGGCCGTTACCAATTGGGCAACCAAGGAACATTTTTGATTAATGGGGTTGATCGCGTTGTTGTGAGCCAAATGCACCGTTCTCCGGGCGTTGTATTTTCTAAGAGTAAAAGGGCCAGCGATTTACGCGGTCGTCCATATTATCTGGCGCGCATCATTCCTATGCGTGGCTCATGGATTGATCTTGAGTTTGACAACAACGACTTGTTGTATGTGCGTATCGACAAAAAAAAGAAGGTTCTTGCAACGACTTTCTTGCAAGCGCTTGGCATTGCACGCAATCAAATTATGTCGCAGTTTTACACGCCGTACCGCGTTGTGGTTGATAAGGCCGGTTATTTTCAGCCGGTGGGTCCTCACATTGTCGGTCAGCGTATTGAAAGCGGCATGCTCGATAAGAAATCTGAGGCGCGGTTTGCGGGAAGACGCGTTACGCAGGAAATGCTTGACGAGTTAAAAAACGCGGGAATTGATCGCTTTGAGTTAAATCAAGCCCAATTGCTTAATAAAGTGTTTGCCAAAGACGTTGTAGCTTCTTCAACGGGTGAAGTTTTAGCCGTTCAGGGTGAGGCATTTACCGAGGAACACTTTGAATCATTTAAAGCTCATAAAGGGCTTTCTTTTGAATTGATTATGTCATTCGGTTATGTCTTCCAGCCAACGATTGCTATGACGTTGGCCAGCGATTCATGCCATACGCAGGATCAAGCGATCAAAGAGGTGTATCATAAAGTATGGCCGGGAGATAGTGCTTCAGCAAAAGATATGCAAGAGCGCCTTGAAAATCTTTTCTTCTCGCCGCGTATGTATGATCTGACGCGTGTTGGGCGTGTTCGCATGAACAAAAAGCTCGAACTTGACATTGCCGAAGACGTTATGGCGTTGACGCGCGAAGATATTTTGGCAACGATGCGTTATCTGGTTAATTTACGTGAACGTGGTGAAGGCGAACTTGATGATATCGACCACTTGGGAAATCGCCGTGTACGTTTGGTAGGCGAACTTTTGGGCAACCAATTTTATGTTGGCTTTGCCCGCATAGAGCGTATTGTTCGCGAACGTTTCCGTGTACAAGATTTACATGGCACGCTCATGCCGCAAGACCTGCTTAACGTGAAACCTTTAAGCGCGGTGTTACGTGAATTTTTCGGAACGGGACAGTTATCACAGTTTATGGATCAAACGAACCCGTTGTCTGAGTTGGCGCATAAACGTCGTTTATCGGCCCTCGGACCCGGCGGTGTTATGAAAGATCGTGCGACGTACGAAGTTCGTGACGTGCATACTTCACACTACGGCCGTATTTGTCCGATTGAAACACCAGAAGGTCAAACCATCGGTCTTATTTCTTCGCTTGCTACGTACGCCATGGTTAACGATTTAGGTTTTATTGAAACGGCGTATCGTCCGGTTAAAGATGGTAAAATTATTGACGAAGTTGTCTTTTTAGACGCCTTCCAAGAATCTGGCCGCTATATTGCGCAAGCCGATGCGGTTGACGAAAGCGGCAGAAAAATTGCCCATAACCAAGTATTGGCTCGTTACGAAGGTAACTTTTTATATACCGATATTAAAACCGTTGAATATATCGATTTGTCGCCAAAACAATTAGTGTCCGTTGCTGCGGCTCTGATTCCCTTTTTGGAACACGACGATGCAAGCCGTGCGCTTATGGGCGCCAACATGCAACGCCAAGCCGTACCACTCGTACGTTGTCAGGCTGCCATTGTTGGAACCGGCATGGAAAACGAGGTGTGTAAAGCTTCGTGCGCCATTGTTTTGGCTCGTCGTAACGGAACCGTTGAGTACGTTTCGGCCGATACGATTATTATTCGTGCCGATGAAACGGTTTTTAATACTACAGATTCGTGGATTGCGCAGGGCGTAGATACGTATCATCTGCGTAACTTTGAATTGTCGAGCCACAGCACGTGGATTCACCAACGGCCTATCGTGCGTCCTGGTCAGCGCGTAGAAAAAGGTCAGGTGTTAACTGATGGTGCTGCGATTGCTCAGGGCGAATTAGCGTTGGGAACCAATTTGCTGGTTGCATTTATGCCATGGCATGGATACAACTTTGAAGACGCTATTGTGCTTAATCGTCGATTGGTTGCTGATGGCACGTTAACATCGGTTCATATCGATGATTACATTGTTGAGGCACGTGATACCAAGCTTGGACCTGAAGAAATTACGCGTGATATTCCAAATGTCAGTGAAAAAGCATTGAGCGCGTTGGACGATGATGGTGTCGTTAAAGTTGGGGCACGCGTCAAACCTGGTGATATTTTGGTCGGTAAAGTTACCCTCAAGGGTGATATCCAATATTCGCCTGAAGAAAAATTGTTACGCGCCATTTTTGGTGAAAAATCGCGTGAAGTGCGTGATACTTCGCTGCGCGTACCACCTGGAGTCGATGGTACGGTAGTTGACGTGAAAGTCTTTTCACGTAGCGGTATCCGCAAAGATAAGCGATACAAGGAGGTTGTTGCTGCACAAACCAATAAAATTAACGCCGAGCACGAAAAACACGTTGTTATTTTATCGGGCATGGTGGCACAAAAACTTATTGGGCTCATGGCAAAAGAACAACCAGCACCAAAAGTTGCGCAGAAATTATTGAAAAATAAGAAAACGTTTGATGTTGATGCGCTGGCTGAATTGGCGATTGAAAAGCTTTTAGCCGTTCGCACCAACGATGAAAAAATAAACGCAAAATTACAAAGTTTGACTAAATCGTATCAAACACAGATTGCCGTTCTTGAAAATCTCAAAAAAGAACGCATTAACGAATTGAAAAAAGGTGATCCTTTACCATCCGGTGTTATCAAGATGGTTAAAGTGTATATTGCTTCTAAGCGCCACGTTCAGGTGGGCGATAAGCTTGCCGGACGCCATGGTAACAAGGGTGTTGTCTCGATTTTGGTTCCGCGTGAAGACATGCCTCACTTGGATGATGGGCGTACGATTGATATCGTATTGAATCCAATTGGTGTTCCTTCGCGTATGAACGTTGGACAAATTTTAGAAACCATTTTGGGCTTTGCCGGTGCTGAAATCGGACGCCAGTTGCAGCAATTAATGGAAACGAGCGGACAGACCGTCGTCGAAGATTATTTGGCTGAATGGTTTGGTAAGAAATTCGTTGAGACGTATGCGGAATCGTACGGTAAAAACGGTTTGAAGGCGCTGGCGCAATCGATTGCCAAAGAGGGCATGCACTTTGTTACGCCGGTGTTTGATGGACCCGAGTTTGAGGAAGATGTCAGACCTATTTTGAAAAAATTGGGCTTGTCTGAATCAGGTGCGTATTACGTTAAAGACGGTCGAAGTGGCGATTATTTTGATCAGCCAGTAACGGTTGGTTCAATTTACATGATGAAACTGAACCACATGGTTGATGATAAATTACACGCTCGTTCCGTTGGTCCGTACTCGTTGGTTACGCAGCAGCCGTTGGGCGGTAAGGCGCAGTTTGGTGGACAGCGTTTTGGTGAAATGGAAGTATGGGCGCTCGAAGCATACGGTGCCGCATATACGCTGCAAGAGTTGCTTACCTATAAGTCTGACGATGTTGCGGGACGTCATAAAGTATACGAGACGATTGTGCGTGGTGATGGTACAGAAATTCCTGAACCGGGACTGCCAGAATCGTTTAATGTGTTGATCAAAGAATTGCAAAGTTTGGGGTTACAGGTGGATCTCTTCAAGGGAAGCAAGGAGGAAATCAGTGAATAATCAAATGCTTGCGCGATTTAAAGAGTATGTTAATGCCGCGCAATTTAATGCGTTACGGTTGACACTTGCTTCTACGGAAAAGATTCGTTCGCTTTCGTATGGTGAAGTAAAAAAAATCGAAACCATCAACTATCGTACGTTAAAGCCGGAAAAGGACGGTCTCTTTTGTGCACGCATTTTCGGTCCCGTAAAAGACTGGGAATGTAACTGCGGCAAATATAAGCGTATGAAACATCGTGGGGTAACCTGCGAAAAGTGTGGTGTTGAAGTTATTCAGGCGCGCGTTCGTCGTGAACGTATGGGGCATATCGAATTGGTAGCACCCGTTGCTCATATTTGGTATCTCAAAGGGATCCCAAGTTTTTTGAGTATTGTATTAGATCTCTCGGTTAAAGACCTTGAGCGCGTTGTTTATTTCGATGCGCACATGGTCTTGGATCAAGGGGGCTCACCATATCCGGTGCGTACGGTTATTTCGAGCAATGATTACGACTTGTATCTGGAAAAACATCCTGAGGATACCGCTTTTCGTGCTGAGATGGGCGCCATTGCAGTGCGTGAAGTGCTCAAAAAAATGGATTTGGAGCTTGAGCTGAAAATGCTCAGGACCGAATACATTGAAGTACCTTCTATTACCGCGCGTCACAAAGTGTTACGCCGCATTAAAGTGTTAACCGAGCTCATTAATGCCAAGCTGACGCCAGAGCTTATGGTTTTAGAAGTCTTACCGGTACTGCCGCCAGATTTGCGACCGCTTGTACCATTGGAAGGTGGCCGTTTTGCAAGTTCAGACTTAAATGAATTATATCGACGCGTTCTGAATCGTAATATTCGTTTGCGTCGTTTGATAGAAATTGATGCGCCATCCGTTATTATTAAAAACGAAAAGCGCATGCTTCAGGAATCTGTTGACGCGTTGATTGATAACGGTCGGCGTGGGCAACCAGTACGTGGCACCAATAAGCGTCCGCTCAAATCGTTGAGTGAAATGCTCCGTGGCAAGCAGGGTCGCTTCCGTCAAAACTTATTAGGTAAGCGCGTTGACTATTCAGGCCGCTCGGTTATTGTTGTTGATCCAGAATTACATATGGATCAATGCGGGTTGCCAAAAATTATGGCGCTTGAGTTATTTAAGCCGTATGTTTTGGCCGAATTGGTGCGTTGCGAGTTGGCCCCTAATTTGAAAGCAGCCAAACGATTGGTCGAAGAAAGTGCCGATGAAGTTTGGGATATGCTTGAATTAGTTGTTAAAGATCGCCCGGTGTTGCTCAACCGTGCGCCAACGTTACACCGCTTGGGTATTCAAGCGTTTTATCCAATACTCGTTGAAGGTAAAGCTATTACCATTCACCCTCTTGTATGCGCCGCGTTTAACGCCGACTTCGATGGTGACCAGATGGCAGTACACGTTCCTTTGAGTATTAAGGCGCAAGCCGAATCAGAAAATCTTATTTTATCAAGTAAAAATTTGCTTTCACCGGCCAATGGTAGGCCGGTAACCGTTCCTTCGCAGGACATGGTTTTGGGTCTTTATTATCTCACCAAAGTACGCTTTGGGGTTAAAGGTGAAATGGTCGTTTTTGCCAATGTACACGAAGTAATTATGGCATATCAAACGGGTGCTGCGGCGTTACATGCCCAGATTAAAGTTCGTTTGGAAGACGGTTCATTGGTACAGACCAGTGTCGGGCGTGTGTTACTCTATGAAGCATTGCCCGTTGGTTGCCCATTTGATTGGGTTAACCGCGTTATGAAAAAGAGCGATATTGCTAAACTTATCGAAAAAGTTTACGTCTCATGCGGGGTTGATAAGACCGTTGTGATGCTTGATAAGATCAAAAAGCTTGGTTTTTATCATTCGACAGCTGGCGGTATTTCATTTGGTATTAATGATTTAATTGTTCCGAGCAGAAAAGCTGAAATTATTCAGCGTTCAGAAAAAGAAGTTCAGCGCATTGAAAAGTTGTATCAAGATGGCGCCATCACTAAAGGTGAACGCTGGGGTAAGGTTATCAGCATTTGGGGTCAAACAACTTCAGACGTTGCGGCTATGATGCAAACTGAATTTGAACAGCAAGACGAACAGGCATTTCTGAATAAGAGTCGTGATTATAAGCCATTTAATTCCGTGTTTATGATGTTGGATTCTGGTGCAAAAGGTACCAAGGATCAAGTCAAGCAGTTGGTTGGTATGCGTGGTCTGATGGCCAAGCCATCAGGTGAAATTATGGATACCCCGATTAAGAGTAACTTCAAACATGGACTTAGTGTGTTTGAATACTTTATTTCAACGCACGGTGCGCGTAAGGGTCAGGCCGATACTGCGTTAAAAACAGCCAACTCTGGGTATTTGACGCGTCGCTTGGTCGACGTTGCACAAGACGTTATTATCACCATGCACTCGTGTAACACGCTAGGCTATATTGAAATAGAAGATCTCAAAGAAGCCGGTGATACGTTGTCAGCGATTTCAAAGAGAGCCCACGGGCGGGTCCTTGCTGAAGATCTTAAAGATCCCGTGACGGGTGCCTTAGTTGCCAAACAGGGTACCGTAATTGATTCAGATGTGGTTGCACGAATAAGTGATTCTTCAGTCTCTAAAGCAAAAGTATACACCGTGTTGATGTGCCAAGCGCGTCGCGGTGTGTGCGCTCGTTGTTATGGTTTAGATTTATCAAAAGGGCGATTAGCTGAAGTCGGCGAAGCCGTCGGCGTTGTTGCCGCACAATCGATTGGTGAACCAGGTACACAGCTGACCATGAGAACATTCCATATTGGTGGTACGGTCAGTGGGGTTGGCGAGCGAGCAACATATGTTGCCAAATATGAAGGTATTGTGCAGTTGCGGTCGGTACGTCTCATTAAGAATCGTGATGGCCAAAATGTAGTCATGAGTCGTAAGGCGCACTTGCTTATCGTTTCGCCTGAAGGGCGCGAACTGCAAGAATATAACATTCCTTACGGAGCGCAAATTTTGGTCGAAGACGGGCAACATGTTAAAAAGGGCGCCAAGCTGGGCATCGTTGATCCGGATAACAAAGTAATTTTGACTGAAAAAGCCGGACGTGTTCGTTATGTTGATCTTAAAGAAAACGTGACGATGCAAGAACGGTTTGACGAAGTAACGCGTATTTCACAGCGCGTGGTACTTGAGCAGAAGAGTGATCGTTACCAGCCAGCATTAAGCATTGTTGATGCTGATGACAACGAGGTAGCATTTTACTACTTGCCGCCACACTCACTTTTGACGGTAAACGACAACCAAGAAGTCTCTATTGGTGATGTGTTGGTCAAAATTCCTCAAGCGACTGCAAAAACACGTGATATTACTGGTGGTTTGCCGCGCATTGCCGAGCTGTTTGAAGCGCGCGTAAGCAAGGATCCAGCAATTATTTCCGATATTGATGGCGAGGTGGTTGTTGGTGGTTTGCATCGTGGTATGATCAAATTGAGCGTTGTTGCAGGCGATCAGCGATACGATTACTTTGTACCGCGTGATCAGCAGCTGAATGTTTCGCACGGTGAACATGTTTCAGCCGGCGATCCATTAACCACCGGTGAACCAGTGCTTCATGACATCTTGCGTATTTTGGGGCCCGTTGCCTTGCAAAAATATTTGGTAAACCGTATTCAAGTTATTTATCGTTTGCATGGCATCGATATTGACGATCGTCACATTGAAGTCATTGCTCACCAAATGATGCGCAAAGTGCGTGTCGTTGAGGCCGGCGATTCCGATTTCTTGGTTGGTGATAAGGTTGATAAAATCCATTTTAAAATGATCAACGAAGCGCTGCGCGCCGCGGGCAAACGGGTGGCCGTTGCTAAGCCGGTGCTTATGGGTATTACGATGGCATCGCTTGATACCGAAAGTTTTATTTCGGCTGCGTCGTTCCAAGAAACCACGCGTATTTTGGCTCAGGCGGCCATTGCTGGTACCGAAGATCATTTATACGGCTTAAAAGAAAACGTAAGTATTGGTAAGCTGATACCTGCCGGAACAGGCATTAGGTCGTTCCGTGAAAGACACATCGGCGAAGATGTTTCTGCGCTTGAACAGCGAGCGGCGGACCAGGAACAGCAGGTTGGAGAATAAAGAGTAGGCGCGTAGCTCAGCGGTAGAGCACTGCTTTGACGTAGCAGGGGTCAACGGTTCGATCCCGTTCGCGCCTACCAGTTTTGCCCCTGGTAGCGAGGTTATTCCCGTGCGTGGGTGATGTGAAGTAGCCAATGTTGCAGTTTTGTGATACGATGATAGTGAAAAGTTTAATAATCAGTTGAGGCATGTACACATGGTAAAAGCAACTGCTTACCCCATTGAAAAATTCAAAAAACACGAAAAAGATTCAGGATCATCCCAGGTTCAGGTTGTACGATTGACCGAAGAAATTAATCTTTTACAATCGCACTGTGATAATAATCCTAAAGATTTTAGTTCTGGTCGCGGGTTAATGCAAAAAGTTAATCAGCGCAGACGGTTTCTAACTTATTTAAAAAAAACAAATAGTGATATGTATAAAAGCTTGGTTAAAGAATTAGGTTTGCGCAAATAATGCGCCTTTAGCCGAGCATAGGTGATAAAGAATGTCGAAGCGATTTACGTTAGAGCGATTTGGATACGAACTTGAGCTGGGAAAATTTGCCAAACAGGCAGATGGCTCAGCATGGATACAACAGGGTGGCACGGTGGTGCTTGCGACGGTAGTAAGCGATGCGGCCAAAGAATTTCCAGGCTTTTTGCCATTGACCGTTGATTACCGCGAGCAGTTTGCCGCCGTTGGTAAAATTCCGGGTGGATATTTTAAGCGTGAAGGTAAGTGGACTGATAAAGAAGTTTTAACCGCTCGTTTGATTGATCGAACCATCCGCCCATTATTTCCAGAACGTTTTTTTAATCAAGTACAAGTCTATATTCAATTGCTTTCGTACGATCAAAAAAATAGTCCTACTCCGCTGGCAATGGTAGCGACTTCGATTGCTTTATCCATTTCTAAAGTGCCGTTTTTGGGCCCTATTGGAGGCGTTGAAGTTGCGCGCGTTGATGGTGTTTGGAAGGCAAATCCTTCGCAGGCGGAGCGTCTGGCTTCTGGTGTGCGGCTTGTTATCGGTGGTAACAAAGATGGTATTTGCATGGTTGAAGGAGCGGCCAACCAAGTCTCTGAAAAAGAATTGGTCGAAGCTTTCTTTGTTGGACATGCCGCAATTAAAGAGCAAGTAGCTTGGCAAGAAAAAGTTATTAAGGATTTTGGAACGGCGCCTAAGGAATCGGGCGAACCAGAAATCGATTGGGATCTTTGGCAAAATCGTATCAGCGAATATTTGACCGACGACCGTATACGTCCGCTTTTTACCGCAGATAAAAAGGTGCGGGTCGAAGCACGGACATTGCTTAAAGAGACGTTCTTTGCCAATCATAAAGAACAAATTGAAACCGAAGAAATCTCTGAAAAGTTGCTTGAGTGCATTTTTGATGCATGCTTAAAGCCAAAACTTACTGAGCTCGTGTTCGTTAATAATAAACGCTTCGATGGACGCGCGTTTGACGAGGTTCGTCCGGTTGCTACGCAAGTTGGCTTATTGCCGTTTGCGCATGGTTCATGCATGTTCGTACGCGGTGGAACACAAGCAATAGCCACAGCTACTCTTGGCAGCGCACAAGATGAGATGCGCACTGAGGAGCTTGTCCCGCAAGATGCCAATAAAGCATTTATTTTACACTATAACTTCCCGCCATTTTCGGTTGGCGAAGTGCGTCCAATGCGTGGGCCGGGACGCCGTGAAGTTGGACATGGTAATTTGGCGGCTACGGCGCTTTTGCCTATTTTGCCTGAAAAAGAACATTTCCCTTATACGGTTCGCATCGTTGCCGACATTTTGGAATCTGATGGTTCCAGTTCAATGGCGACGGTGTGTAGCTCAGCGATGGCACTTATGGATACCGGTGTGCCGGTTACAGGCATGGTGAGCGGTGTGGCCATGGGGCTCTTGCGCAGCTCGGATGGCAAGTTCCAACCGTTGACCGACCTGTCTGGTTTTGAGGATGAATTTGGCTTAATGGATTTCAAGATTGCGGGTACCGCTGGTGGCGTTACCGCTATCCAAATGGATATCAAGCACAAGAACGGGCTTGAACGTTCGGTTTTTGAGCGCGCGCTGGAACAAGCGCGTCTTGGGCGCGAACATATTTTGCGTGAAATGCAAAAAGTTATGACTAAGCCACGGCCAGAGCTTTCACCGTTGGTGCCAAAATATATCTCGTTCATGATAAACACGGATGAGATTGGCGCTGTTATTGGTACGGGCGGTAAGATGATTCGCGAGATTATCGAAAAAACCGGGACCACTATTGATATCGATGCAGACGGCAAAGTGGTTATATTTGGGAACCCTGACGCTTTGATCGATAAAGCGGCAAATTGGGTCAAAGTATTGGCCGGCCAAATTAATGCGGGTGATCGCTTCAAAGGTTTAATCACACGGCATGCAGAATTTGGTTTATTTGTTGAGCTTGTTCCTGGCCAAGTCGGGTTGCTTCACATATCTGCAATTCCGCGAGAAAAGCAACACAACATGGTCAAAGACTATCCAATTGGCGCTGGAGTGAATATTAAAGTGCTCGATTATGATAGCTCAACGGGCAGAATCCGCTTGGCATTTGACACCGAAAAACCTGAAACGCCTAAAAAATGAACCGCATTGACGGGCGCGTTAGTGACCAAGTGCGTGAAATTACGATAACGCCGCATATTTACGAATATGCGGCCGGTTCGGTCTTATTTTCTTTAGGAAAAACAAAAGTTTTATGTGCGGTAACGCTTGCAGAAGGCGTTCCGCCTTTTTTGCGTGGAAAGGGGTCGGGGTGGTTGACGGCAGAATACGCTATGTTGCCTGTTGCAACGGTGGCGCGCTCTCCGCGTGATTCGACGATTTGTAAGCGCAATGGTCGGTCCATTGAAATTGCCCGTATGATCGGGCGCTGTATGCGGTGCGTGACGGCATTGGAGGCGCTTGGCGAGCGGACCATCATGATCGATTGCGATGTGTTACAGGCCGATGGCAGCACCCGTTGTGCTGCGCTGTGTGGCGTGCAAATTGCGCTGGATATGGCCGTGGGACAGTGGCTGGAAACGGGTATTATCACGCAATCTATTATTGAAAAAAGATTGGCAGCCGTTTCGGTTGGGTTGCTTGGTGGTGAACCGCTTCTTGATTTAAGCGCCCATGAAGACAATCAAATCGATACTGATTTTAATTTTGTTCTTACGCATGATGGTGACATTATCGAAATTCAGGGCACCGCAGAAGCCGTTCCGGTAACGTGGGAACAATTTGATCGTTTGCGGCATTTGGCCCTTACCGGTACGCAACACATTGTACAAACGATTAAACAATTAGTTTAAAGTACGAGTATGAAACTGGCGCAATTTTTGGCTCGTTTGCACGAGGGCGAGAAGTTCGGCAACGTGTGTTTGTGCTCGTCGGAATATCAGCTCTTACTTATTGCTAAAGTCTTGGCTCTATTGCAATCGTCGTCCGGTTACAAAAAAGTTTTTCTTGATCCCGAAGTGATGTCAGTCTCTCAGGCTAAAGCGCAGTTGGAAATGACTTTTTTGGGGCAACAGCGTTTATATTGGTTGGGTGATATCTCGGCGTGGAGTGGAAAGGCTTTGGCGCAGTGGTCAGCCTATGTTGCTGCATATACTGGTCCGCATAGTATTGTTTGGTTGAGTGCTCAGCCAATTGATAACGCAACCGTACGCACCGTTGAATTTCCACGCCAGATTGACCATAAAACATTCAAAACTTTATTGCCACTGTGGCCTGAGACGGAGCGCGAACGTATCGCGGCATTTGTGCAGAGGTTATTTAGTCAAAATACGGTGCTCACCTTTGAACAACTGGTGCTCTTGATTGAATACGGGCTTGTTGTTGGCGCAGGGCGTGATGATTTTATGCGTGAATGGTTGCCGATGTTGGTTCCTTTACAGGGCTCGCTTTTTGCGTTGAGCGGAGCGCTTTTTTCGCAAGATTTAAAAGCATTTGCCTTATTGTGGGATACGGCCAAAGAACAATATCCGCCACAATTTTGGCTGGCGTATTTTTCTGAGCAGGTGTTTCGGGCGTATTGTTTTGTGCAGGCCAAGCGTGAGCAAAGCGATACCAGAAAGATTTCTTTAAAACTGCCATTCTCCTTTATTCAACGTGATTGGCAACTTGCCAAGCCGCTGCATTTACTTACTGCGCATGCGCAGTTATGTAATCTTGATTGGCACCTAAAAAACGGCGGCTCTGACCAACTCTTGGATGGTGTACTTTTTTCTATTGCAGCGGGGTGACCGCGTTTTTTCACGCTCGGTGGTCCGTTCTCAGTATTTGATGATGTAGTTCATGACGATGTATGGCGGCATGTACGTGAGCGGTGTGCCGTTTCCCGTATAATCGCAGGTGATGCCGGAGGTGTTTGCGGCGACGGTAATTCCTGCGGCTGATCTATCGCTTGTTGATGCGGCTGCGATGTCCGAAGCATTTGGCAGACGTCCCTTACTTCCTCCTGTCGTTGGTTTGTAGGTTGAAAAGCCGTGAGTGTGTCCGGCGTCGGTAACCGAGTGGTCATGTCCGGGGTCGATGATTTCGTGGGTGTGGCGTGGCAGGTGTTGTGTAGCGATGAAAAGCATTTTAGATCCGCCCGTTTTCCCTAAGGTGTCAAAATCTTGGTCGGCTTGCTTTAGTCCAACTATAGCGACGCTGCACACGTTGGGAATATTAAACGTAGTTGCGCCATCACCGGCGCCATAGGCGGTGCCAATTGCGTTCCATAAAGAGGCGTACTCTGTGCGGGAAACGGCGGAGCCATCACAAAGTAAATACCCACTTGGTGCTTTGTGCGCTGCAAAAGGGAAGACGCTGCCAACGGGAACGAATGGTCCGTACGCTGTTCCCGTAACGGAGATATCTCCAAAATTGCCCACCGAACTGTTAATGTTTTTGGCAGTAATCGTGGTACCGGTGACGTTGCCGGTAAGATTTCCCGTCACATTGCCACAGACATCTCCTGCGACGTGACCGGTAAGGTTACCGGCTACATCGCCAGTGACGTTGCCTACTATATTACCTGCGATATCACCCGTAACATTACCGGTGAGATTGCCACTTACGTTGCCTTTTACGTCTCCTGTGACATTACCAATTACATCACCTGTCACGTTACCAGCAACGTCGCCATTTAATCGGGCCGTGATCATATTGGCCGCAAAATTACCCTGGCCATCGCGAACGACGAGGCTGCATGGGGTGTTGATGGCACAAGCCGTTGTTTTTTGTGGCGTGATCGCCTGATCAGCAATTTTATCAGTGATTACTGCTTGGTTGGCAAGATCGGCTGTTTGTATCAGCGCTTGGCTTGCAAGAACGCCAGCTGTCGCCACGACAAAGCCATTGAGCTTGGGATTTAACGCTGTGGCGCCTGTGGTTGAAATGGCGCCAAATGTGCCGATTGAGCTGGTAATGGTTTTAGCAGTAATCGTGGTACCGGTGACGTTACCGGTAAGATCTCCTTGTACATTTCCGGTTACGTTACCCGTGAGATTGCCCGTCACATCGCCTTGGACGTTACCAGTAAGCTCGCCAACAACGTTGCCCTTTACGTTTCCAATTGCGTTGCCATGCAGATTTCCGGTTACATTGCCGCGGACATCTCCTGTGACATTGCCTGTAAGATTACCTGTAACATCCCCGGTTACATCACCAGTTACGTTGCCGTGTACATTTCCTGTTACGTTACCCGTGACATCGCCCGTGACGGTGCCCTGCAAATTTCCCGTTACACTACCCGTGAGGTTGCCAGTGAGATTGCCAATGACCGTTCCGACAACGTTGCCATCAAGATTTGCCCTAATAGTTCCGGCTTCAAAATTGTTGTTGGCATCGCGTGAAATGATGGTGAGCGGTATACTTAGGTTGGTCGCTGAGGTCGCACTATTAGCGACTTTGCCCGGCGCCGCGATGGAATCGATGAAGCTGTTCGGAATGGGGCTGGCAATTTTATTGGGCGTGATGCTTTGATCGGCAATTTTTTCGGCGGTTACCGCGCCATTTTTTATTTTGGCCGTCGTAATTGCATTGTTTGCGATGTGCTGAGTACCAATACTGTTTGAGGCTATTTTTGCGGCGAGTATCGCCGCTCTGCCGATGTCTTTGGCTTCTATCAATGTTTGCGCATGAACCGAACCACCATTTGCTTTGAGAAAACCACTTAAACGGCTATCGAGTTTAGCGAGGCCGGGCGTCTTTTTTTGCTGTTTTTGTGAAAGGTATTTTTGGGGGGAAGGGTTAGATTTTGCGATGGTTTCTGATACGTGGCCTACCAAAATCAACGCTCCTATGATGAACCGTACGGTCATAATCGCACCTCGTATGATTAAGGCTCTTGTCCTCAACTTTTTAACATGCCTATATGCTCTTACCAACTGCTAAACGCTGATGTGCGTTGGCTTATATTCTAGTAACGTAATCGTTTGCGGAAGTCTGATATCGTGTGGCTGAATGGCGACACTTTGCCGTTCCTGGGGAGTGATATTAATCAAAACACTCGGGGGACGTTGGACAATAGCACGCAAATTGGTACGCGAGCCCTCAATGAGAGCTTCGATTTGTGCTTGTCCAAGCGATAATCCTTCGTTGGTTTTGATATGCACGGGAATAGTTATGGTGTGCTGTATGAGTTGGTTGCGCGAAAGCATGAGCCACAGGCTGTATCCGATGATGATTGAACAAATTACGATAACGCCATTAGAAAGCAGCACGCGCTTTAGCGAGATATACATGGTTGGCTACTCCTAGAGCTTGGCAGATACATATATTTTCTCACGTATTGCGTGATAACGGTCTGCGCCTGCTGGGTTGAGAGCCCTGGCGCATGCGTTCCCTGCGCGATGATGGTGATCAGGCGTGTTTCAGGGTCCATGCGCAGTACAATTGCATCAGTTTTATTCGTCCAAAAAAGAGCTTCTTGTTCCCAGCGGCTATATTGTTCATGATTGGCCGTTAACCACTCTAAATCAATTTCTTGTTGCCAGGTGCCATTGAATCCAACAAGCGTACCGGTGTGATTGAGCCAGACTAAGCCGCTTGTTTTGATTGTTGAACTTTCAATAATGATATCGAGTAACCCGTGTTGTAAATTGCTTTGTACTTCAATTGGTTTAGTAAGCAGCGAGGTCAGATTATGCGTTCCCTCGATAACAAAAATGAGATCTTTTTGATATTGTGCACCTTTAAACATGGCGCGCAGAAGGAGCGGAATCCACTCTTTTTCTGATGATTTGGCCGGGATAATTGTTTTGGGCGCTTGGTATTCGGGAACACGCTGCATTCTGGTTATGAAGAGAAGAATGAGCAGGCCCGGCCAGGCCATCACAAAAAATTGAACGATCGTATCAAGATCAGCTAGATACGCGATGCCGAAAAGAGCGCAGATGAGATACGTGTATATGAGAAGTTGTTTTGATTTGCCGGCGGCTAGCCAGCGCGAAGCAGCGTACACAGCAGTCGCCAGCATGAGTACCTCGATGCCGTCGCGCCATGAATACAGATGGAGCAAATGCACGTAGTAATTGTTCATAATGGTACTCCCTATTTTTATAGTTGTTGTATCATGGCAGAGTAGTTTTGCCAAGTGCAGATTTTGCGTATACTAAAAAGTGTGTGTGGATGCAAAAAATTACCGAGAGCATACTCATGAAAAAAGATATTGTTTTAACCGGTGACCGGCCAACCGGCCCACTTCACTTGGGACATTATGTTGGTTCGCTTGTCAGTCGCGTTGAAATGCAACAGAAATATGATCAGTTTGTTATGTTGGCTGACGTTCAGGCGCTGACGGATAACTATGAAAACCCGCAAAAAGTTCGCGAAAATGTCGGCGAAGTCGTGCTTGATTATTTGGCCGTGGGTATTGATCCGCAAAAAACGACGATTTTTATCCAATCGTTGGTACCACAGCTTTTTGAACTTACGGTATATTATTTAAACTTAGTGACACTTAACCGTGCTTTGCGTAATCCAACCGTCAAGACGGAAATTAAGCAGAAAAATATGGAAGAAAATGTTTCGCTTGGATTTGTCTCCTATCCGGTGAGTCAGGCAGCAGATATTACGGCATTTAAGGGAACGCTTGTGCCGGTTGGGCAAGATCAATTGCCTATGATCGAACAAACCAATGAAATTGTGCGTACGTTTAACCGGTTGTATCAAACGGACGTGTTGGTTGAGGCAAAAGCGGTGTTGACCAAAGCGCAGCGCTTGCCCGGCATCGATGGGGCGGCCAAGATGGGTAAATCATTGGGTAACGCGATTTATTTGTGTGATTCAAGCAAGCAATTGTCTGAAAAAGTGATGCGCATGTATACCGATCCGGGGCATGTACACGTTGCCGATCCGGGCAAAGTAGAAGGCAATATTGTGTTTGCGTATCTGGATATTTTCGATCCGGAAAAAGAAAAGGTTGAGGAACTTAAA
Organism: bacterium; assembly: GCA_021823685.1. Lineage (GTDB taxonomy): Bacteria > Babelota > Babeliae > Babelales > UBA12409 > JAKANL01. The sequence goes on along the minus strand of JAKANL010000003.1, from coordinate 5,427 downwards.
GCGCATTATCGCCGTGGCGGGTTGGGCGACGTTGTACTCAAAAAACGGCTTATCGAAGTCTTGGAAGCTTTCTTGGCGCCGATCAGGCAGCGTCGGGCTGAATTTGCTGGCGATCGAGCACAAGTTATGCGGATAGCTCTTGAAGGCTCGAAAAAAGCCGAAGCTATCGCTGCCAATACCCTTGCGCAGGTGCGTGCGGTTATGAAATTAGATTACATTAAATAAGCGTAATCCGCCTATACACCCGCTCACGCTGCGCTTGTCGAAGCGTGCTTGTTTTTATGCAAAAAAGACTCAGTATTTCCTGGGAAGGGCTCTTGATTAGTTTGGGTTTGTGCGGTAGGAATAGAAGCATAGTTATGGGTCCTGTGAAGTAAAAATGTAAAGGAGTACCCAATGGTGCGTAAACGAATGGCAATGCGCCGCCAGAGTTCTGGTGATGCGATGCAGGGGGCGATGGATATAGAGGGCGTTCGCGGAAAGGGGCGAAGAAGGACATTATGGATTTTTGCGGTTAGTGCTACTCTTTTTGCATTAATTGCAATTGCCGTAGGGTCATTGTGGTATCAAGCCAAAGTTTCTACCAATAATTTTATTGCGCATGACGTGCAGACACTTGAAAAAATATTCCGTAATATTGACGAATCGTGCGGTATTTCTAGTTTCAAACATGAAGTTAATTATGTCGATTTTTTGACCGTGGGTACGTTTGCCGGATCAGAAGTTGGGTCAATGAATCTGCGTGAGCCAAAAAATTGGCACGGACCATATGTTAAAGATAATCCAACGATTCAAACGAAGCTGTATCAAATTATTGCGACGCCAAAAGGTTATTTCTTGGCGCCGGGTAATGGTGTGCGATTGAGCAATGGATCGGTCATTGGCAAGGATGTTGTTTTGAATGAGCAAAGCGATATTCCGGCATTAATTGAACGTGGCGTTCTGACCAATTACGACGGCAGACCAATGGCCGTGATGATTCCTGGCGCGGTACCTAAGCCATAAATTTTGTATAGAGGTTCCTAAAAAAACGATTGCAAGATGGTGTTTCACCTTGCAATCGTTAGCTTTTCAGGCATACTTTGGTTAGGTTTTTTTGAGGATTTTATGATGAATACACAAAAAACGTTACTTTTCTGTCTTTTGGCAAGTGGACAATTATTAGCGATGGAAGAAAAATCACAAGCGCTTTCAAAGAACGGTGAGCAACACGCTGCAGTAGAGTCGCATACAAGTTTTTGGGGCCCGGTTGGGCTAGCGGTTGGTGCCGTAGCCGGCGCGGGTACGCTCATTTATCGGATTTCATGTGATGCTTCGTCTAGTCGCGAGGTTAATCGAAGGAGAATTGCTGACCTGTCTCCTGCCGCTTTGCTTACCAAGTTGCAGGAAATGGTTAGCTTGAAAAGTTTGCTTGATAAGACGTTGCATGTTAGGGAATTTCCCAATGCGCAGCTTCTTAAAGCGGTTTTTCAAGCTTTATCAGATGATGAGATAACGTTGCTTGGCTACTGGCGAGCACTTGATGGCGTCAGGCATAACGTAGAAAACTCCTCGGACGTCGTTGAGATAATTCAGCACTATATTCGTGACCTTGATGCTGTTGATTGTAACCAGTATTTTACGGATGCAAATCTTAGTGCATTGAAAAATGAGTCAGGTTTGCCTATTAATACAGCGTGGTTTGCCGATCTAAAAGCTACGCTTACTCGCGATGAGAAGATTCTGCGGAAAGTTGCGAATGAAGACTCGGAACAAAAAAACGGTTTGAGAGATATCAGGCGGCTTATGACGTTGAACATATATTCATATGTGATCCGTTAAGAAAAATGCGTTGTGTCGGTTAATAAAATGGGAAATTTGAGGATTTTTGCGATGAATACGCAAAGAATGTTACTTTTCTGTTTTTTGGCAAGCGGCCAATTGCAGGCAATGACGCCAGATACAGATGGATGGGGACGGCGAGATTCAGACCGTCGGAATACTGTTCTGGAAGGGCTTGTTGTTGTGGGTGCCATTGGTCTGGGCCTCTTAGGTATTTATAGTCTTTCTCAGCTTGATTGGTCTGGCGATGAGGCGAATAGGCAGAGAATTGCGAATCTTTCTCGTGAAGAGTTATTGGCCATGCTGCAAAAATACGCCACCCTGAAGAAGAGTTTGGATCGTGTGCGTGATTCTAGCCAAGATATGCGCGCCGAGGCGGCTTTTGTCGCCGCGGGTCATTCTATTAGTGATTGGCGCGATGCCCAAATAATCGTTCGATATACCGAGGCTTTCGATGCTATTGGTGAATCTGTCCGAAACAGCAATGACGCCTGTCGCGTGCTTTATCGCTACATACGCGATCTTAAGGCGCTTGAAAGCAACCCGTATTTTAGTGATGCAACCCTCAAATCTATCGGGATAAGTAAAACCTGGGTTAATGAATTGCGGCTTGCTTTTGATAAAGATTTATCGGTGCTTGATGCGATTTGGTTAAAAAAAATGGAAAAGGAATGGGCCGATGCTGCCGCTGAGGCTGCCAAAGAACGCGATTTGGCTACGATACGTGAGGCCGCCGATTTAGCGCGTGAACAGCGGCGTGAATTACGCCGAGCTCCCGTGAGCAACCATGCCGGGGTTTATTGCGCCGTCACGGAAGACGAAGCAGCTCTCAGAGCGAGAATGATGTCTCTTTCTGCTCAGTACGTGTGTGACTTGGTTCAAAAATATGATGCCGTATGGTCGCTGGTTTCGCAGCTGAGGGCGAATCCTATAAACCTTGCGTATACTACCGCTTTTGCACAGGCGGGGTATCTTTTGCCTCACGGGCAAACGGCCTACTGTCTTCTTCATTCTGCTGTGCGTGAACTTGAGGCGCTTAAATTTAATCCATATTGTACCGACTATTACCTTATAAGCATCCAATATTCCAGAAATCGTCTTGACCAATTGATACAATACTTTAGAGGGGACTTAGAATATTGGTATCGCTATTGGCAGGGGCAATAGTTCTTTTGATGGGGACACGCTTTGATGTACGTATTGAGAAAAAAGGTTTCTTTTTAAGGGGTTTTAGATGACAAAACAAAGAATGTTATTCTTCTGCTGTTTGATGGGTGGCCACTTATTGGCAATGGAAGAAAAACCATCGCAAGCACTTGTCCCGGCAACGTCTGATCGATCCGCTATAAGCATGAAAGATATAGCGTCCAGGGCGCGCAAGTTTCAGTGTTCTTTCAATGCGCTTGACACGCCTGGTGAGGAAGGAGTGTTGCACCGTGTGCGTCGGATAATGCATTATCTCGGCGAGTATCCTATAGTTGAGGCGTATGACCGCGCGCTTGTGGATTTGCGCGAGCTAACGCGTTTTGGGTTGCTCGAAAAAAATATAACTGATTTGCTCGCCCTCAAAAATAGCGCATCATATGCCCATCTGTCTTCGGTGAACGGTATCGCTCGAGACGATCTTGATTGGATTCTTGAGCTTTTTCAGCGAGATTTGCAGGCGATGAAATTTTTTTCGGATTCATCGGTAAATTTTTTGTTTTATATGCAAGATCGATCTAAAACAGAAAAAGAAGAGAATGACAGGGTAGCCTGCTGTTTTTTGAACTATGAATGCGGCTTGCGTTGGTGTATGGGACGGTATGATATCGGCGAAGAGGAAGTTTGTGGTTTGCTTAAAAATCATATAGCGCATCTCGAAGAACTTAAGCGCGATCAGTCTTTTATCTATTTATGCAAGAGACAATTGGTCGACATGGATGAGATGCTTGGTTTATTTCGCCGTGATGTGCAACTTTTGTCGGATCCTGAAATTAAATCATTGTTTGATGCGTTAAGCCTAGCCAAGTCTGTGAGTCTCGGCTTATGTTATAGCTATCATTCTGTAAAAGATTATAAATCGAGTTTTAAACTGGCGTTGCACCGGGATGTTTCTGAAAAAGAAGTTCTTGAGCTGCTTAAACAATGTATCGATAACATTAAGATGGTCAAAGAAAATCGGCTTTTTGCTGATATAGGCCGCCTTTGCGCACTCAACGCGCCGAAGGTTGAGCTACTCATTGCCGATTTTCAAAAAGATCTCGACATTTTTTCGGATTCGACGGCCGATTTTAGCCCGCTGGCCGTGGCGCAAAGTATAATACGTAAAAAAGAGCGCGGTTCACTTTCTCCTCTTGGAGGTTATCAAGTTGGCCTTGGTTTGGCTTTGGGGCGGCATGTTAGGCTGAATGAAGTGTGCGGTTTGCTCACAAACTGCGTAGAAAATATCGAGCGTCTTAAGCAAAACAAGCATTTTGCCGATGCGTATGCGCGGCGCTTTGCAAGCGGCCCTGGCGTTGACGAGATACTGAGCTCTTTCCGGCGTGATTTGGAAATGTTGGCTGATCCGGAATGCGCACGGCTGCTTGATGTTTTTGACGTAACCGAACAAATATACTCGTCCCTCTATAAAGGTGATGAAGCTTACGACTTTAACGACGTTCTTACCTTTGACCAACTTCAGCGCTTTTTTGCCCATGAAACGAGACGTAACGTTAATGAAAAAGAAGCTTTTGGGTTGTTCAAAAAATGGGCCGCAGATCTTGCGGCAGCTCAAGACAGTCCACGCTTTGCTGATGCGTGCCGACTTTGCGGTATTGATAAAGATTTTATAGATGACTTGCTTGGCTTCGTGGCAATAGATTTGCAGGTTTTGGCAGAAGCGGAGGTCAAAAGTGATGCGGCAGTTGTAGGTTCAGCAGGATCTTTGACAATAGAAAACGTGCGTGGCATCTCACGTCTCAGCACCTCAAGACCCTCATCTCTCGATAGCGCCTCAAGATCCCTATCTCTCAATAATGTGAAAACTGAGGAGGAATAACGATGGAATTTCAAAAAATATTATTGTGCTGCCTGATGGGCGGCCATCTGTTGGCAATGGAAGAAAAGCCGTCGCAAGCGCTTGCGGTGAAAAAATATGACGAAGCTAGCGGACCGGCGAACGCAGCTTTTGCGCAAGCTGGCATTTGGGGAAAAATGACGTCAGCCATTGGTGGTTGGCTTGCCGGTACGGATGATGACGCGATTCGTTTCCATAACGATATGAAGGCTTTTTTAGATCGCTGGGATGATGGCAATAAAGTGGACAAACTTGATCTTGCTGGTCTTCGGTCCGTTGTTGGCGAGCTGGAAGCGCTTAAGCGCAACCCGTATTTGGGCAATGAGGGGCTTGCGATGATCAGTTGTATCAATAGTCTACATACAGATCTGTGCGAACTTTTGGCTATGAGGGAAAAGAGATTAGCTGCCGAGAATACCGAACGATCCACAGGATGCGTTTTACTGTGAATATGCAAAGAACTTTACTTTTTTATTGTCTGTTCAGCGGCTGCACGTTGGCGATGCAATCCGGGCGATTGCAGGGGCTCAGGGGAAGTGCTGGCGGTGCGTGCGTCGAGGCTGAGA